>JALZJC010000102.1 GCA_030859945.1 Actinomycetota bacterium | reverse complement strand
GGTGGTGGTCGGGGCCACGGTGGTGGTGGTCGGGGCCACGGTGGTGGTGGTCGGCGCGGTGGTTACCGTGGTACGGCACCTACCCGGGGGCCCACTGTGGTCGTGGTTCTTGTCTCCGTTACCCCATCCCGGCCTCACCCCGGACTGCGGGTTCGCCGGTGTGCAGGGGTTCTCATTCTTACGCGGGTCGGGCTGAGAAGGCGCCAGCGACGCGCTCACCACTATCCAACCCAGCATCCCCAGCGTAAGCGCGATTGCGGTGACTCCCCGGCGGCGCGTTCTAGACATCTGTGAGCTCCCCTTGCTTGTCTACAGGAAATTGTTTGGCCCCTGAGGCACCGAGGTCGTTGCCTACGAAAACATGCTAGCCCGTCCGCCACAGCACGTCACTGAGTGCTCTTGTCATATACGTGCCGGCTTGCTCCCAACCCACCGCCTTCGTCTGCGGTCTCTCAGCGGGGCTTGCGCCCCTTGCGCTTGGTGGTCGTGGTGGTGGGCGCGGTCGTCGTGGTGGCTGGGACGGTGGAGGTCGTCGGAGCGGTCGTGGTGGTCGTCGTGGTCGGAGCCGTACTGCGGAACGGCCCCTTCACCTCGTAGGTGATGCCCGAGCCGCTCCCCGTGGGCCCTCGCTGGGAGCTGAAGTAGAGCCGGGTACCCGAGGGGTCAAAGGCGGGCCCAGCGAGCTCGGAGCCGGTCTGGTTCAGCAACCGCAAGAACGCCGACGTGGCGCCGCCCGGCTCTATCAGAACCAGTTCGAGGTTGCCAGGATCCTCGGCGACGAACAGGTCGCCCGAAGCGGAACCGACGATGTTGTCCACGCCGGTGAGGACCGGGTTCGGGGAGGTGTTGTCGTCGTAGATCACCCGGATGTTCTGCGGGTCGGTCGCCACGTCGAGCTCCCACACCCGGTTGTCACCCTTGGTGGTGAACCACACCTTGCCGTCGCCGTACCAGGCGCCCTCTCCGCCGTTGAACGGGGTGCTGCCCGCGACCTGACTGCGCGTCGCGGTAGGGGACCCGTCGGGATCAGGGATCGGGGACCAGGTCACGACCGACCCGGAAACGGTGGCCACCTCGAGAGTGCCTGCGCTCAGGTCAGGCCATGTCGTCGGCCGGAAGCGGTAAAGGCGGCCGTCGCCCGCGTCCTCGGTGAGATAGACAGCTCGGCCTACGGGGTCGACGGCGGCGGCCTCGTGGTTGAACCGGCCCATGGCGGGCCGGGCGACCGCGGCGCTCGTGCCCAGCGGGTCGCACTCCCAGACCTGACCGGTGGTGACCTCCTCGCAGGACAGCCAGGTGCCCCACGGAGTAGGCCCACCGGAGCAGTTCCGGTTCGTTCCACTGAGCACTGGATAGGAACCAGACACGGCGCCGTCGGCACCGAAGCGAAGCACGCCGACGCCGCCACCACCGCTGCCCAACTCGCTGTTCGACGCGTAGACCCAGCCACCGCCCGGAACGGAGAAGCAGGCCCCGCCGTCGGGAGCGGCGTGCCAGACATGGCTTGACCCCGGAACGATCTGTCCGCTCCGGGCCACGACACGTGACGTGAAGCCGGCGGGTAGCTGGATGCCGTTGGCGTCCGCGGACTGTAGGGCGCCGTAGGGCCCTTCAGCCGCCGACGCGCGCGGCAGTGCGGACCCGAGGAGGCGAGGGGCGAGCGTTGCACTGCCCGCTCCCAGCACCCCGAGGCGAAGAAAGCTCCGGCGATCCATGACACCTCCGCGGTCGGGTCGCCAGCAACCTAGCGCCCAAGCCTGTAGGTCAGGTGAAGGAGCGGTGAAGACCGGTCAAACCTTCGGTCGCGTCCCGGCGCTCGCTCGGTCGCTGCTAGCGCTGAGTGGGGGCCCTTCGCCTCCTGGGCGCCCACGGGGCGGCGACGCCGAGGAGGAGCACCCCGACCAGCCCGAGCAGGAGCAGGGGTCCCACCTTGGAAGAACGGCTCGTGCTCGACACCTGCTGGCCGTCGACGCTGGTGGTCTCGCCGGAGGCCCCCTTCTTGACCTGGCCTGGCGGACCGCTGTGGCAATGGTTCCTGTCGCCCTTGCCGTGGCCGGGCTTGCACTGAGCCCCCACTGGGGCGGTCGTGGTCGTCGGCGCCATGGTGGTGGTGGTCGGCGCCATGGTCGTGGTGGTCGGCGCCATGGTCGTGGTGGTCGGCGCCATGGTCGTGGTGGTCGTCGGGGTGGTCTGGCACTGCGCGAGGTTGGTGACCACCTGGATCTGGACGGAGCCGGTCAGGGTGCCCGAAGTCGCCGTGAGGGTATAGGTGCCGGTGTTGGCGAAGTTCACGGCGAACTGGCCGCCCCCGAAGTCGCCGTGATCAGGATCGAACGTGTGCACGCCCGCTTGGAGGCTGGCATGGGACCCCAGGCCTTGTCCCGTGACGCCCGCGGAGGGCGTGGCACTGATGGTGAGGCCCCCCTCGGTATCGATGGCGGTCTGGCCGCCGGCGTCCACCGCCCTCACGACGAAGTCGATGCCGCCTCCCTGCACGATGCACGTCTCCGAAGGCTCGATGACCAGACGGACGGCATGATCAGCCGATGCGGTAGCGACGAAGGATACGAGGAGAGCCATGCCGAGGCTCAGCGCCACCAAAGCTCGGTTGGTACCGGTGATACGCCTGCTTGGACTCGGCATTGGCTCCCCCTGGACGCGTCGACCACCCTGGCCGACTGACCTTGACCGACCGAGCTTGGCCGGCCGACCTTTGACTGGTGAACAGTTGACCACACTCTCCGTGGCACCGTCAACGCCACTCCTCTATGTGCTTCTTGCATAGAGTGCTGACCTGCGGTTGCCTTGCCGGGGAATGCACCCGTTACCCTGCTGGTCGCAACTCTACGCAGAGAGGATCGGCATGACGGGCAGGACCCATCTGGTGGGAGCCACCATGCTGCTTCTGGCGGTCACATCTCTCCTCGCCTGTGGCGAGGGTGGGGACACCAAGTCGCCCATGGCCGTGGGTGGGAACCAAACCTCCCGGCTGAGCGGTCCGCTCACGGTCTTCGCGGCCGCGTCGCTCACGGAGGCGCTCAACGACCTGAAGGCACAGCTCGCGGCCGAGCACCCGGATCTCAACCTCACTTACGTCTTCGCCGGCTCCCAGACGCTCGTGACCCAGCTCGAGCAGGGAGGTCCCGGGGACGTCTTCGCCTCGGCCGACGACAAGAACATGCAGAGGGCGGCCGGCGCCGGGCTGGTGGAGCAGGCCAGGACCTTCGCCCGCAACAAGCTCGAGATCGCGGTGGCCCCCGGCAATCCGAAGAACGTTCGGGGACTTGAAGACCTGGCGCGGCCCGATCTGGTCGTCGTGCTCGAGGACCCGTCGGTGCCGGCCGGCGACTACACGAGGCAGGCTCTGAGCCGCGCCGGTGTCACCGTCAAGGCCAAGTCGCTCGAGCTGGACGTCAAGGCCGCGCTGGCCAAGGTGACCTCCGGTGAGGCGGACGCGGCAGTCGTCTACGTCACCGACGTCAAGGCGGCGGGAAGGAAGGTGACGGGCGTTCCCATCCCCGACGATCAGAACGTCGTCGCCAGCTACCCGATCGCCGTTACCAGGGCCTCCGGGACCAGGGATGCCGCCCGCGCCTTTGTCGACGAGGTGGTCACCGGCAAGGGCCAGCAGGTCCTCATGAACCACGGTTTCCTGCCCGCGGCCTGAGCCGGCACACCCAGGACCCAGCCCTCCAACTCCGGCGCCGTCGACTCAGGCAGGGTAGACGGCCACCTCTGTGGCCTTGACGGACACCCAGACGTCGCGGCCGGCCTCCAGGCCAAGGTCGGCGACAGCCATGGGGGTGACCTCGGCCACGATGGGCACGGAGCCGTTTACCCGCACCCGGACCCGGTCACCCTCGGGGTCGATGCCCGTCGTGACTCCTTTCCACACGTTACGGGGGGTGCCCTCGGGCGGGCGGGAGTGGAGGGCCACGGCCCGGGGATGAATCACGGCGAACACCTGTCCCTTCCCGGCACCGGCCGCCATGAGGGAATCACCCCCCACCAACTCCACCGAGTCGCCCTTGGCCTCACCGCGCAGGAGGTTGACGCCGGCCAGGTCGGCCACCCACTGCGAGCGTGGCCGGGCCGCCACCTCGGCGGGAGCGCCGATCTGGACCACGCGGCCGTTCTCCAGCACCACGACACGGTCAGCCAGGACCAACGCCTCCAGGGGGTCGTGAGTCACGAGCAACCGCACCCCGCCGTAGCTCGCCAGGTGGCGGCGCAGCTCCCGGCGAGCTTCCCCGCGCGCGGTGACGTCGAGAGCCGACAGCGGCTCGTCCAGCAACAGCAGGGCGGGCTCGGTGGCCAGCGCTCTGGCCAGGGCCACCCGCTGGCTCTGGCCACCGGAGAGCTGGCCGGGATGAGCCCCGGCCCGATCAGTCAGGCTGACCTGCCCCAGCCAAGCTTGGGCCCGCCGCCGGGCCTCAGTCCTGGGCACCCCCTTGCAGCGAAGTCCGAAGGCCACGTTGTCCAGAGCGCTCAGGTAGGGGAAGAGCCGGTAGTCCTGGAACACGACACCGACCGGTCGTTGCTCCGGTGGCACGCACATCCCGGAGGCCGTGTCCTCGAGGATCTCCGTGCCCAGGGTGACACGACCCGCCGTCAGGGGAACCAGACCGGCCAGGGCTCGAAGGAGCATGCTCTTGCCCGCCCCGTTGGGTCCGAGCACGGCCACCAGCTCGCCGCTCCCGACGGTGATCACAACGTCGAGCTCGAAGCCATCGAGCCTGACATTGACGGCGGCCTCCAGGCTCATTGCGCTCCCAGCCAGCGCTCGCGCAGGCCTATCAGCACCGCCAGCGAAACCACCAGCAGCACGAGGCTCAGGACCAGCGCCGAGTCGGGCTCGGTCTGGAGCGCTCCGTACACGGCGAGGGGAAGGGTCTGTGTCCTCCCGGGCAGGCTGCCGGCGAAGGTGATCGTCGCCCCGAACTCACCCAGGGCTCGCGTCCAGCACAGCACGGCCCCAGCCACCAGCGAGGGCCGAACGAGGGGAAGGGTCACCCGCCGGAACACTGTCCAGCGGCCAGCACCGAGGGTGCGAGCCGCCTCCTCGAGGCGCCGGTCCACCGAGCGCAGGCCCGCCTCCATGGTGACGACGAAGAAGGGCATGGCTACGAAGGCCTCGGCCAGGATGGCTCCGGCCGTGGTGAAGGGCAAACTGACGCCGAGGCTCCGTTCGAGCCACTGGCCCGCCAGGCCCCGGCGCCCGAAGGCCAGCAGCAGGGCCACCCCGCCCACGACGGGCGGCAGGACCATGGGCAGGGTCGTCAGGGCACGGACCACGGCGCGGCCTCGGTAGGCGACCCGAGCCTGCACCCACGCCAGGGGGCCACCCAGGACCAAGGAGAGCGCTGTGGCCCCTAGAGAGCACACCAGCGACAGCCGCAGCGTCGTGCGCAGCTCGGGAGCCACCAGCAGCCGCCAGGCGTCCGACCATGGGGTCCTCCAAACGAGGCCCACCAGAGGGACGGCGAAGAACGACACCGCCAGCACTGCCAGGACCAGGGCCGGCACCGGCAGTGCCGATCTGGCCTGGCGGGGCCTCCCCGTCCTGCGCAGGAGCGCCGGCGGCATCATGTCGTCGGGGAGCCATCCCGGCTCCACGGGCCCGCGCCGTTGGATCTACTGATGGCTACGGCTGCGGCTGAAGCGGGGGCAGCTGGCAGGATGCTGGTGCTGGTGGGCTGGGGTCGAAGGGACTCTGTCCCGGCGGGATGATGGTGGTAAGAGCCAGGACCACGTCCGTTGTCCCCTCATTGCGCAGGATGTGCGTCTGCCCGTGGTCGACGAAACCGTCGCCCATGGAGGTCGGCCCCTGGCGTTGACCGGTGTAGGTCTGCGGCCGGCAATCCCGCCCGTAGTGGGTGACAGTGCCCTGCTCGACGATGCTGAGGACCGGTCCGTGGTGGAAGTGCCACCCGCTGTCATGGCCCGGCCTCAGCCTCAGCCGCACCGTGAAGAAGTCGACGGGGCCCTTGGTCTTGATCTCGACGAGCCCGTCGGTCTCCGCCTTGAAGGCATTGGGGACCCGGCCCCGGGCCATGCTGTTCTGCATGTCGGTGACGTTGAACGTGGGGGGCGTCGCCGACCCCACAGTGGTCCACACCAGTACAGAGATCAGGATCGACGTGATGGTGATCACGGCGATGGTCCTGCCCTTCAGTCTCCTCGTTGCCACGTGCCTCTCCCTTCCTCGCTTGCGCGTGCCAGCGGGCGAGCCGGATCTCATCGCCGGTCGGGCGACACAGCCTCACACGCTCGTGCGCCGGGCATCATAGGATCCGATTACGGCTCGTGTCATTAGGTGCCGTTGTCCCCTACAGCGACCGGAGGGCGACGGCCGGCTTCAGGGCCGCGGCCCGGCGAGCAGCGCTCCAGCCGGCCAGGCAGCCGGCGCCGCAGGTGGTGATCACGGCTGCGGTTCCCGCCTCCGGCCGCACCCGAGCCGGGAGCGTGGCGTCCTCGACCCCCTGGCTCGGGTGCTCGAGGGAAAGCCCGTGCGGGGCCGGCGTCAAGCTGACCACGCGGACGGGCAGGCGGCTGAGCAGCGTCGCCGCGCCGAGGCCGAGTGCCAGACCGAGGGCGCCGCCCAAGGCGCTGAGCAGCAGCGTCTCCCGCAGGAACACCCCCGCCACGTCACGGCGGCGCCAACCCACGGCCTTCATCACACCGATCTCCCGCCTCCGCTCGGCCACAAGCCCCTGGAGGGCCAGCCACCCCAGCAGCAGGCCGCCGGCGAGGGCGACTGCCCCCGCGACCACGGCGAACCGGGACGACACCCGCCCGATGCCACTCATCACCTGCAACAGGCTGTCCTCGGTGACGATGCTCACCCGTCCCAGCCGGGACGTGAGCCGCTCGACCACGGCGTCGACGCCGGCGGCACTGCTCACCTGGACGTAGATCTGGTTGACCTGGTCGGCGCCGAGACCAGCCAGGGCCCGGGCCTGCGTCAGCGGGACGTAGACGTTCGCTGCTGCCGCCTGGCTGGTCTCGGTCAGCTCGACGACGCCCACGACTTGGAATCGACGGCCCCCGACCTCCACCTGCGAGCCGGCGTCCAGGTCGTAGAACCGGGCGTAGTGAAGGTCGAGCACGGCGGTGTCGTTCTCGCCAGGTTGGAACACACGTCCCGCCACGAGCCTGCCCGCCAGCGCCCGGCCGGGTCCCACACCGGTTGCCGTCGGCTCCACCCCCATGATGGTGGTGGTCTCCCTGGGGCCGAAGTCCCAGAGCTGCAGAGCGGTGGCCGCGGTGGCCACGCCCTGGGTCCGTGCCACGGCATGGCCCTCGGCGGTGGTCAGGGGGGACAGCCCGAAGGGCATCCGCACGCCGCGCCCCTGTTGGGTCGCTGCCGGGGACTGGCCTCCTTCGGACGGGCGGGTGACGACCATGTCGGCGGCGACCGCCTCCAGCGGCGCCCGGGCCACGGCGCCGAAGCCGGAGGCCAGGGCGCTCAGAGCCACGAACAGCGCAGTGCCCAGGGCCAGGCCGGCGACCACGCCGGCCGCTCGCCGGGGACGCCGGCGGAGCTGGGAGGCGATGTAGGTGCCTAGCGTGGCTCACCTGCCCGCTGGGCCAGCGCTCCCCGGAGCTCATCCAGCGTCCAGTCACCCTCGGCCACCGGCACGGGCGCGCGGCCTCGGGGAAAGCCGACGAATCGCGCCGTGCGGCCGTTGACCGTGGCTTCGGGCGAGCCATCGAGGAAGATGGCGAGCGGCACGTGCCCGGTGACGCCCTTGTCCTCGGCGAAGCCCTGCCCCTGCTCGGACTCGAAGTCGAGATGGCGCACCCTCACGCGGTCGCCGAACTGGGCGATGGTCCCGTCCACCTCGCCCATGACCTGTCGGACGGGCGGGTGGTCGAGGGCCACGACCACCACCGCGAGGTCCTGGTCGACTCTCTTTTCGCCCATCGGCCCCCCGCTGTCCTCCCCCCCGCCGCAGGCGCCGAGAGCCAGGACCGCGAGGGCTCCCGCCGCCAGGCGCCGACTGACGGGGCGCCTCACGCCGTGACCCGGCCGTCGGCCATCCGCACGATGCGAGCGGCGGACGCCGCCACCTGCTCGTCGTGGGTCACGACGAGGAGGGCGATGCCGCTCTCTCGTCCAAGCTTGTCGAAAAGGCACAGGATGTCCTCCCCTGTCGAGGTGTCCAGGTTGCCGGTGGGCTCGTCGGCCAGGACCAGCTCGGGCTCGTTCACCAGTGCTCGGGCGATGGCCACCCGTTGTTGCTCCCCACCGCTCAACTGCGACGGGCGATGGCTCACCCGGTGCCCCAATCCGACCTCGGCCAGCCGGGCCCGGGCTCTCGACCGTCGCTCCTCCCTGCCGATGGCCTCCGGGTAGAGCGGCAGGGCGACGTTCTCGAGCGCCGAGAGGGTGGGGATGAGGTGATAGGCCTGGAAGACGAGGCCCACGTGGCGACGTCGCCACAGCGCGAAGCCGTCCTCGTCCATGCCGTCCAGCGCCCGACCTCGGAAGAAGACCTCGCCCTCGTCAGGGGTCTCGAGCCCCGCCAGCAGGTTCAGGAGGGTCGACTTGCCCGAGCCCGAACGACCGACGATGGCGAGAAACTCCCCCTCGTCGACGTCCAGGTCCACACCCCGGACGGCGGCCACGTCGCCGAAGCTCTTGCCCACGTCCCGGGCCCGGAGCAGCTCACTCCCCACGGAAGACCTCGGCCGGCTTGACGGCGGCCGAGCGCCGGGACAGCCACAGGCTCAACAGCCCCGACAGCGCCATGCCCAGGGCCACCGCCCCCCCGACCAGGCCGGCCGTGACGCGGGCGGGAAGCCGCACCGTCATGGCCACCTCCTTGGCGCCCCCGGGGAGGAAATGGGGCGTGGGGCTGAGCTCCCACGGAACCGGGACGGTGACCTCGGTCAGGCTCAGCCCACGAGCCACGGCCATGGCCATGGCCAGGCCGGCCGCTACCCCGAGCGCGGCCGTGACCAGCGTCTCGCCCGTCAGCTGGGCCATGACGCTCCGCCGGGCCCAGCCCACGGCGCGCAGCAAGCCCACGTCACGGCGCCGCTCGACCAGGCTCGCCGCCGTGGCCCGGAGCAAGGCCAAGGCGGCGACGAGAAGCCCGGCACCGCCGACGGCGGCGCCGAAGCGGTCGATCAGGCTGAAGGTCGAGCCCAGCACCCCCGCCAGCGAACGGGGGGTGGTCACCAGCGCCCCCTCACCCAGGATGTCGCGCACGCCCCCGGCTACTGCCGGCCCCCTCGAGGCCTCGGCCCGTATGAACAGCACGTTCGAGTCGTCGGGCCCGATGTCGTGCACCGCTCGCACGTTGGGCGCCGATGCCACCAGGGGACCAACCTCGGCGAGGGGCAGGTAGACGTTGGCGTTGGCGACCTGGCCCGCCCGGCTGGTGTCCACCAGCCCCACCAGCTCGAAGGCGTGGCCGCTCACGACCACGCGGTCACCGATGTCCAGGTCGTTCTGGAGGGCGTAGCTGTCGTCGGCCACGGCCACGCCGCGGTCCCCGGGTTCCAGGAAGCGCCCCGAGCGAAGGCCGGCTCGAAGGCGCCCGGGTCCCACCCGCTGCCCCGGGTCTATCCCGAGCCCCACCAGGAAGCGGTCCCCTTCGAAAGTCCAGAAGAACATGGCCTCGCCCACGGCCTCCACTCCGGGAAGCTGCCGGATTCGCTCGACCTCGTCCTCGTCCAGCGGCGCCGTGGAATGGGGGAACACGATTCCCTCGAAGCCCTTGGGTCGCACGCCCTGGCGCTGGGCGACGACATCGGTCCCGATCTCGGCGAGGGGAGCGCGCGCCGCCCGGCGATACCCGGAGCTGTATGCCTGGAGGCTGATGAACAGGGCCACGCCCACGGCCAGGCTGAGGGCCGCCGCCAGCGTGCGGGCGGGCCGGCGTCGCAGCTCGGCGAGCACATAGCCGACGTTCACCTAGGGCTTCGGCGAGTCACTCGGGCAGTCCCGTCTCTCGGTAGTGGCGTCCCTACGATACGGACGCCGTGACACCTCTCGAATTCACCGTGGTGGTGTTCTCCCTCTCGGTCTTAGCAGGTGTGCTCGGCGCCCTCGTGGGCGTGGGCGGCGGCATCATCGTGGTTCCCGCCCTGACCCTCCTCCTCGACGTCGACATCCGCTTCGCCATCGGGGCCACTCTGGTGTCGGTGATCGCCACATCCAGTGGCGCCGCCGTGGGATTCGCCCGCGGCCGCCTGACGAACTTCCGGGTGGCCATGTTCCTGGAGATGGCGGCGACGGCGGGCGCGCTAAGCGGGGCCTACGCCGCCGGCGTGATCCGGGCCCGATGGCTGTACCTCCTGTTCGGTGTGGTAATGGGTTTCTCGGCTCTGGCCATGCTCAGGAGGCGGGCCGGCTCCCAGGGTGTGAGTGTTCGGGCCGACCGGCTCGCTGACCGTCTCCGCCTTCACGACTCCTATGTCGACGGCGCCGCCCGTGGGGAGGTGACCTACCGTGTGACCGGATCGAGGATCGGCTTGGTCCTGATGTACGTCGCCGGCATCATGAGCGGCCTGCTCGGCATCGGGTCGGGCGTGCTCAAGGTGCCGGCCATGGATCTGGCCATGCGACTGCCCATCAAGGTCTCCACGGGTACCAGCAACTTCATGATCGGGGTCACCGCGGCCGCCAGCGCCGGCGTGTACTTCGCCCGGGGCCAGATCGACCCGTTCATAGCCGGGCCTGTCGCCGCCGGCGTCCTCGTGGGCGCCACCGTCGGCGCCCGCCTCCTGGGCAGGCTGCACAGCTCGCTCGTTCGAGGAGTCTTCGTCGCCGTCCTGTTCTGGGTGGCGGCCCAGATGCTGTTGAGAGGGATCTGATGCCGCCCGGCGACGCCTCGTCCACGGGAGCCGGAGAAGAGGCGGTCCATAGGGAACGAGCCCGCAAGGTCGAGCTGGTGACCAGCCGCCTGTTGCGCGTCGGCGTGGTCGCCAGCCTGGTGGTCGTCGTCGCCGGGATCGTTCTCAGCTTCGTCCAGAACCCCAGCTACCTGTCCTCCAGCGAGAGGCTGGGAGGCCTCATCGGCCCGGGCGCCAGCTTCCCTCACACCATCCCCGCCGTGCTGCAGGGCCTCGGGCAAGGGCAAGGTCAGGCCGTGGTGATGGCTGGCCTCTTTCTCCTCATCGCCACGCCGGTGTTGCGGGTCGGGGGCCTGATCCTCGCCTTCGCCTATCAGCGAGACCGGGTGTTCGTTGCCATCACCACAGTGGTGCTGGGCCTCCTGCTGGCGTCGTTCCTCGTGGGCAGGGCGGGAGGGTGAGCCCTCGTCTCCGGCGGGCGGTAAGTGCCGCCGGCACTTACCGCTTTCGCCGAGGCTGTGGTAGAAGCAAGGTAGCAAGGGACGGGCAGGTCGCACGCCTCTGCCGGAATGGGGGAACAGCTGTGGGCGCAGGCGAGGCCGGACAGTCGGTGGGGTTGACGTCAGAGGAATCGGAGAGGTTCGCCTGGCAGATCATGATCCCCGGCTTCGGCGAGGAGGCGCAGCGCAGCCTCAAGGGCGCGTCGGCGCTGGTGACCCGCGTGGGCGGCCTCGGTGGTCCGGCGGCTCTCAACCTGGCCATGGCCGGGATCGGCAGGCTGGTGCTGGCCCACGGCGGCTTCGTCGAGCTGTTCCACATGAACCGGATGATCCTCGCCTCGTACGAGGCGGTGGGCCTCCGCTCCCCGGCCACGGTGGCCGCCGAGCGGCTGCGCGTCCTCAACCCCACCATCGACCTCGAGGTCGTGGAGGACAACGTCACCGACCAGACGGTGGACGACATGGTGGCGTCGGTGGATCTTGTGCTCGACTGCCCACCGACCTTCGAGGAGCGCCACCTGCTCAACGCCGCCTGCGTCCGCCAGGGAAAGCCCATGGTGGAGTCGGCCGTGTACAGCACCGAGGGATACCTCACCACGATCCTGCCCGGTAGGACAGCGTGCCTGTCCTGCATGGGCCTCTACAGCAGGGACTGGGGGCTGCCCTTCCCGGTGCTGGGAGCGATACCCTGCGCCATCGGGAGCCTGGCCGCCCTCGAAGGCATCAAGGTCCTCACGGGCTACGGCTCGCCCCTTCTCGACACCTTGATGGTCTTCGACGGGGAGACGAGCAGGACGCGCTACATGAAGATCGAGCGTGACCCCGACTGCACCGTGTGCGGGGACCACGCTCCCCACCCAGAAGAGACGCCAGCGGTTGTTGGCGCTGACGGAGGTAGCTGAGATGCAGGTGACCCTGTCGGGCACAGGCCCGCTGAAGCGGATGGTGAGGGAAGGGCTCAGCCTCGACCTTCCCACGGGAGCGAGGATCCGCGACGCCCTCACCGAGGCCAGCGCCCGCCTGGGGGACATGGCACCCGTCCTCCAGGACGAGGAGGGCCAGACCGGCCCCGGCATCGTCGTGTTCGTCAACGACCAGATGATCCGCCGCAACGGCGCCGACGCCGAGCTCAGCGACGGTGACGAGCTCACCGTCCTGATGCCCGTGGCCGGAGGCTAGAAGCACACCGCCGGCGCCGGCTCGTCGACGCGCAGCTGAGCCCCCACCGGGAGGATGGACGTGACCAGGAGCGCCGCTTGGCCGGGTCCCGAGTTTCTCATGATGTGAGCGTGGTTCCCGGGGTCCACGAAGGCTTGGCCCGCGGTGTAGGTGCGAGCCGAGCAGTCCGCGTCATAGCTAGTCACCGTCCCGGACTGGACGGTGACGAGGTTGGGTCCGGGATGGGAGTGCCAACCCGTGTGACCACCCGGATCGATGGTCAAACGATTGACGAGGAAGTCGACCGGGCCCTTGGTCTGGAGCTTGACGTCCCGTGTGTGGACCTTGATGCGGTCGGCCACCGTTCCCCGGCCGAGGAACTCGAGGCGGGAGCCCACCATCGGTGTCGCCAGAGCCACACCGGCTCCCAACTCCACGAGAACGGCGATGGCAAGGGCCACCACCGGCTTGCGCACCTTGCCCCTACGTCGCATCGACATGGCTGCCCTCCTGGAGACTAGGAATTCCGCGGGGGCCCGGTCAGCTTCTGCCGGGTGCTGAAGTAGATGTCCTGGGAGGGAGCACCCGTCGGCCCCGCCTCACTGCCCGCCCGCGTCGAGCCGAAATAGAGCGTGGTGGCGTCCCAGGAAAGAGAGGGGCGCGTCTCGTTGGCCGAGCTGTTCACGGCGGGGCCGAGGTTCACCGGCACCGCCCACGGGCCCGAGAGGCTCGTGCGCGTCGCGGTCCAGATGTCGAAGCCGCCCAGACCCCCCGGGCGGTTGGAGTCGAAGAAGATCTCCAGACCATCGCGGCCCACGTTGGGCCGGGCGTCGTCGTAGGCGGTGTTCACGCCCGGGACCAGGCTGGGGACGCCGTAGGTCCCGTCGCCCTGACGCGTGCTGACGTAAATGTCGCTGTCGCCGCTGGCCGCCCCCGGTGCGTCGGCGGCGAAGCCGCCCGGCCGTGTGCTCGAGAAGTAAAGCTCGTCGCCGACGGGGAAGGGGCTGGCCTCCTCGGCTGCGCTGTTGATGCTGCAGCCGAGGTTCTGGGGCTCCGACCATCCCCGCTTGGGATGCCGGCGGGTGAAGTAGATGTCACCGCCCCCGCAGCCTCCCGGCCGGTTGCTCACGAAGAAGAGCCCATGGCCGTCACGGGTCGGCGTGGGGCAGAACTCGTTCGCCGCCGTGTTGATCGACGGCCCGAGGTTCTGCGGTTCGCCCCAACCGCGTCCGCGGCGGGCCCCCTCGGCCACCCAGATGTCGAGCCCACCCTGGCCACCGGGCCGGTTGGAGGCAATGTAGAGCTGGCGGTCATGCTTTGACACCAGCGGGCACCCGTCGGCGAACGGGGTGTTGAGCGAGGCGCTGGTGCCCGGCACAGCCTCCGCGTTGGTGGCCGCCGACCACTCGGAGTACCTCGGCCGTTCGATGCTGATGCGGCCGATCTGGTTGGCCCTGCGCTCGTGGAACCACATGGCCCCGTCCGGCCCGGCCACGATGTACCCCGCCCCGCTGTCGGGGGTGGGGATGGGGAACTCGGTGATGACACCCGCGGTGGTGATCCGCCCGATGCGGTTGCCCAGGATCTCGGTGAACCAGAGGTTGCCGTCCTCGCCGACGGCGATCTCGTGCGGGCCGCTGCCCGGGTTGGGGAGCGGGTACTCGGAGAACACGCCACTGGTGGTGATCCGCCCGATCTTGTTGCCTCCCTGCTCGGTGAACCAGAGGGCACCGTCGGGCCCGGCGACGATGCCATGCGGACGGCTGTCGGGGGTCGGGATGGGGAACTCGGTGATGACACCAGCGGTGGTTATCCGCCCGATCTTGTTGCCCCGGAACTCCGTGAACCAGAGGGCGCCGTCGGATCCGACCGTGATGCTGTGAACCTCGGCCCGGAAGGTTGGGATGGGGTGCTCGGTGAACTCGCCGGCGGTCGTCACCCTGCCGATCAGGTCGCGGAACAGGTAGCTGAACCACAGGGCGCCGTCGGGCCCGGTGACGATCCCGTGGGGGACACCGCCCTTGGTCGGTGTCGGGAACCAGGTGACGGCGCCGTCGGTGGTGATCCGCCCGATCCGGTCGGACTCGTCAGTGAACCACAGGGCACCGTCGGGCCCGGCCGTGATGCCCACCGGAAAGGCGTCGTCTCCTAGCGGGAACTCGGTGATGACACCGGCGGGCGTGATACGCCCGATCTTGTTCCCGGCCGACTCGGTGAACCACAGGTTGTTGTCGCTTCCCCTGGCGATCCCGGCCGGTTCGCTGGCGGGCGTGGGCACCGGGAACTCCATGATGCGCTGCTCGGCCTGGGCACCTCCGCCCACCAGCACCGTGGTCGTGAGCGCCACCAAGGTGACGGCGAGAAGGCGACCGGCGGACCGGATGGCGCGTGCGTGGGTGTGCTGTGACATGGCCGCCCCCCTGGTCAATCGACGGGCCGACGGTACCGGCCGTCGCCAGGGCCGTCAACCTCCGGGCTGAAACGGCGCTCGTTCCCGTCACCATTTTCGCTAGGTGCTCCCAACAGTTATTGCCGCGCCCGGGACCGGGGCGTACTGTCACCGTCGGCGTTGGGCCCACACCGACGCGGCGAGGAGAGACATCATGCGCACACGGCTGCTCGGCGTCGCCACCCTGGTGGTTCTGGCCCAGGTCGCGGTTCCCGGCCTCGTGGGGACAGCTTCAGCTGCCCACGTGGGCTGCGGCACGGTCATCACCCAGAGCACCACCCTCGACAGCGATGTGGGTCCGTGTCCGAACAATGGCATCATCGTCGGCGCCGACAACATCGTGCTCGATCTCAACGGTCACAGGGTGTTCGGCACGCCTAACCCGGGTGAGGGGGCTGGCATCCTATTGGAGGACAGGACCGGGGTCACCGTCACCAACGGGACGGTGAGCGACTTCGACGCCGGCGTGGCCATCCTCGGTGGGGGAGGCAACACGGTGTCGAAGCTGACGGTCCGGGACAACATCGGCACTCTGGCTACCGACTTCGGTGACGGCATCATGGCGGATTCCTCCAACAACAACGTCATCGAGAAGAACGTGGTCGTCCACAACGGGCCGTACTCGGGAATTGCCTTTTTCGGCACCTCCAGCGGCAACCTGGTCGAGAAGAACCTCGTTACCGACAACAACATCTGCGCTGCCGTGGGCACGAGAACCATCTGCCAGGACGACGGCATCCGCCTGGAGCCGGGTACTCACGACAACACCGTGACCAAGAACGAGGTCCTCCGCAACGGCCTCGACGGGATCGCCGTCTTCCGCGGCGCCCCCGACAACGTGATCACCAAGAACGTCGTGGACGGCAACGGCTTCCACGTGGCGCTCCACCGGAAGGGCGACGGCATCCGCGTCTTCCCGGGCGGTGACCGCACCCTCGTGGAGAAGAACCGCGTGTTCAACAACGCCGCCAACGGCATCATCGTCCAGTCGCAGTCGAACAGGATCCTGAAGAACGAGACCGGGGGCAACGCCGCCGCCGGCGCCCCGAACACCTACGACCTCCACGACACCAACGCCAACTGCGACCTCAACGTCTGGCGGGGGAACACCTACGTCACCGCCTTTCCTCCGTGCACGACGGCACCGTAGAGAGACCGGCTACTCGCCTGGGCGCCTGGCCGGGCTCTCCTCACCTGCTATATGGAAAGCACATCTACCGGACCGCGCTTCGGAACTATATGATGATGCAATTACATCGTCAGGGAGAGCGGGAGGGGCACGAGATGCTGAGGCTGCGAGCAGCGTTCCCCGTGGTGGGCGAGCTCGGACTTCCTGGGATACACCGGGCGACGTAGCGTCGACAAGGTGGCGGGTGTCCAGGCGGCCCCGGCGGTAGCAGCTCCATTGCGGCTGTTGTTCACCACTCAACCCGGCCACGGGCACTTCTTCCCGATGCTGCCCTTGGCCCACGCCGCTCGGGCCGCGGGCCACGATGTCGCCTTCGCCACGTCCCCCACGTTCTGCCGCCACATCGAGAGGGCGGGTTTCACCTGCCTTCCCGCCGGCGTCGACTGGCTCGAGGCCGACATAGGCAACACGTTCCCGGACGTCACTACCACGGCGGCCATGAGCGTCCGCCAAGAGACGGCGTGGTGGCTCAACAACGTCTGGGCTGACGACCTCCCGGCCCGGATCACCAGGGACGTGGTCGGCCTGGCTCGGAGCTGGTGCCCGGACGTCGTGGTGCACGAGCAGTGGGAGCTCGGCGGTGCGCTCGGAGCCGAGCTCAGCGGCCTGCCCTACGCCATGCACGCTCAGGGGAGGCTCATGTCCGCGTCCCGCTGGAAGGAGCTGGCCGGCGCCGCCCTGGGCCGTTTGCGCCACCGGGTAGGGCTGCCGCCCGACCCCGATCTGGGCTGGGTCCACCGCTACTGCTATTTCGACACCATCCCACCCAGCCTCCAGGTGCCCCACGACCTCGCGGTCGCTCATCGGTACCGGCCCGCGGTCCGCCGTCAGCCCTCGGCCGAGGACGCGGTGCCATCCTGGATGGGCGACATCGGGCGGCGGCCCACCGTCTACGCCTCGATGGGGACCGTCTTCAACCAGGTGCCGCACGTGTTCGAGGCCATTCTCACCGGGCTGGCCGACGAGCCGGTGGACGTCATCCTGGTGGTGGGTGAGTCACAGGATCCCGCCTCCCTAGAGGCCCCGCCCGAGAACGTGCACGTGGAGCGCTTCGTGGCTCAAGCCACCGTGCTGCCCTACTGCGACGTGGTCATCACCCACGCCGGGTACAACACAGTGAGCGAGGCGCTGAGCCAGGGTCTCCCGCTGCTCACCATCCCCCTCAGGGTCGACCAGCCCATCAACGCCGAGCGCTGTGTGCAGCTCGGCGTGGCCCGGCGCCTTCTTCCCGGAGAGGTGACCCCGGAGGCCGTCCGGCACTCGGTGCGGGCGCTTCTCACCGATCCGCGCTACAAGGCCGGCGCCGAGCGCATAAGGAACGAGATCGAGGCCATGCCCCCGGTCGAGCGAGCGGTGGCGCGGCTGGAGCAGCTGGCCACCGTGGCCACGCCCAGCCCGCAGGTCGTGTAGGAGGCCGGCGTGAGCGCTGGGGACCGAGAGGAGGCTGCATACACGGGGAGCATCGCCTACGCCCACAGGGGGGCGTTCTGGGTGGGCATCACCGCCGTCAGTACCGGTGTCCTCCTCCATCTACCCAGTTACGTCAGCAGCAGGGACATGGGCTACCGCATGGTCGGGATGAGGATCGACGGCACCATGATGGTCGGTATGGCCCTGATCGTCGCCGGGATCGGGGCCACCGCCTACGGCCTGTTCCCCCGCCGCTCAGACCTGGCCGGCGGGGCCGTGGCCAGGATCCGGGTGCAAGCCCTGGACGAAGCGGCCATCAAGCCGGCCCACGTCGGCCTCCTGCTGGTCATGGCCGCGGCGGTGACCATCGACGTCATGAAGCCGACCACACTGGCCTTCGTGGTGCCGGGCGCGGCTCAGGAGTACGGCCTGAAGTCGCCCCTCAACCCCGGTGGGAGCGTTCCCGTCGCCCTCCTGCCACTGGCGGGCATCGGGGGGACCGTCATCGGTTCCTTCGTCTGGGGGTGGCTGGGTGACCGACTCGGGCGCCGTGCATCCATCCTCCTCGCCGGGGTGCTCTTCATCGCCACCTCCGTCTGCGGGTCGATGCCGGCGTTCGGCTGGAACGTCCTCATGTGCTTCGTCATGGGCCTCGGCGTGGGGGGAATGCTGCCCATCACCTTCGCGCTGATGGCCGAGACCATCCCCGCCCGCCACCGCAGCTGGCTGATGGTCCTCATAGGGGGCGACGTCGCCGGCGCCTACGTGATCACCAGCTGGCTGGCGTCCTGGCTCGAGCCGGAGTTCGGGTGGCGGATCCTGTGGCTGCTGGGCCTTCCCACCGGTGTGCTCCTCGTCCTCCTCAACCGGTGGATCCCGGAGTCGCCCCGCTTCCTCCTGGCCGCGGGCAGGCAGGAGGACGCGGAACGGGTCATGCGGCGCTTCGGCGCCACCATCGTCGAGGAGGAAGGTGGTGAGCTGTCGGCCGAGGAGGAGGTTCCCAGCCGTTTCGGCCAGCTCCTGCGCCGGCCATTGGGAGGCCTCACGGTGAGCGTGTGCCTGTTCGGCCTGGCCTACGGCCTGGTGAACTTCGGCTTCGTGCTGTGGCTGCCCACCAACCTGCGAGAGCTCGGCTACGCAGTGGTGACCTCCGACCAGCTCCTTAGAGACTCGGCCCTGATCGGCTTCCCCGCCACCTTCGTCGTCGCCTACCTGTACGGCTTCTGGAGCAGCAAGAAGACGATGGTCCTCCTCGCCGTCCTCACCTGCGCCACCCTGTCGGCCTTCGTGGTCATGGGTGAGGACTCGGCCCAGAGCGAGATCGTCCTCAAGGCCTTGATCGTCCTGGTCCTGATCGGGAGCAGCTCGGTACTGGCCGTCCTCACCCCGTACAGCTCCGAGGTCTATCCCACCCGCATCCGCTCCCGGGGAACGGGGTTGGCCGCAGGTGCGAGCAAGATCGGGGGCGTGCTCGGGATCGGCCTGGTGGCAGCGTCGGTGGCCCCACCCGACCTGGTCGGATCCGCCCTCCTCGGCGCCGTGGCCACCCTGCTGTCGGCGGCGGCGATCGCCGTCTTCGGCATCGAGACGAGGAGGCGGCGACTCGAGGAGATCGCCATGGAGAGCCTCGTCGGACACGGGCGGCGTGATCCCCGGGGTTAGGAGCGTGGGCCCCGAGGTGTTCGACGCCATCGTCATCGGGGGCGGGCCTGCGGGAGTCACCTGCGCCCACCAGCTGGCCATGCGGGGACGGTCGGTGCTGCTGCTGGAGAAGGAACGCCACCCGCGGTTCAGAGTGGGCGAGTCCCTCATGCCCTACGTCACCGCCGTGCTGGACTCGATCGGGATCCTGCAGGACGTCGAGGAGCGGGGCGGTCCCTTCGTGGTCAAGCGCTCGGTCGAGGTCTCGGACTCGGAGGGCGGCTACTTCCGGACATACTTCTCCTCGCTGGCCGAGGGGCAGAGGAAGTACGGGTTCAACGTCGAGCGCGCCCCCTTCGACACGGTCCTGTGCCAGCACGCGGAGCGGGCCGGGGTTCGCGTCCTCCAACAAGCGCGGGTCACGGCGCTCGTGTTCGAGGGTGACCGGGTCGTCGGCGTGACCTATGAGCACGACGAGGAAGAACGGGTGGCCAGGGCGCCCTTCGTGGCCGACGCCAGTGGCCGGGCGGGCGTGGCTGCCCGCCAGCTCAGGTCGCGGCGCATGAATCGTCGCCTGGCCAAAGTCGCTGTGTTCCAGTACTTCTGCGACACGGTTCCGGGGGTCAACGCCAGCGACGAGGGCGACCTGGTGGTGGCCACCCACGAAGACGGCTGGATCTGGTGCATCCCGGTGGGCCCGGGCGCCCGCAGCGTGGGAGCGGTGATGGCCGCTCAGGCGTTGGGTGGGCGGGAGCGCCAGGAGGTGTTCGATCGACACCTCCGCCGCGCCCCTCGCATCAACGACTCCCTGGAGGGAGCGTCTCCCCTCTTCGACGCCCTCATGGTCGAGTCCGACTTCTGCTACCACGCCGAGCAGTTGGCCGGCCCCGGCTACTTCCTGGTGGGCGACGCCGGGTGCTTCGTGGACCCCGTCTTCTCGGGCGGGGTCTTCCTCGGCATGGTCTCGGGCATGAAGGCCGCCGAGGTGATCGACGAGATCATCGGCGGCAAGGACGAGCGAGAGGCCGCTCACCACTTCGAGAACTTCGCCAAGACCGGCTACGACCACTACTTCCGGCTGGTCTACGCCTTCTACGAGGGGTGCGGCGGCAACATCGGGCGCCTGTTCCGGGACATGTTCCCGGGGCGGTTCAAGCACCTGCTCCAGGTGCTGGCCGGTGACCTGTGGAGCTACGAGGCCAATCCGATCTGGTCCGAGCTCCGGGCCCGCTCGGAATGGGACACCTTCGAGCAGCCCTTCGAGCCGGTCTACGGCTGCCCGGTCTACCCGGAGACGAGCCTGGCCATGGAGGAGGCGGCGCGGGACCAGGGGGTTTGAGGCCCCGCTTGGGGCTATCGGTTCGCCTGCGCCCCCCCGGCCCGGCATGACGCCACGCCGCCGCCACGGCCCCTGCCCATGTTGCCGGAGCACACCTCGACCCGGCCGATCTGGCCCCCAGCCGTCCTCTTGGCGAACCAGACGGTGCCGTCGGGAGCGGTGGTGATGTCGTCGGCGCCCACGTTGGGCTCGAGCGGGAAGGTGGTGAGCTGGCCCGTGGCGGGGTCGTAGCGCCCGATGTAGCTCAGGTTGTTGGTCTGGGCGTCGTCGTAGGACGTGAACCAGATGGCCCCGTCGCCGCCGGTGGTGACACCCCTCGGATTGCTCCCCGCCGGCAGGTTGATCTCGGTGATGGCGCCGGTAGCAGGGTCGATGCGGGCGATCTGGGCGTCGTTGGGCTCGGAGAACCACAGGGCTCCGTCAGGGCCCACGGTGATCCGTCCCGGCCTGCTGTCGGTGGTCCTGGGAATGGCGAACTGGCCGGTGACCACGCCGGAGGTGCTCATGCGCAGCACGTAGCCCTGGGTCTCGTTGCCACGCTCCCTGGCCAGGATCCAAAGGTTCCCGTCCGGGCCCGCGACAAGCCCGGCGTAAGGAGCCTCGCCGGGGATGACGTCCGGGTTGGCCTGAGGATCGAGGTCGAAGATGTCGCCGGCGTCGTAGTCACCGGGCTGGACCAGGTTGGCCGGCATCCTCTCGAGACCGACCACGGCGTTGCCCGAGCAGTCGGGGTCGGGCGGGACCGAGGGGTTGATCACGAAGACCCGCCGGAACCTGGCATCGAGGCCCCAGATCCGGCCGTCGGGGCCGGTGGTCAGTCCCATGGTCGGGATGAAGACCCCGATGCCGGCTGGGGCCTGGATCGAGTAGCACCCGATCCTCTGGAGGTCTGGGGTGTACACGCTGATGTCGCTGGGCTTGCCCGTCGGGCCCGGGCGGGCGTGGGGGGTGGTGACCCACAGGTTCCCGTCCGGTCCCACCTCCACGTCGTGGGCGTGCTGCGTCAGCCCCTCGGGGTGCTGCGGGAACGCCGTCGACTGCGGCACTCGGGCCCAGTCGAAGCTGACAGCCTGGTTGCGCGAACGGGGGACGTTGGCCCGCACGACGTAGGTGTCCCTGGCGGCGGGCCCACCCCCGATGTGGGTGCTGAAGTAGATGTTCCCGTTGGGATGGGCGGTGATGGTGGGTATCAGGGCCGGATCCTCACCCGCGGGGTCGGGGACCGGGTACTGGGTGATCGTCCCGGCTGGTTGCCGCGGCGCGGCCTGCGCCGGCGCGCCCGTCACGAGCCCTGCGCCCACCATGACGGTGAGCGCCATGGCGCTGACCATGGAGCGCCTCCTCGGAGTCCGCCCATCGAACGTGCCTGCCCGTCTCGGCATGGCTTAGCCCTCCTCGGTCGCCCTCAGCGAGACCGAAGGCTAGTCCTCACGGGGAAGCCTGACAACGGGTGTGCTGCACACATACCGGGACCCGGGTCGGGGCAAGGTCAGCTGTTACAGTCCTTGGACCATGGCCGTGACCAAGGAGACCGTCGACAGCATCGTCGAGTTCCACGGCCACATGTGCCCCGGCCTGGCCATGGGCATCCGGGCTGCGGAGGTGGCTCTCGACGAGCTCGGGGCGCACTCGAGCGACGAGGAGGTCGTCGCCATCATCGAGAACAACCTGTGCGGCGTCGACGCCGTCCAGTTCATGACCGGTTGCACCTTCGGCAGGGGCAACCTCGTCTGCCTGGACCACGGCAAGAACGCCTACACCTTCGTTCGCCGCTCCGACGGGCGGGCCGTTCGGGTAAGCAGCCGCGCTGGTGGCTGGGGCAAGGACGAGGACTGGGACCGTCGGTTCGCCCGGGTCCGGGCCGGCACGGCCACTCCCGACGAGGCGGCCGGCTTCCCGGCCATGGTCCAGGACTGGTCGAGGCGCATCCTCTCCGGGCCCATCGACGACCTGTACGACGTCCGCGAGGTCCAGGTCGAAGCGCCGCAGCCGGCACGCATCCATGTCTCCGTGGACTGCGCGGCCTGCGGGGAAGCCACCATGGAGACCCGCATCCGCCGTCTGGACGGTCGCCAGCTCTGCATTCCCTGTTTCGAGCGTGCTCTGGCAGGGACGAGCCCGGTGGCCGCCCCCACCCAGCGCCGCCCGGAGGCCTAGTCCGGCCGCGGAGATCGTCGGATGGCACCATGAGCCGCGACGCCGTGCCGTCCCCTCAGGGCGCGGTTGTGCACGGCGGCGTGGCCGTCTGGTACGTGTTGGCCTGCCAGAGGTTGGCGTCACAGTTGGGGTTGTAGTCGTGGAGGTCGAACAACAGGTTCCCGCCCGTCCTGTTGGCGATGATGCGGTTCTCGACAGCCGGGAACACCGTTCCCCTGGGGTTGACGAAGCCCACGGCGATACCGTCGCCGGCGTTGTCGAACGACTGGTTGGCCTCCACCACATTGCGGTGCGAGAAGATACGGATGCCGTCGCCCTTGCGGTGGGTGACGGTGTGGAACCCGTTCCCCTCGACGGTGTTGTGGCGCACCACGTTCTCGTTGGCGGTCCTGAACACGCCGATGCCATCGAGGGCGCTCCTCATCACGACGTTGTTCGTCACCGTGTTGTGCTCCACGCCGGGCTCCAGCCGGATGCCGTCGTCGTCACAGGGGCCGGTGGGCGCCCGGCAGATGTTGTTGTCGAGCACGGTGTTCTTGTTGACGATGTTCCCGAACGTGGGCCCGGTGACCAGGCGGGGATGGTCGCTGTCCACCAGCTCGTACAGCCCGATGCCGCTGTAGGGGCCGTTGTGGACCACCATGTTCTGCAGGACCAGGTTGTTGGTGGACGAGAGGATGGCGATCCCGTCCCCGTACTGGGTCGCGGGAGTGGTGCGGGTGGCTGCTCTACCGATGTTGTCCCTGGCCGTCACCCGGAAGACCTTGTTCTCCGTGCCACCCTCGATCACGACCCCGCCATCGAAGTCGCTGACCGTTCCGTTCCGCACCTGCACGCCCCGGCGCTGGGAGACCAGGATCCCGGCTCCTTCGCCGGGCTGGGGTGTCCCGAAGACCCGGTGCCCGTTGAGGTCGAGCTTCACGTTGTCGGCACCGACGATGATTCCGTTGCCCGGGCACGGCCCCACGTCGTTGCCCAGGGTCGTGTTGCTGGTGATGACCTGGCCGCAGCTCACCTGCTGTACCTGCTTCGCCTGCGCCGGCGCGGCCACACCGAGGACGCTTACCAGGAGGAGCAACGCTCCGACGCTCAAGCCCGTTCGACTGCTCGACATGGTTCCTCCTCGGTCGCTCGCGACGCGTTTCTTATCACGCCGGGAATACCGGGGCTATAGGTGTCTCGCTCACCTAGGGTGTCTGCGAACACGGGGGAACACGCACCACCAACGGGTCTGGCCAAGTCCTGTGTCCTTCGCTAGAGTGCGCACCAGTGGCGCGGAGGGCGGCGGGCAGAGGCACCGAACGGTTTCCCTCGGGGGGGCTCCTGAGCCCCCGGTGATCCCTGCGCCGGGCTAGGGGTGTCAACAACAGTTTGGAGGTGGGCGAAGTGTCCAGCAACGGTGTAGCTCGGAAGCAGGCACCTTGGGTCGTCGCCTTACTGGCGGTTCTCATGGTGGGCGGTTGGCTGGTGGGGGCACCCCCGGCCCGATCCGCCACCGGATCGGGAGGTGGCACGGGGACGTGGACCCTGCTCCACCGCCCCACCGGCACCGCCATGTGCATCGAGTCGCAGATGAGCTACACGTCCGGTCCTGACTACCAGGGCACCTACACCGACACCGCCACCGGGCAGTCGTACACCGGTCCGTTGACGGTCACGATGGAGATCCCGCTCATTCGCCACGGCCCGTCCGGGTCGTGGGCGCCGGGAAGCTGCGACGTACGGGGCGGGACCCCTATCACGGCGACGGTCACCAGCCCCGGCGGGGAGGTCAGCTGCAGCTACACCGGCACCTACAGCCGCGGCGGCCCGGTCAACAACAACGACAGCACGCAGGCCACCATCGAGCTCGAGGGCACCTGCACCGTCCGGGGGGCCACCTCGGGAACCCACGAGACCCAGATCCAGCGCGGCTGGCCCGAGTTTGGGCCGCCGTCGGAGACGCATCCCACCACCACGTTCACGGCCAGGAACACCACGACGGGCCCGACCACCACGACCGTGGCCCCGACCACCACGACCGTGGCCCCGACCACCACGACCGTGGCC
>JALZJC010000094.1 GCA_030859945.1 Actinomycetota bacterium | reverse complement strand
ACGTGAGGCGCTGGAGGGCCCGCGGCCCTGCCGTCTCCCTGGCCGACCCCAGCTCGCCCGCGGCCGAGGCCTACCGGACGCTTCGGACCTCGATCAAGTTCCTCCGCCTCGACACCGCTGTGCGCCTGATGCAGGTCACCAGCCCCAGCGCCGCGGAGGGAAAGACCAGCACCGTGGCCAACCTGGGCGTGGCCCTGGCCATGGCCGGCCAGCGGGTCATCGTGGTGTGCTGCGACCTGCGCCGGCCTCGCCTCCATGAGTCCTTCGGGCTCGACAACACCGTGGGCCTCACCACCGTGGTGGTGGGCGAGGTGGCCCTCTCCGACGCCCTCCAACCCGTCCCCGGGGCCACGGGACTGCGCCTGCTGGCGTCGGGTCCTTTGCCCCCCAACCCCGCCGAGCTGCTGTCCTCACGTCGTGGCGGCGACGTCCTGTCGGCCCTCCGGGACGAGGCCGACATCGTTATCCTCGACTGCCCGCCCCTGCTCCCCGTCACCGACGCCGTGGTGGTCTCGGCCCTGGTGGACGCCACCGTGGTGGTGACCACCGCCAACCTCACCAAGCGCAAGGAGCTGGCTCGGGCCATCGAGCTGCTGCGCCAGGCCGACGCACCCCTGGTGGGGACGGTGTTCAACGGCGTGAAGGCCAAGGGCGGACCCCGTTACCGCTACGAGCACTACGGCACCCGCCGCCGGCGCCTGTCGAAGAAGCGCACCCGGCCCGCGCTTGCAGCAGCGGTCCCGGCCCTGGGCGGCGAGGCCACCTCGACTCCCGAGGTGTCTCAACCACCCGCCGACGCCTCGTCCTCGGCCTCCTCCTCGGCGGCAGCGCAGAGCACCGTCGACGCTTCGGGCGACGGCCAGCCGGCGCACGTGACGCCCGGCCCCTCGAACCTGGCCCCCACCACCGTCGAGGAAGCCGGCGGCGCACAAGCCGAGGAGCTCCCGGAATGGATGAGATCGCTCCTGGCCGAGGATTGGCACGTTGTCCCGGACGACGAGCACCCTGGGTTGCTCATAGCGCAGACGGGTAGGCAAGGCGCCGACGAGGCCGGACGGCTGGGCTCCGACTCGGGGCAGACGTGCGGACCGGCCGTTGAAGCGCTCGTCATCCCGCCCAGCGCCTCGACACCACGCCGAGTCGTCGACGGTGCCGCCAGCATCCTCTACGCGCACAAGGGCTTTGCCCATCTCAGGTTCGGAGCGGACCTGACGAGAGAGCAGGTCATCGAGTCAGGTGGCTTCTGCCTGATCCCCTCCGACACCACCTACAGGATCACGAACCTGAGCGACAGCGATGAGCTGGAAGCGATCCTCGCTCAACCCGCCGGCAACAACAGCCCCGCCTCCTCCCCAATCAGTCCAGTGGTTCGAGGTGCCAACGAGGTCGACACCTGACGTTGCCCATACCGGACACTTGGGGCGGCATGACTGACAGTCCAGAGGAAGCGCATCTCCGGCAGCGGCGGCTCTACGACCGCCTCTGGACCGCAGGTCGGGACGTTGCCCTGAGCCCGGACCTCATTCGTTTCCGGGTATGGGGCCCTCACTTACGCTCACCAGTGGTCGACATCGGGGCAGGTGATGCCCTACTGGCGCGGAGCTTCTCTTCTCTCCGGATCTTCTCTGTCGATGTCAGTGATGTAGGTATCCGCCAGGTAGCACCGAAGGCCGTGGTCGCCGCGGCGGAGACCCTCCCGATCAGAAGTGGCGGCGCTCGAACCGTGGTCCTGTCCGAAGTTCTCGAGCATGCCTCTCAGCCGGCAGGCGTCCTTTCAGAATGCCGGCGCATCCTTTCCGATGATGGGCTGCTCCTACTGTTGACGCCGTTGTGGCCCATCGCCCGGACCGCCTACATCTACTTCTGGCAGAAGATCGGCGAGCGCCCTTCTCTGCGCAATCTCAGCAAGTGGGATCCCGAGCACGAGCGACGCTATCGGCTCGGCGACCTGCTGGCGGAAGTGCGGCAGTCCGGGTTCGAACCGGTCGAGCTGACGCCTCTGTTCGGGAGCGCTACGGCGACGGCTCTCTACGTAATCGAACCGCTCATGGCCAGGTTCGGCGGTCGACGGCCCCGCCTGGCCCAGCGGCTGACCGGGGTCGATCGGCTGATCCGCCCGGTGGATCGCCCCTCCGCGGCGGCGTTGGTGTGCCGACCGGACGGGCCCCCGGGTTCTTGAGGACAGGCCTTCGATGGCGTCGCTGACCAGCCGGGAGCTGCAGGACCGGGCCCTCTCGGGCTCTTTGTGGACTCTGGTCAACGTGGCGGTGACCCTCCCGCTCAGCATCGTGGCCAACGCGCTCACCGCCCGCCTGCTCGGGCCGGAAGAGTACGGCAAGCTCGCCTTTCTCTTGGCGCTCCTCGGCGCAGCCATCCCCCTGAGCGAAGTCGGATTCGGCCAAGCCCTCGTCCAGTGGGGGGTGGGAGCCGAGATGAGCGGCGACTCAGCCACCACCGACCGGCTCCTTCGGACCCGGACCGGCTTCGCCCTGGTGATCCAGCTACCGCTGCTCTGGGCCGGCGGGTTGGTGGTGTTGGCGGGGGAGGCGCTGTCGGTGCGCATCGTCTTCCTGGCCGCGACGTTGGTGCTGGCGGGAGGTGCCAGCGCCCAGGCCGCGCTCCTGATCCAGAACCGGACCGCGGCCCTGGCCAAGATTGCCATGCTCGTCGGGATCTGCGTCCAAGTCGGAATAGTCATTACCGCCATCACCACGGATGACGCCGGTTCGGTGTGGTCGGCCCGGGTGGCCATCGCCTCTCTCGGCCCTCTCGTGGCCGCCGTTCTCATCTCACGACGTTTCCTCCGGGTGACCCTTCGGCCACTCCTGCCCAGAGGTCTCCCTTCTGGTTTCTGGCGGTTCGCCCTGCTGTCGTGGGTGGCGGGCGCATCCGCTCTCCTCGTCTACTCACGTTCGGAGGTGTTCGTCCTCCGCATGTACGACCAGGCCACCGAGCTGGGGCTGTTCGCCGTGGCCTTCGGCTTGAGCCTGCAGCTGACCCTTCCTCTCGACAGCCTCCTCGCACCCCTGTTCCCGGCCAAGGCCGCCCTTGCTTCGGCCCACATCGAGCATGTGCACCAGGCTCTTCTTCGCTCACTTCGCTTCTTCGCCGTACTGGCTGGTGCCCTACTTTCGCTCCTTCCCGCCCTGTACTTCGTCACTCCGCTCGTATTCGGCGAGCCCTTCAGGCGCTCGGCCGACCTCCTTCTGGTTCTTGGCATCGCATCCACCTTCCAGTCCGTGACCAGCCCCTTCACGCTGCTTGCCTTCGCTCGGCGAAGGGGAGCGACCCTGGCCCGCGCCTTTGTCGTCGCCCTCGTAGTGGACCTGTCCCTCGCCGTCATCCTGGTAGGGCCATACGGCGCATGGGGGGCGGTCGTCGCCAACGTGGCAGGCCAGCTCACCTCCATCGTGATCCTCACCCGGCTCGAGCTGGCCGCCCAGGGCGCCACTGTGAAGGAGGTGGCTCTGGCTATCCGCCCCTGGGCCATGGCGGTCCTGGGCCTGGTCCCGACCTTCCTCGTCTCTTGGACGCTGCGTTTCGCGGTCTCCCCGCTGGTGGCAACCGGAGCAGCCGCAGTCACCGGCCCGCTCATGTTTGCCCTGCTCGTCAGGCTCACAGGCGGGGGCCTGACAGGCGCTGACTCAAGAGCCCTGCTCGGCCTGCTGCCGGACAGGCTTGGCCCCCTCGCCCGTGTGGTACTGCGTCCGGCGATCATGGGTGGACGACACGCCGATCGGCAGGGCTCGGGCGCCTCGGGTGGCGATTCGGAGGGCCAGAGCTCCTCGGCCTAAGACAGCGAGGTCATAGCGAGTCGCGGAGATCGGTTGGTGAGAGTCCCGCCTCCGGGGGCTGGCTTCGGGCATATAGGACTGCCCATTGCATGGGGCCGGGGCGGTGCTCGTCCACCGCCTCGTGGCGCTCGGCCGGGGGCAGGGAGCCCAGGGCCGGGTATGCGCCGGGGTCTCTGGCCACCGAGTCCACGACCTTCGCGTCATGGCTCTCGGTGAACCGGCCGAGGACCTTGCCGGAGATGGCGGGGTCGAGGAAGTCGTGCAGCTCCACCACCAGATCAGCTTGAGCGAGGCCCGGGACCAGGTCCGGCCTCAGGAGCTCGAGCTCGCAGCCCTCGCAGTCGACCACCAGCAGCGTGCGGCCGCGCACAACCTCCGCCAAGCGGCTCGGCGTGCAGATCCCCTCCACACGCAGGCGCTCCCGAACCCCGTTCCTGGCCGCCAGCCTCCGGTTGAGGTACTGGGCGTAGGGGTCGCTGTCAAAGGCGAACACATCAGCGGCGGGTAGCCGTAGAGCGAGCCCTACCGCGTAGTAGCCCTCGGCAGAGCCGACGTTCACGATCCGATCGTGACCCCGCCCCACCAGCGTCTCCAGCTCCTCGTGGAGCTCGGCCTCGTACGAGCCCAACACCTTGGGTGCCAACTCCCCCCAACTGACCGCCCGGAGGTACCGCATGCCTTGAAACGGTCCCTGCTGGACCACGTCTCCGTGGCCGGCCCGGATCGTGGCCAGGAAGCGACGACGTCCTCGCCCCCCCGCCACCTCCGCAGGCGCCCGGCGCAAGGAGCGCAACCCGTAGTAGACCCCCGACGGCAGTAGGGTCTGGGCCAGTTGCCTCAGTAGGCGCCCTTTCGACAGAGCACGGCGGGAATGGTCCTGGCCACGATGGTCAGGTCGGCGAGCAATGACCAGTTGTCCACGTAGTACAGGTCGAGGTTGGTGTAGTCGGCGAAGGAGGCGGCCGAGCGGCCATTGACCTGCCACAGTCCGGTGATGCCGGGCTTGACTTTCAGCCGCTCGTGCAGCTGGGGCGACCAGCCGGTGATCTCTTCGGGCAGAGCCGGGCGCGGCCCCACGATGGCCATGTCGCCCTTGACCACGTTCCACAGCTGCGGCAGCTCGTCGAGGGAGAATCGGCGTAGGAACCGCCCGGTCCGGGTGATGCGAGGATCTCCCCGCATCTTGAACAGCGGACCGTCGGCCTCGTTGAGCTCACGAAGGTGTGCGACTCGCTCCTCGGCGTCGACCGCCATGCTGCGAAACTTCAACATGTCGAACAGCTGGCCCGTACGCCCCACGCGCTTCTGTCGGAAGAGCACAGGCCCGGGTGAATCCAGCTTGACCATCAAGGCAATCAGGCCCAGGAAGGGGGCAGTCACCACCAACCCGCCGATGGCCAAGGCCAAGTCGAACATGCGCTTCGCGGCCTGGCGCCAGCCCCGCCGGCGAACCGGCCTCACGTGGACCAGGGGGAAGCGACCCAGGGTCCGGACGCTGAGGCGCCCGGCGGCCACACCCACCAGGGAGGGCAGCAGGTCCACGCGGACCGAGGCGTCGCTCAGCTGGCGGATCACCTGGTTCGAGATCTCGGTGTCCAAGGCGCTGCTCACCAGGATCACGCCCTGGGCATGGCTGGCCACGATGGCCTCCCTGGCCCTCTCCATGGACCCAAGTCTCGGAACACCCTCGAGGAGTTCGTCGCTGTCCGTGTCGGCCACGAAGCCGACCACTTCATAGCCCAAGGCCCGCTGCATCTTGAGGTTGGCACAGAGGGCCATGGCGTCTCGATTCCCGCCGACGATGACCACCCGCCGCAGCAAGCGGCCTCTCCGTCGCAGGCCGGCGAGGACCTGGCGCACGGCCTCCCGCTGTCCACCGAGCACCAACGTGGCCGTGATGAAGGTCAAGGGGAGCCAGGCTCGAGCCACGCGCAGATCGACGAGGAAGG
>JALZJC010000086.1 GCA_030859945.1 Actinomycetota bacterium | reverse complement strand
ACTCCGCCAGCAAGCGTCAACGGGCATCAAAACGTCGTCCACCACGAGCAGCCACCGCTCAACAGGCCGAACGAACCTTCAACGCAGGCGCCGGCGACCGTCACCTACGAGATGCGCTTGTTTCAGGCCTAGCTTGGCCAGGCGCTCCCCGAGGTGGCCGGGGTGGAGGGGCCGACCGGGGTGGAGGCCGGGGAAGAGCCAGGACTGCTGTGACGGCGACCCCAGCCCGACGTAGGGGCGGCCGGTGGCCACCAGCTCAACGACGAGCGAGCCCATGGGCTCGGGGACCAATGCTCGCCCGGTCCCGAGGCGCAGGTACACGTCGTCGTCGGCGGTGATCACCTGGTCGACGGTCATGGCCACGATGCGGCTGAGCTGTTGGGCGTAGAGCAAGACGAGACAGCCCACCACCCGGTCGGTGAGGCACAGGCCGTCGTCGTGGAGGAGGCGGCCGACGATGGCCCACCGTTCCTCGTCGTCCAAGGCGGTCCCCTCCCGCAGCGGCGGGCTGGGGATCTCGAAGCGGCCGGTGAGCTTGCGCTGGGCGGCCCAGCTCAAGAAGTCCTTGACCTCGTGCGCCGAGGCCGGACCTTCGCCCAGCCAGGCTTCAATGTCGCCCTGTTCGGCATCGGCCAGGGCGCGGTGGCGGCCGGCCAGGAAGGCCAGAAAGGAAATGGCGGCCGCCAGCCTGGTCTTGGCCTGACGGGTGGGCGTGCGCACCGCCTTGGCCTGCTCGGCGCGTTGGCGGACTCGGCGCAGGACGCCCCAGGTGGCGTAGGCCCGCAGCAGGCGCCGGTGCTCGGGGTCCTCCACCGTCTCCACGCGATCGGCCACCCAGGCCTCCAGGGCGACCAGCGCCTCGTCCCTGGCGGCCAAGACGTCGCCCGCCACCAGCATCTGGCGCACGTAGCGAGCGGCTCCGGGACGAGGATGGGCGTCGAGGGCCTCGTGGGTGATGCCCAGTGTGCCCGAGGCCATCTCGGCCAGGATCTCCGCCCCACCAGCCCGCCGCAACCAGTTGTGGGCGGAGTAGGGCTGGCGGGCAGCCACGATGGACTGGTGGACGGCGAGAAGCTCTGGGCGCGGTCCGCCGAGCAGGCGAGCTGAGCGATCGGCCAGGGCGCATCGAACGCAACGCCCGTCGGCGTAGAGGCGTTCCTCGATCCCGCAGTCCTTGCATCGGGCCAATGATGGGACCCCGGCACAGTCACAGCACAGCCGGGCACCGGCACCGGGGGGCGACACCAGCCGGCGCTCCTCGCCGCATCCCTCACACATCCCCCGCCGGGACAGGGCGGCGCGGTAGCAGGCTTCGCACACCGGGCCTTCGGGCCAGTGCGCGCAGGGCGCTCGCAGCTTGGCGCAGTGAGCGCAGGTGGCCACCGCCTTGGGCGAACACGATGCGCACGTCGGATGACCGGCCGAGACGAACCAGCACGGCCTGCGCCGCCCGCAGGTGCAACAGGTGGCCACCGGTGGGCGAAAGCAGCTGTCGCAGATGTCATCCTCGCCATCTCGGCCTCGCCGGGCGATGGGGCGAATCCGACCGCAGCGCCCGCAGGGCCGGGCCGGTCGGGGGGCGCAGGCGGCACACGACGGGGCGCCGTCGCTTCCCCTGCTGATCACGACCCGCACGCGGCCACACCCTGAGCACGCCTCAGCCAGCTGGTGGCTGCGACAGCGTGGGCACACGCCGGTGGTCCCCACCCGCACCAGCGGCCGGCCGGTGCGCCCGCACGTGGCGCAGGCCGGCACGGGAAGGCTCGACCCCCGGGCCCGCAGCTCGCCGACCAGACGGCCCACCACCGGGGGCGCCCCGGCGCGCACCACCTCGGGGCCGGCCTCCAAGGCGGTGGCGAGGTCACGGGCCACCGCCGCGCTGGTGATGGTGGTCTCCAGCGCGGCGCGAAGCTGCTCGTCCGCCATCTCCGGGCAGGCCGCGCCCACCACGGCGACGAGGGCCTCGACCCGACAGGTGCCGCAACGGGCGGCTGTCCCCGGGCCGAGGCTGTGTCCCTCGCCGCAGCGGCGGGTGGCGCCCATCAGCGCTTGGCGCCCGTCCCGACCCTGGCTCGTCGGGGCCGCAGGTCGCTCACTGCTTCGGTTGAGCGGGACGCCTTCGTGGCGGTGGTCTTCGCCTTCCTGGTTTCGCGCACGGGCTCGATCAACTCTGCAGGGGAGACCTCCAAGATGTCGCACAGGGCAGCCAGGGTTGTCAGGCTCAGGCGTTCGGGAACTCGGGCCACGAGCCGGTAGACCTGCTCTCGGGACAGCACCACGCCTCGGCTGGCCAGCAGGGGGACCAGGGCGGACGTGGCGAACATGCCCCGGGCGGCCATGAGCTGGCGCAGGTGCCAGTGGTAGGAGACCTTGACCTTCACCGCTGTTCCTCCTCCTTCATTTGATCTTCGATCTTCGCTTCGCTGCCGAAGGCCCGCTCCAGGGCAGCGCGCAGCATGCGGTTCTTGTGATCCGATCCGACCGAGGTGTACACCGCCGTGGTCGACGCCCACGAATGGCCCACCTGGTGCTGGACGAAGAGCGGGTCGACGCCTTCTTCGATCAGGTGTGAGACATAGGAGTGGCGTAGGCAGTGCACCGACAGCTCAGCCGGCAGGCCGGCCGCCACCCGGTAGGCGGCGAAGCGCTCGTCGATTCGACGGGCAGAGATGCGCCCTCCCCGCTCGGTCAGCCACAGCGCCGGGCCAGCCGCCGCCGCACCGTAGCGAGGGCGGAGGTTTTCGATGTACTGCTCCAGCACCTCGGCGGCCCACGGCATCACCGTCGCCACCTGGCGCCGCCGGGGAGGGCTGCCCTTCATGGCCTTCCCGTAGCGGACATGGCAGGTCCCCAGGCCTCCGAGCTCGGGAGCGGCCGGGTTCGCCGAGAAGTCACCCACGTCGAGCATGGCCGCCTCCCTCCGGCGCAGCCCCCAGGCGTAGAGAACCTTGAACAAGGTGGCGTCGCGGAACGCGGCCAGCCATCCCTTGCGCCCCGTGCGGGCGATCTCGACCACCGCCTCGTCGGCCACGTCGAAGAGGGCCTGCAGCTCGTCGCGGGTAAGGGGACGGCGCTCGGGGCGAGCCTCGTAGTCGGCCACATGGGTGGCGCTGTTCCACTCGTGGCAGATCTGGGTGGGCACTTGGCCCACCCGCTCCAGGCAGGCTGGTCCCCAGCCGTAGCGGGGATCGCACAGGTAGCCCAAGAACAGCGCCACCGAGCCCTGGTAGCCCCGCACGGTGGAGTGCGCCCAGTTCCCCTGCGCCACCCAGGCCTCGAGCTGGTCGGCCCGCCACTCCCACGGCCAGGCCCCGCTGAACGCCTGGAAGCGCCGCAGCACCCGCTCCCGGGCTCGAGTGATGGTGGGGCTGAGACGCCGGGCGGCGTGTTGGCAGCGCCAGCCCTCGATCATGGCCTCGAACAGCGCCGGCTCGGGATGCAGCTCGACGGCCCCTTCCACCAGCACCAGCGCCGCCACCCCTGCTGTCCTGCGGGCCATCGTCCACGTACCTCCACCCTGCGGCGTCTGGCGCATCTCTATGGCACCTGACGCAACGAAACCAGATGCCACAGCGTGGCGTCTCGCTCAACCCAGGGGGTGGATACTCCCGCTCACCAGGGGCTTTACGTGGCCGTCAGCCGGCGGCGGTGATGGGCAAGAAACCCGCTTCCCTTGTGGCACAACGATCGCACACCATGTCGAATGATGCGTCTCCCGCAACATCGCTCACTT
>JALZJC010000071.1 GCA_030859945.1 Actinomycetota bacterium | reverse complement strand
GATCGAGTCTCACACGAGGGCGGTGTTCCGTCACTGGTCGCCGAGCTGGCGGGAGCGGCAGGTCGAGTTCACCCGCCTTCTCAGCTGGCGCGAGTTTCGGGCACTGCTGCCCGCGGCGACACGCCTGATGGGAACCCCGCTGGGCCCCACCTTCTTCTCGGTGGGACGCAGGTGACGGCTGTGCTCGACATCGGCGTGTATGGGGCTCGGGGTATCCCCTCGACCTACAGCGGGTACGAGACATTCCTCACGGTGTTGCTCCCGGAGCTAGTGCGGCGCGGTCACTACGTGACGATGTACTGCCGGCGGGGACAGTTCTCCGATGGCCAGCCTTACCAGGGCGTCCGCCGCGTGATGCTGCCTGCCCTCGCCTCGTACCAGCTCGAGACCCTCTCCCACGGTGTCCCCGCCGCGGTGGCGGCCCGCCTGCGTCGCCACCAGGTGGTGTTCGTGGTCAACATCGCCAACGCCCCGTACTGCTTCATGGCCAAGGCCACCCGCCAGCGGACGGTGCTGAACACCGACGGCCAGGAGTGGATCCGGGGCAAGTGGGGGACGTGGGCGCGGCGTTACTGGCGACTGTGCGCCCGCCTGGCAGGACCGAGCGCGTCGGCGCTGGTCGCCGACTCCAAGGCGATGGGCGACGTCTACCGTGAGGGCTTCAATGCCGAGTCGACGGTCATCCCGTACTGCTGGACCGAGCTGACGCCGGCCGAGGACCCGTCGTACGTGCTGGACCCGCTGGAGCTGGAGGCGTACCGCTACTTCCTGGTGGCGGCCCGGCTCAACCCGGAGAACGGCGTGGGCGAGATGGCTCGGGCCTACGCCCGCTCCAGCTCCGGCTATCCCCTGGTCGTGCTCGGCGCCGCCAACTACGCCACACCGGTTCAGGCCGAGCTCGAGCGCCTGGCCCAGGGATGCCCGCTCGTCAGGCTCGAAGGCCACGTGTCCGATCGGAGCCGCTTCGCCACGCTGCTGTCCTACTCGGCTGCCCACCTCCACGGGCATCGGGTCGGTGGCGTGAACCCGTCCCTGATCGAGGCAATGGGCTGTGGAGCCAACGTGATCGCCCTGGCTACGCCGTTCAACCAAGAGGCGCTCGGCCCCGCGGGCACCTACTTCTCCGACTTCGACGAAGAGCTCCCGGCCGTCCTCGCCGCCACCGAGGCAGAGCCGGCGCCGGCAGGCTCGGCCCGGCGCCAGCGGGCCCGGCTGCGGGCCCGCCAGGTGTTCGGTGTGGAGGCGATAGTTGACGCTTACGAGGAGCTCTTCGGGGTCGTGGCCAGGCGCAGCCCCTGGCAGACAACGGTCCGGAGAACACCGTGGTTAGGCCCGTGACCCCGGGTGGCGGGCCCGGCGCGGTGGCTGTCGGGGGAGACGCCTCGCCGGCCACGGGAGTGGCCGTCCTCCTGAAGGCACTGGCCTATCGGCGCACGCTCAGGCCGGGGCCCGTCGGACCGGCCGCGGCTGCCCGTGGATGACCCTCTCCTCGTGGTCATCGTCAACTACGCGCTGGCCGACCACGTCGAGCGGCTCCTGGATTCCGGAGCGCTCGTCGGTCAGAGGGTCCTGCTGGTGGACAACGCCAGCCAGCCCGACCACCTGCGGAGGCTGGCGGTGCGCCACGGCGCCGAGCTGCTGTTGCTGGAGCGCAACTACGGCTTCGCGGGGGCGGTCAACCGTGGGATCGCCCACGCCGGCGAGCACGGTCCCGTCCTCCTGCTCAACCCCGACGTACGGCTCGGGCCCTCCGACGTGGATGAGCTTCGTCACGCCCTGATCCAACGAGGCCTCACTGGCGTCACGCCCCTCCTGGTGAACGTGGACGGCTCGGTGCAGGTCGGCACCGCCGGGGGGCCGGTGACGCCAACCGGCTTCGCCGTGTACTTCCTGTTCCTCAGCCATCTGGTACCCGGAGCCCGGGGGACCTTCTACACCCGCCGGCAGCTGGCCGGGGCCCTGCGGCCGGACTGGGTGTGCATGGCGTGCCTACTGCTCGACCGTGACGCCTTTGGCCGGTACGGGCCGATCCCCGAGCACGAGCTGGTGTACGCGGAGGACGTGGCGTGGGGGTGGACGGCCTCCCGTGCCGGGGCTCGCTTCGCGGTGGTGCCGGGGGTGCGGGTCGTTCACGAGCAAGGGGCGGCCGGGGGCTCCCGGCGCTGGAGCAGCGCGTCGGCCCGCCTTGCCCTCCGAGAGCACGGGCCCGTGAAGGGGCGGGTGGCCTTGCTCGCCATGCGGGTGGGGCTGGGCGCCCGGCGGCTGCTGCGCCGGCGGGGCGGGTCCTGATGCTGCTGTTCGACGCTCACCATCTGGGCCTCCGCCAGACCGGCAACGAGACCTGGACCCGGAACCTGGTACGTGCCATGCAGGGGCTGCTCGAGGCCGGAGAGATGGAGTATGCGGTGACCACCGCCGGCCTGGAGGAGCTGAGCCGCCTCACCTCCGGTCGAGTCCACCTGGTGTCCACCAGCAGCACCCGCCGCCTGCTGGTGGACCTGCCGAGAGCGGCCCGGGCTGCCGGCGCCGGCGCTCTGCTGGTCACCTACACAGCCCCACCTACTCCCCGCCCAGCGGTGGTGCTCGTTCACGACGTCTCTGCATGGCATCCCGCCGCTCGGGACTGGTTGCCGCTCGCCACCCGCCTCCAGTACCGGACCACGGTGGGACTGTCCTGCCGCCGCGCCGCTCACGTCATCGCCTCCTCCCAGGCCACCCGACAGGACCTGATCGAGAAGGTGGGCGTGGCGCCGGACCGGGTGTGCGTGGCGGGAGGTGCCGTCGACCCCGAGTTCCGCTCCCTGCTGGCCGCTGCCACGTCACGGACCCCTGATGGTGTCTTCCGTGTCCTGGCCGTGGGGAACGTGGTTCCCCGGAAGAACCTCCTGCTCCTGGCCCGGGCGGTGGCGGCCTGTCGGGCCGAGGGGTGTCCTGCCCAACTGGTGATCGTCGGCTCGATCCCCGGATCCGGCCAGGCCATCGTCGGAGCCATCGCCCGCTTGCTAGGTGGGAGCGTGCACATCACCGGGTACGTCTCAGAGGCGGACCTGGCCCTCCAGTACCGGGCAGCCGACGTGGTCTGCGTTCCCTCGCTACTGGAGGGGTTTGGTCTACCGGTGCTCGAGGCCATGGCTGCAGGCGTTCCCGTCTTGGTCAGCGACACCAGCTCCCTCCCCGGGGTGGCCGGGGACGGCGCGCTGGTTCTGGGCGCCCACAGCCTGGCTGCGTGGCGCGACGCACTTCTTCGCCTGCACGGTGACGCCGGGTTGCGCGAGGAGCTCCGCCGCCGGGGCGCTCGGAGAGCCGCCCAGCTGTCCTGGGCGGACACGGCGGCCATCGTCCTCGACCGGCTCCGGGCCGCCGACCGTCGACGGACCACCCACCGGCGGGATGAGAGGCTGTAGGGAAGGCAGGCACCGCCTGCTCGGGAACGAAACCCACGAGAACCTTCGCCAGCCGAGGAGTTGAGCCAGCCATGAGAGCCAATCGACGGACCTTCCTCGCGGTCGGTCTGGTGGCAGTGGCCACTGCGGTGTTGTTCACCACATGGGACCGAGACCGTGAGCGCAGCCCTGGGACCGCCGAGACCAGGGACCAGACGGCTAGCACCACCACCACCCAGGGCCCGCCGCAGACGAGCAGTCCTCAGGAGCTGGCGCCGGCGCCTCCGGCGGGCCCCGCCCCGCCGCAGGCCACCCCGGCAGAGCCCCTCCATCCCACCCCGGCTGAGCCCATCCATCCCACCCCGGCAGAGCCCCTCCATCCCAGGTCCGTGCCGCCTGGAGTGTCCCCGAACGGGCCATAGGGGGGACGGGCTAACCCGAAGCCGGCGACCTGCCGATTACTCTCCAGACGAGGACGAAGCGGACAGATTCCAGCCGGCTGGCGGTGCGGGCCCCATGGCCGGTCCCACTGCTCGCCTCCCACACGGAAGGAGCCTGCATGAGAGCCCGGGCCGCGGTGGCATTCCTGTCTCTTGCCGCGCTGGTCGTGCTGCCGGACCGCCCCGCCGGCGCGTCAGTGGTGCCCGAGGGCTTCACCGACGACCTCGTGGTCAGCCTGGCCTCACCGACGGCGCTGGCGTTCACTCCCGACGGCCGCATGCTCGTGACGACTCAGGGCGGCACGGTGCGGGTGGTGAAGGACGGCGCGCTCCTCGTCACTCCGGCCCTGAACCTCACCCCGCGAACCTGCTCCAACTCCGAGCGGGGTCTGTTGGGTGTCGCCGCGGACCCTGGATTCGCCACCAACCGTTTCCTGTACCTCTACTACACGCACAACCTGTTCGGGACCTGTGTCAACCGTGTCTCCCGCTGGGTGCTGAGCGACGACAACGTCGCCAGCGACGAGGTCGTGCTGCTCGACCGCATCCACTCGACGGCGGGTAACCACAACGGGGGCGACCTGCAGTTCGGCAAGGACGGCTACTTGTACGTGAGCGTCGGGGATGGGGGATGCGACTACGCCGCCCCCCAGAACTGCGGGTCGGCGAACGACGCCGCCCGCGACCCCAACGTGCTCCTGGGCAAGATCCTGCGCATCACCGGCCAGCCCGGCGTCCTGCCACCGAGCAATCCCTTCATGGGCGCAGGCAGTGCGCCGTGCGGCACCGCAGGCGCCACCACCTCAGGCACCTGGTGCCGGGAGACCTTCGCCTGGGGGCTTCGCAACCCCTACCGCATCGCCTTCGACCCCAACGCCACCGCCACCCGCTTCTACATCAACGACGTGGGCCAGAGCGCATGGGAGGAGATCGACGAGGGCGCTCCTGGGAAGGACTACGGCTGGAACGTGCGGGAGGGCCACTGTGCCACCGGCTCCACCACCAACTGCGGTCCGCCGCCGGCTGGCATGACGAATCCGATCTTCGACTACGGCCGCTCCGAAGGCTGCGGATCCATAACTGGCGGCGCCTTCGTGCCCAACGGTGTCTGGCCGTCCGGCTATGGCGGTAGGTACCTCTTCGCCGACTACGTCTGCGGGAGGATCTTCCGTCTCGACCCGGCGCCGGGCGGCGGCTTCACGCCTACGGCCTTCGTCACCGGCCTGGGCCAGTGGAGCGTCGTGCACCTGGCCTTCGGACCCTGGGGCGGGACTCAGGCCCTCTACTACACCACCTATGCCGGAGGAGGCCAGGTCCGACGGGTCTCTCACAGGCAGCCCATCCCGCCGCCCGCCGACTTCACGGGCGACGCCAACACCGACGTATCAGTGTTCCGTCCCTCCAACGGGGTGTGGTTCGTCCGGGGCGCCAGTCCCGAGGCCACCGCCTACGGCACCAACGGCGACTCCCCGGTTCCGGCCGACTACGACGGCGACGGGGTGGCGGACAAGGCCGTGTTCCGGGCCGGCGTGTGGTACGTCAACCGCAGCACCGGGGGTGACACCGCCGTCGGCTACGGCACCAGCGGCGACATACCCGTGCCCGGCTACTACGACGGCGACAACAAGGCC
>JALZJC010000059.1 GCA_030859945.1 Actinomycetota bacterium | reverse complement strand
GCTTCCTCCCACCAACGGGCTACCGGAGCCCGGGGTCCTCGACTTCCTCCGTACCCTCTCCAAGGAGGTCACCCGGTGAGGGCCAGCCGTCATCCTCTGGTGGCGCTGGCGGCAGTGGCGATGCTGGCGGCGGCCTGCAGCCCCGGTGGCGATGGCGACAGTGCCACCGGGGACCCCCCCAAGGGGTGCACCACCGTCACCGTGGCCAGCTCGCCCGAGAAGTTCGAGCTCCTGACCATGCTCGGGACCCGCTTCAACCGCTCCGAGGAGGCCAGGGAGGGTGAGAAGTGCGCCTTCGTGCAGGTGAAGAGGAAGTCGTCGGGGGAGGCTGCCGCCGTCCTGGCCGACGGCTGGCGGGACGAGAAGGCGGAGGGCCCGAGGCCGGTGATCTGGTCGCCGTCGGCCAGCACGTGGGGAGGCGTCCTGAACCAGCGGCTGGAGGCCAAGGGCCAGGCGCCCATGGCCCCCGCCGACGCCCGCCCCTTCATGCTCACGCCCCTCGTGATCGCCATGCCCAAGCCCATGGCCGATGCCCTCGGCTACCCCGCGACTCCGGTGGGCTACGCCGACCTCATCAAGCTGGCTCAGGACCCCGCCGGCTGGGCGGGCAGGGGTCACCCGGAGTGGGGGGCGTTCAAGCTCGGCAAGACCAACCCCAACTTCTCCACCAGCGCCCTGTCGGCCACCGTGGGCCAGTACTACGCCGCCACCGGCAAGGTGCGCGACCTCACGCTGGAAGACGTCGAGAGGCCCAACGTCGACGCCTTCAACCGGGCCGTGGAGTCCTCCGTCGTGCACTACGGCGACATCACCCTCACCTTCCTGAACAACTGGTTCCGTAACGATGCCCGGGGCACCGCCCTCACCTACGTGTCGGCCGTCGCCGTCGAGGAGAAGTCGGTGATCGACTACAACCGGGGCAATCCCGACGGCATCACCGATCCCGGTGAGCGGCCCCGCCCCCCGAAGATCCCTCTGGTGGCCATATACCCCAAGGAGGGGACCCTCTTCTCCGACAACCCCTTCTACGTCCTCGACGCCCCCTGGGTGGGCGCCCCCGAGAAGGAGGCGGCCCGGGCCTTCGAGCAGTTCGTGCAGGCGCCGGACCATCAGGCCGAGGTGGTCAAGGCCGGTTTTCGCCCTGGGAACCCCGCCGTGCCCGTGGGCTCCCCCGTCGAGGCGGCCAACGGTGTCGATCCCAAGCAACCCCAGACGGCCCTCGGCGTGCCGTCGCCCCCGGTGCTGGTGAGGCTGATCGACAAGTGGGGCCAGCAGCGCCGGGACGCCAAGGTGCTCCTCGTCATCGACGTGTCCGGTTCCATGGGCGACGACGCCGGCAACGGCCAGACCAAGCTGGACCTGGCCAAGAAGGCGGCCGTCGACGCCCTGTCCCAGTTCAAGGACACCGACACCGTGGGCCTGCGCACGTTCTCCACCAACGTGGGCCCCCCGGGCCATCCCGACTACGTGGACCTGGTGCCCATCGGCCCTGCCGGTGCCAACCGGGAGCAGATCGCCACCAGGATCCGCAACCTGATCCCGACGGAGGCCACCCCTCTCTACACCGTGGCCCGGGACTCCTTCCGCGAGCTGAAGGGCTCCTACGACCCCGCCCGCATCAACGCCGTGCTGCTGCTCACCGACGGGCAGAACGAGGATCCCCGCAACAACGACCTCGAGGGGGTGCTGCGGGACCTGCGAACCGGCAGCGAGGGGGTGTCCACCAACCCCGTCCGCCTGTTCACCATCGCCTACGGCAGCGGCGCCGACCTGGGCGTGCTCAAGCGCCTGGCCGAAGCCACCAACGCCGCCGCCTACGACGCCAGCGACCCCGCCACCATCGGCGACGTATTCACCGCCGTGGTCAGCAACTTCTGATGCCCCTCCCCTGCCGTCCTCCAGAGCCCGGTTCGGGGTGATCGAGCGGCTCCCGGAGCGGGTCCGCACGCCGGCGGTGGCCCGGGCCGTCACCTCCCCCTCGGCCGTCCTCCTGGCCGGTGCGGGAATGTCCGCCGCCGTGCTGGCCGGGCTTCCGCTCGCCGCCGCCGCCGCGGTGGGAGCGCTGGCGTGGGGAGCGCGGGTGGCCCTGGCGGTGCCTCGGCGAGCGAAGGGCGACCGCATCGACCCCTCGGCGGTGAGGCCCCCATGGCGCGACTTCGTCCGTGACGCGCTCAAGGCCCGGGACCGCTTCTCGCAGGCCGTGCGCCGGTCCAGGCCGGGGCCGCTCCGGGACCGCCTGGGCGACATCGAGCGACGCCTCGACCAGGCCGTCACCGAGTGCTGGCGGATCGCCCGCCAGGGCGATTCCCTCGAGGGCGCCGTGGGTCAGCTCCGACCCGACGCGGTGCGGGCCGAGCTGGCCGAGATCCGGGCCGAGCGGGCCGGCGCCGAGGGGGAGTCCAGGGCTTCGCTGGACCGGGCCGAGGAGGCGGTGAAGGCCCAGCTGGCCTCGGTGGAGCGGCTGGAACGGGTGGCCCGAGACGCACGAAGCCGCCTGCGGGCCCTCGACGCTCAACTCGACGAGGCCGTGGCTCAGGCCGTGGAGCTGTCCGTGTCGTCGGCCGACACCAGCCAGCTGACCCCGCTGGCGGCCGACGTGGACTCGGTGGTCGGAGAGCTGGAATCCCTGCGCCAGGCCCTCGAGGAGACCAGCGGGCCGCCGGGGACGGGCCGGACGGCATAGCCTTCGACCCATGATCAAGTTGCTGCAACGAATGGGCCGCTACATCACCGCCGCCCTCACCGGGAAGTTCAACGAGCGCGCCGATCCCAAGGTCCAGCTCGAACAGGCCATCGGCGAAGCCCAGGAGCAGCACCGCCGGCTCACCGAGCAGGCGGCCAACGTGGTGGCCAACCAGAAGCAGACGGAGATGCGCCTGAACCGGGCCATGGAGGAGCTGGAGAAGGTCAACGGGGCCGCCCGCCAGGCCGTGGGCATGGCCGACGAGGCCGCCAAGCGGGGCGACACGGCCAAGGCCGCGGAGTACACGAGGGCCGCCGAGGCCTTCGCCAACCGCCTCATCACCACCGAGAAGGAGGTCGACTCGCTGAAGACCCTCAGCCTCTCGACGGCCCAGGCCTCCGATCAGGCCAAGGCCGCCGTGGTCCAGAACTCCTCGGCCCTCCAGAAGAAGCTCAGCCAGCGCCAGAAGCTCCTGTCCCAGCTCGACCAGGCCAAGATGCAGGAGCAGATGAACAAGGCCATGGCCACGCTGTCGGAGACCGTGGGCCAGGACGTGCCCACCCTCGAAGAGGTGCAGGACAAGATCGAGCAGCGCTACGCCAAGGCCCTCGGTACCACCGAGGTGCAGGGCCAGACCGTGGAGAGCCACATGCTGGAGGTGGAACAGGCCCAGGTCGACGCCGAGGCCCAGGCCCGCCTCGAGCAGATCCGCTCCCAGCTGGGCCTGCCCGCGGGCTCGGAGCCGGGAGCCACGGGCGGCGGGCCGCCGCCCGGCTGAGTCCCACCCCTACTCGTCCGGGGCCAACTGCGCCGGCGGGGAGCTGAGCACCACCAGGTCATCGCGGTGGATGACCTCGTGGGGCAGGTCCGGGGGCAGGTCGGCGGTGCGCTTGCCGGCCCACTCCTCGACCCGACGGGACGGGTGACGCACCAGGCCCTTGGCCAGCACCTGTCCCCTGGTGTCGGTGACCTCGACGGCGGCCTCGGCCTCGAAGGCCCCCTTCACGCCCACGACCCCGGCGGGGAGCAGGGAGCGGTTGTGCTCCACCAGCGCAGCACGGGCGCCTTCGTCCACCATCACCGTGCCCGAGGAACCCACGGCGAAGGCGATCCACAGCTTGCGGGCCGACAACCGCCGCTCGTGGGCCCGTACCGTCGTCCCCGCGCCGGCGTCTCCCGCCACCGCACTGGCCAGCACCCCGGGGCGGCTGGCGCCGGCGATCACCACCCGTACACCCGACCACGCCGCCATCCTGGCGGCCGCCAGCTTGGAGGCCATCCCTCCGCTGCCCCGGGGGGTACCGGCCCCGCCCGCCACCTTCTCCAGCTCGTGGTCGATGGCCACGACCTCCTCCACCAGCGACGCATCCTGCACCAGCCGGGGGTCGGCGGTGAGCAGCCCGGGAGCGTCAGTGAGTAGTACCAGGACCGCGGCCCCGACCAGGTTGGCGACCAGGGCTGCCAATCGATCGTTGTCCCCGAAGCGGATCTCGTCGTCGGCGACGGCGTCGTTCTCGTTCACCACCGGCACCACACCGAGCTGCAGCAGGCGGGTCATGGTCTGGCGGGCATGGAGGTACTGCTTGCGGTGGACGAAGTCCAACGGCGCCAGCAGGACCTGGCCCGCCACCAGGCCGTGCTCGGCCAGGGTGTCGTCGTAGACGCGCATGAGGCGGCTCTGACCGACGGCCGAGATGGCCTGAAGGGTGGCCAGGTCCGCGGCCCTGATGGGCGACCGGTCCGGAAGCGACAGGCCCAGGGCGGGCTGACCGGCGGCGATGGCGCCGGAGGAGACCACCACCACCTGGTGCGAGTCTCGTCGCAGAGCCGCCACCTCGGCACACAGCTTGGCCACGGCGTTGCCGTCGATGGCGCCGTCGCTGTCGGTGATCGACGACGTGCCCACCTTCACCACCACGATCATGGGACAGCCGTGATCATGACGAGGGCTCGTACTCGAAGGTGAAGCCGCCGATGTGCACCACGTCACCTTCCCTCGCTCCGGCCCGGGCCAGGGCCCGGTCCACCCCGAGCCCCTTCAGGCGGTGTTGCACATAGGCGAGGGCGTCGCCGCTGGTGAGATCGCTCACGGCCACGGCCCGTTCGGCGGGCCGGCCCCGGACGACGAAGGCGCCGTCGGGTCCTCGCTCGACCAACACGTCCTCGGGCGCGGGCCGATGGACCTCGAAACCCTCGCTGGCCGGCTCCACGAGCCGCGCCGCCTCCACGAGCTGGGCGACTCGTCCGAGCAGCGGTCGCAGCCCCTCCCCCGTCACGGCCGAGACGGCCATGCCGGCGAAGGGCTCGGTGGCCACGTCGGCCTTGGTGCCCACCACGACACGGGGCCGTTCGAGCAACGTCGGCTGGTACCGGCCGAGCTCCTCGAGCAGGACGGCCTCCTGTCGCTCCGGTGGCCGGGCGTCCGCCGGGGCCAGGTCCACGAGCACCAGCAGTACCCGTGCCCGCTCGACGTGGCGGAGGAAGCGGTGCCCGAGACCTCGTCCCTCGCTGGCCCCCTCGATGAGACCGGGGATGTCGGCCACCACCAGCTCGTGCTCGTCAAAGCGCACCACGCCGAGGTGGGGCTCGAGGGTGGTGAAGGGATAATCGGCGACCTTGGGCTTGGCCGCCGAGATGCTCGATATCAGGGTGCTCTTGCCTGCGTTCGGGAAGCCCACGAGGGCCACGTCGGCCATCAGCTTCAGCTCGAGGTGGAGCCAGTGTTCCTCCCCCACCTCGGCCTGTTCGGCGAAGGCCGGCGCCCGGCGCCGGTTGGAGAGGAACCTTGCGTTGCCCCGTCCTCCCCGACCACCCTCGGCCGCCATGAAGCGGGCATTGGCCTCGGACAGGTCGGCGACCACATGGCCGCTGCGGTCCTTGACCACGGTCCCCACCGGGACCGGGACTACCGCGTCCGCGCCCCTCGAACCATGACGACGTCTCCCCTGGCCGTGGGCCCCGTTGGCGGCCCGGCGGTGAGGATGGTCCCTGAAGGCCAGCAGCGAGACGACGCCCGGGTCGGCGGCCAGCCACACGTCACCACCCTTGCCACCGTCGCCGCCGTCGGGACCTCCCCGCGGTGTATGGGCCTCCCGGCGAAAGGAGACAGCGCCGGCGCCGCCGTCTCCGGCCTTGACGTGCAGTTGCGCCTCATCGACGAAGCCAGCCACCCCTCGAGAATAAGGGACCCTCGCCCGAGCGAAGCGGGAGCGACTACTCGTCGGTTGCGCCGGGCGCCGCCGGCGAGACCACGTCGACCAGCTTGCGACCCTTGCGAGAGCCGAACTTGACCAGGCCGGCGCTGGTGGCGAAGAGGGTGTCGTCGCTGCCCCGTCCCACGTTGTGCCCGGGATGGAAGCGAGTGCCGCGCTGGCGCACGATGATGGCGCCGGCCGTGACCGCGGTGCCGTCGAACACCTTGACCCCGAGGCGCTGGGCGGCCGAGTCCCGCCCGTTCCTGGTCGAGCCGCCGCCTTTGGTCTTGGACATGGTTGGACGCTCCCGTTAACGGCTGATGCCGGTGACTTCGATGGTGGTGTAGTGCTGGCGGTGACCCCAACGCCGGCGGGTTCGGGCCTTGGGCCGGTAGGTGAAGCCCTTGATCTTGGGTCCCTTGGCTTCCCCCACCACCCGAGCCGTCACCCTGGCGCGGCCCAGCTCGCTGCCGGTCACGACCTGCTCTCCGTCCACCACCAGCACGGGCTGGAAGCTCACCTCTTCCCCGCCGGAAGGCAGGCGCTCGACATCGAGCCGCTCACCCTCCTCGACCCGGTGCTGCTTCCCTCCGGTAGCTATGACCGCGTACATGACCGAGTCATCCTAATGGTTGGTTGGAGCTCGCCGAGGAAGCTAGCTTCCGAGGCGATTAAAGCAGGTCCTCGTCGAAGACGATCCCGCGGCCCTTGCAGGTCGGGCAGGTGGAGGAGAAGGCTTCCACCAAGCCCTCGGAGACACGCTTCCGGGTCATCTGCACCAGTCCCAGCTCGGAGATGTCGAAGACCTGAGTACGGGTCTTGTCCCGCCCGAGGGCGTCGCGAAAGGCGCGGATCACGTCGGCGCGGTTGCGCTCGTTCTCCATGTCGATGAAGTCGATGACGATGATCCCCCCGATGTCTCGTAGCCGCAGCTGCCGAGCGATCTCCTCGGCCGCTTCGAGGTTGTTGCGGTAGACCGTCTCCTCCAGGTTCGAGGTCCCGACGTTCTTGCCCGTGTTGACGTCGATCACGGTGAGGGCCTCGGTGTGCTCGATGATGAGCGAACCCCCTGACGGCAGCCACACCTTTCGGTCGAGAGCCTTGTGCAGCTGCTCCTGGACGTGGAAACGCTCGAAGATGGGGAGCGGGTCCTCGTCGGTGTCGTAGTACTCCACCCGGTCGGCAAGCTCCGGGCTGATGCTGGCCACGTACCCGCGGACCTCCTCGTAGAGGTGGCGGTCGTCGATGACGACCCCGCGGTAGTTGGCGTTGAACTCCTCCCGGATGATCCGCACGGCCATCTCCGGCTCGCAGTAGACCAGGGTGGGGACCTTGGTGCCCTGAGCGGCCCTGTCGATCTGGCGCCAGCGCTCGACCAGGCTGCTCACGTCCCGGCTGAGCTCCTCGGCCGTGGCCCCCTCCGCTGCCGTGCGCACGATGAGGCCGTGGCCCTCGGGGCGGATCTCGTCGAGGACCCGCCGCAGTCTCTTGCGTTCCTCGTCGGGAAGGCGCTTGGAGATCCCATAGCTGTCCGACTCGGGGATCAGGACCACGAAGCGGCCGGGGATGGACACCTCCTGGGTGAGGCGGCCCCCCTTGGCGCCGATCGGGTTCTTGGTCACCTGGCACAAGATGGACTGGCCGGGCCGAAGGAGGTCCTCTATGCGGGCCCCCGACCGACTGGCGGCCGGCTCGCTGGCTCCGGCCTGGGACTGGCCCGATCCCCCGCCGTCCTGCGACAGCAGATCGTCGCGGTCGTAGCGGACGTCGCCCCGGTACAGCACGGCGTTCTTGGGCGTGCCGATGTCCACGAAAGCGGCCTCCATGCCCGGGAGCACGTTCTGGACTCGACCGACGTAGATGTTCCCGTCGATCTGGTTGGCGTCGTCCTGGCGACGGCTCACGTAGTGCTCGGTGAGCGCCAGCCCTTCGAGGACGGCAAGCTGCGTGGCCGACTCCTCCACGTGCACGACCATGAGGTACCGGCCGAGGGGACGACCCTTGCGCTCCCGGCCCCGCCGGCGCTCGAGGACCTCGGGGTCCACGGGGGCCACCTGACCGGGGGGGCCGCCCTGGGACGGGCGTCGGCTCCCGCCTCCACGCCCCCGGCCGCCCCGGCGCCGCTTCGGGGCCCTGGTCTGCCCGCCGGGGCGCGATCCGGAATCAGCGCTGCTCCCCGCCGTCGAGACCGCCTTCTTGCCGGCCGGCCGGAGCTTGGGCGGCGGGAACTTGGGCACGAGCACAGGGGCCGGCCGACTGTCGCCGATCCGGGGGTTGCCACTGGTCGCCTCCCCCTTCACACCAGGCTTTGGCGATTGTCCCTGCTCAGCCGGCTCCCCGCGCTCGGAGCGCTCGGTTGGAGCCTGCGCCTGGCGGCCTCGGCCCCGGCCGCCTCGCGTCCCGCGGCGCCGGGCCCGGGCCCGTTCGCCGTCGTCGCCGGGCGAACCGGTCATCGGTTCGGACATCGAGAGGGTCCCTTCTCATGACGCACGTGCGGTGACGTGCGGCGCGGTCGTCGTCTCCGGCGGGACAGCTCCCACCCGGCGCCGACGCGCTCGGTCCACTGGCGTGTCCTTCTCCTGCATCAGACGGCAGAGCCCCGGTCCGAGCAATGGCCGGTGCGACCAGCGCGCCTCGGTCCGGACCGTAACCCAAAGTCAAGGAAGAAGTCATGCGCGCGCAAAGTCTAGCCGGCAGTCGCGCGTTCACCCGGAAGCTCCGACGGACTCTCAGCTGAAGCGACGCATGTGGACGTTGAGCACGAGGCCGATGGCGGCGAAGCCGGCGAGGGTGGCCGAGCCCCCGTAGCTCATGAACGGCAGGGGGATGCCGGTGATCGGCATGATGCCCATGGTCATGCCCACGTTCTCGAAGACCTGGAACACGAACATGCCCAGCACGCCCACGCACATGAGTGTCCCCGAGAGGTCCTTGGCCAGGGCCGCCGCTCGCCACGTGCGCCACACGACGACGGCGAAGAGGACGAGCAGGAGCGCCGACCCCAGCAGCCCCAGCTCCTCGCCCACCACGGTGAAGATGAAGTCGGTGTGCTGCTCGGGGACGTAGGCCAGCTTGGTCTGGCTGCCCTGGAACAGCCCCTTGCCCATGACCCCACCGTTGGCGATGGCGATGGTGGACTGCCGCAGGCTGTAAGCCGAGCGCAGCGTGTCCGACTCGGGGTCGATGAACGCCCCCAGACGGTCCCGCTGGTAGTCCTTCACCACGCCGAGCTGGAAGACCAGCACCACGGCCAGCACCCCGGCGAGGACCAGTCCGGCCATGTGCCGGGGGCGGGCCCCCGCCACCGCCAGCATGGCCATCAGCACCGCGGCGAACACCAGGTTGGTCCCGAGGTCGGGCTGGACCTGGATCAGGACCATGGGCAGTGCCGCCAACCCTAGGACGGTGAGCAGGCGCCGGCCGTCGAGCTCGCCGCGGTGGGCGGCCACGTAGGCGCTCAGGCAGACGATCACGCTCACCTTGGCCAGCTCGGAGGGCTGGAGCTGGAACGGGCCGAGCTGGAACCAAGCCTGGGCGCCCCGTCTGTCGGAGCCCAGCGGTGACAGCACCAACAGCAGTCCCAGCACCGTCACTACGTAGATGGCGGGGGCGTGGTCACGGAACACCCGGTAGTCCACGGTGGCCACCAGCGCCATGAGACCGATACCGAGGACGGTGAAGAGGGCTTGGCGCTGGAGGAAGTAGGTGGGCTCGAAGTCGGTGCGGTTCTGGGTGGCGCTGTAGACCATCAACAGGCCCAGGGCGGCGATGGTCAGCACCGCCCCCAGCAGCGTTAGGTCCATGTGGCGCCACGGCAACGCCGGGTTACGACGCAGCCGGCTGCTTCCCAGTGACTGCAATCAGTCCACCGCCCCGACCAGCCGCACCGGCCCGACGGGCTTGCCGGCCAGCCCCTCGAAGACTCGCCGAGCGACAGGTGCCGCTACCGCGCCTCCGAAGCCCGATTCCTCCATGAACACCGACAGGGCGTACCGGGGTGCTCGAGCGGGCGCGAAGGCGGCGAACACGGCGGTGTCGTTCTTGCCCATCACCTGGGCCGTTCCCGTCTTGCCAGCCACGGGGAAGACGTCGAGGGGGAAGCCGGCGAAGGCGCCGTGGGCGGTGCCATCAGGATCGGCGACGGCACCACTGAGGCCCTCGAGGATGGGGTCGCGGAGGTTGGGGGGCAGCTCGACCTGGCGAAGGGGGCTGGGCGGCAGCTGCCGTATCACCTCTCCGCTCGGCTTCAGCACCCGAACCGCCACCCGTGGTGAGAAGAGGGTGCCGCCGTTGGCGAACGTGGCGTAGGCATTGGCCAGCTGGAGGGGCGTTACCACGGTCTCCCCCTGCCCGATGGACAGGTTCACGTTGTCGCCGGCGTACCACCGGCCGTTCGGGAAGGCCTCCGGGTTGGATTCATTCAGCTTCTTGCGAATGCCGGCGTCGAGGATCCGGCCCTTCTGCTCCCCCGACAGCGGGATGCCCGTGCGGTCGCCGAAGCCGAGCTGGCGGGCCGTGGACTGGATGGCCTGAGCGTTGGCGCCGCCCCGGAACCAGAAGTCAGCACCCAGGCCGTAGAAGTACACGTCGCTCGAGACGGTGAGGGCCCGCGTGAGGTTGACACGCCCGTAGCTGACGCTGCCGGCGTTGCGAAAGGTGCACGTCTGGCCTCGGCAGCTCGGGAGCCTGTACTCGCCGGTGTCGAGGATGGTGGTGCCGGGTGTGATCATCCCCGTCTGGAGGGCGGCCACGGCGGTAAACAGCTTGAACGTGGATCCCGGTGCGTACTCACCCTGGATGGCCCGATTGTTGAGCGGGAACCCGCTCGGGGGGGCCTGTAGGGACTCGAACAGCTCGGGGCGGATGCCGTTGACGAAGGCGCCGGGGTCGTAGGTGGGATTCGATGCCATGGCCAGCACCGAGCCGTCGCGCGGGTCGAGCACCACCGCCGCACCTCCCTTGGACGCCAACGGAGGCCCGCCTCCCCGGTTGCGCCCCCGTGCCGCGGCCAGGCCCCGCTCCAGGGACTCCTCGGCCAGCCTCTGCACGTCGAGGTCGACGGTGAGCTGCACGTCGTTGCCGGGGGCGGACGGGGTGGAGCTCAGGGTGCGGACCACCCTGCCCAGAGCGTCCACTTCGAGCTGGACGCGGCCGGGTCGACCCCGGAGGTCCTCCTCGTAGGTCTGCTCCACGCCGGACTTCCCGACCTCGTCGCCAAGGCGGTAGCCCTTGTCCTTGCGGGCGGCCAGCTCCTTGTCATTGATCTCTCCCACGTAGCCCAGCACGTGCGCGGCCAGAGCACCGTTGGGATAGGCCCGCTGGTACGAGGGGACGACTTCGACACCCTTGAAGTCCTGTGCGTGCTCCCGCAGGTAGACGAGCAGCTCCTCGCTCACGTCCTCGGCCACGGGCACCGGTCGGAAGCGGCTGTAACGGGTGTCCTCGATGCGCCTCGTGAGCTCGGCTCGGGAGATGCCGAGCAGTGGCGCCAGCCGGGACAGCACCTCGGGATCGCCCTCGACCTCCAGGCGCTTCACCGTCACCATCTGAGAGACCTTGTTGGTCACGATCGGCCGCCCCTGGCGATCGAGGATGCGTCCTCGAGGTGCGGGTTCGAAGACTTCGCGGACCTGGTTCTGGGTGGCAAGGGCCTGGAGCTCCCGAGCGTCCATGACCTGGAGGTACAAGAGCCGGGTGAAGACGGCTGCGAACAACGACAGCCCGATCACCCCCACGATGGCCAGGCGGAGTCGGGACGTGTCAGAGACCATTAGCGGGCGTACGAGCTCTCGGCCGAGTCGGTGATGGCCCAGGACATGGCCTTGACCATAAACGGAGCGAGGGCGGCGTTCACGGCACCTGCGGCGACGGCGACGGCCAGGAGCGCCGGGCGGACGAGGTGGTCCTGGCCCACGAGGGCCCCGAGCAGGGCGTAGAGGACGATGCCGGCCGCGCTGGCGACGAAGGCCGTGAGGGGGGGGATCCACCACGCGGAGCGGATGACGCTCGACTGCACGGTCCCGACCGCGAATGCCACCAGGCTGAACGAGAGGGCGGACAGGCCCAGGGGGGTCTGGAGGAAGAGGTCGCTGAGCAACCCGCACAGGAACCCCACCACGGCCCCTCGATCGGAGCCGCCCACCATGCCGCCGGCCACCGCGGCCAGCAGCATCAGCTGAGGACGCACGTCGGCGAACCCGATAGCTGCGAACAGGGTCTGGTGGAGCACCAGGGCGCCAAGCAGCAACACGAGCAGCTTGAGCCAGGAGCTGATCACCTCGAGCCCCACTGCAGCACCTTGACGAAGGAGAGCCGGCGAAGCTCGACCATGGGTTCGATGGTCACGTCCTGCTGGAGCGCCTCGGGCGTGGCTCTGGCCGTCTTCACCCTTCCCACCGGGATTCCTGGCGGGAAGACGCTCTGCTGCAGGCCGCTGGTGACCACGGCCTCACCCTGGCTGACCTTGACGGCCGGGTCCACGTTGTCGACGTTCAGGGGTGACCGCGCGCCCCGCCCGACCGCGACCCCCACCTCACCGGAGGTGGCCAGGCGCACACCCACGTTGGACGTGGGGCTGGTGATCAGCATGATCGTGGCCCGGGTCCGGGAGACATCGACTACCCGCCCCACCAGTCCCGCTCCCGTCACGACCGGCATGCCTGGTGACACGCCGGCGTCGCGGCCCCGGTTGATCTCCACCGTGAGGTCCAGGTTCGAAGGCGACGCCAGCACCACGCGGGCGGAAACGGCGGGGATGTCACCGGCGAACTCCAGGCTCTGCTGATCGAGGAGGTCCTGTCGCTCCCGCTGGGCGTCGGCCGTCCGCGCCAGCTCGGCGTCCCGCTCGGCCAGCTGCTCCCGCAGCCGGTTGTTGGTCTCCTCCAACCGGCCGTAGTGGATGATCCCCTGGAAGAAGTTCGCCACCGGTCGCACCGCGGAGTCAGTGGCGTCCCGGACGGGGGCAAGAGCGTCGCGGGCACCGTCGCGGACCGTGTCCACGACCGCGAGGCCGCCAGCCCGCTCGTCGAGGGTGAGGAGGGTCACGGCCGTGAGCACCAGGAGCAGGAGGATGAACCTGGGTCGAGCGGTGCGCCGGTAGACGGCCACTTAGTACAGCACCTGGGTGCCGCCGCCCCGGTCCCTAACGATCGCTCGAGGAGATCAGGACCTGCTTGAGGGCGTCGAACTCCTCGAGGCACTGGCCGCTGCCGACGGCCACCGAGTGCAAGGGGTTCTTGGTGATGACGATGGGCATCCCGGTCTCAGCCTCGATCCGGGCGTCGAGGCCGTGCAGCAGGGCCCCGCCCCCGGTGATGACGATCCCCTGCTCCATGATGTCGGCGGCCAGCTCCGGGGGGGTCTTGTCGAGGGTCACCTTCACGGCGTCGACGATGGCCGAGACCGGCTCCTCGATGGCGTCCCGAATCTCCTCGGTGGTGGTCACGATGGTCTTGGGAAGGCCGGTGATCAGGTCCCGCCCTCGGATCTCGGCGTGCATCTCCTCCTGCAACGGGAACGCCGACCCCAGGGCGATCTTGATTTCCTCCGACGTCCGGTCCCCCAGAGCCAGGCTGTACTCCTTCTTGATGAACTGGATGATGGCCTCATCGAGCTCGTCGCCGCCGATACGGATCGACTGGCTGGTGACGATGCCCCCGAGGGAGATGACGGCGACCTCGGTGGTGCCACCGCCGACGTCGACGACCATGTTGCCCGTGGCCTCGTGCACCGGCAGGCCGGCGCCGATGGCGGCGGCCATGGGCTCCTCGATGATGAAAGCCGGCTTTCGGGCACCGGCGTACTCGGCCGCCTCCTGGACGGCCCGCTGCTCCACGCCGGTGACGCCGGACGGCACGCAGATCACCATGCGCGGCTTGGCGAAGCGGCGCTGGTGCACCTTCTGGATGAAGTAGCGCAGCATCTTCTCGCAGATCTCGAAGTTGGCGATGACGCCGTCCTTCAAGGGGCGGATGGCCTGGATGTTCGCCGGCGTCCGCCCGATCATGCGCTTGGCCTCGGTGCCCACCGACAGAGGACGGCCGTCGCGAACGTTGACTGCCACCACCGACGGCTCGTTCAGCAAGATCCCGCGCCCGCGTACGTAGACGAGGGTGTTCGCCGTCCCCAAATCGACGGCCATATCCCGGCCAAGCACCGAGGCGAAGACTCTTTCCGGCACGCGACGTCCCCCGGTCGCTGGAGGTCGAGCTTCAAGGCTACGGGCCGCGAGGGCACAGCGCCAGTCCCGTCTCGACCTCGCCCTCTACTGTGTGTCGAGACTGGCCCTTCAGAGATTCGGGAAGAGGATGCGGATCTCGGCGGCGGCGGACTCGTCGCTGTCGGAGCCGTGGACCAGGTTCTCGGTCGTCGCCAGGCCCAGATCACCCCGGATGGTGCCCGGCGCCGCCTCCTTCGGATTGGTGGCGCCCATGAGCGCCCGCACCACCTTCCAGGTCTCGCTGGATCCCTCCTCGGGGCCGTCGACCACCAGCAGCATGGCCGGCGAGCGGGTCACGAAGGCCACCAGCTCGGCGAAGAAGGGCCTGTCGCGATGGACGTCGTACAGGCGGCCGGCGGTCCCGGCGTCGAGAAGACGAAGCTCGGCGGCCACGAGGCGAAGGCCCTTGCGCTCCAGACGGCTGACGATCTCGCCGACCAACCCACGCTCGACGGCATCGGGCTTGCACATGACCAAGGTCGGGGGCACGGGCGGTGACCCTATCCGCTGTCCGCCGTCGGCCCCCGTCCTCCGCCGGCGGGCACCAGCACGCTTCGCGCCGCACCCACCAGGTACAGGGACCCGGTGACGAGGACCAGGTCATCGCTTCCCGCCATGGCCAGACCTCGCTCCACCGCCTCCTTGACGTTGCCTGCCGTCACCGCATGCAGCCCCATGGCCCGGACGGCACCGGTCACCTCGTCGGCGGGGAGGGCGCGCGGCGAAGGGGGCGGGCAGGCCACGACCGCACGAGTGTGGGCACCGCCCAGCGCCTGCAGCATCTCCTCGGGATCACGACCGCGCAGCAGGCCGAGCACCACGACCCTGCTCCGGGCGGCAGCGAACTCCCCGGCCAGCGTGGACGCCGCGGCCTTGGCCCCAGCGGGGTTGTGGGCCCCGTCGAGGATCACGAGGGGTGAGCGGGAGACCACCTCCATCCGCCCCGGTAGTCGCACACTGCGGAATGCCTCCTCGACGACGCCGGCCGAGAGAGGGGCGTCGAAGAAAGCCTCGGCGGCGGCGAGGGCCACGGCCGCGTTCTCCCCCTGGTGAGCACCATGCACCGGCAGGAACACCTCTGGGAAGGACGACTTCGGCGTCCACAGGTCGATCAGACGTCCCCCGTGTGCCGGCCGGTTGTCCTCGCAGGCGAAGTCGGTCCCGCGCTCCCACGTGGCGGCCGCTCCCGCCCGGCGGAAGACGGGCGCCAGCGAGGCGTCCGTCTCACCCAGCACCAGGTGGCTGGTCTCCTTGACTATCCCCGCCTTCTCCCAGGCGATGTCGGCCAGGGTGGGGCCCAGGATCTCGGCATGGTCGAGGCTCACGTTGGTCACCACCGCCACGTCGGCGTCGGCCACGTTGGTGGCGTCCCAGCGGCCACCGAGACCCACCTCCACCACCGCCGCGTCCACGGCCAGGTCGGCGAACCACCGGAAGGCAGCCGCGGTGAGGACCTCGAAACGGGTGGGTGGGTCGTCCATGAGCTCCTCGAGCCGGATGACCCCCTCGAGGACCTCGGCCAGGTCGGCATCGGAGATGGCCTGGTCGTTCCACGTGAGGCGCTCGTTGACCCCCTGCAGGTCGGGGCTGGTATAGGTGCCGACGGAGAGGCCCTGTGCCACCAACAGGGCCGTGATCATCCGAGCGGTGGACCCCTTGCCGTTGGTCCCGGTCAGATGGATGACCGGGTAGCTCCGCTGGGGATCGCCCATGAGCCCCACCAGCCGAGCCACTCGATCGAGGGTGGGTGGCGGGGCCCCGACCCTGAGGCTCGACTCGAGGTTTAGGTGGGCGTCGAGGGCAGCCAGGGCCTGGGCATGAGACCAGCTCACGCCCCGCCCCGGTGCGAGCAGGTGACCCGCCGTCGACTCAGGCGACCTCGACGAGAACCGACGCCTGGTCCCGCAGGTCGCTTCCCACCTGGGCCGCCTTCTGGCGGGCGACCTCGGCCAGGTCCACCGCCCTCTCCCTAGTCACCTTGGCCGCCTGCTCCACGTGAGGGCGGGCCACTTCGGCCACGTCGCCGGCCTTCTTCCTGGTCACCCTGGCCGCTCGCTTCACCCGGGGACGAGCAGCCTCGACAGCCTGCTCCAGGGCGGGGGAGGCTGCGGTGCGGACAGCCTCGGTGATGGCTCCGGCCTTGGCCGCCAGCACCATGGCCTTCTTGGCCTTCTTGGCGTTCTTGCGGGCCTTGCGGGCCTTGCGCCGGTCGAAGAGGGAGAGGGTCAGGCCGAGCATGGCGCCTACCGCCCCCACGCCGGCGCCGGTCCTGGCGGCTCTGGCCGCCACTTGATCGACGGTCTCGTCACGGGTGAATCCCTGGTAGGCGGCGTAGCCGGCGCCGACCAGCCCCCCCAGCAGGGTGTACTTGATGATTTTTCTCATGCCCAGAAGTTACTACGAAGCGGCTCGGCGGGGCCGGGGCTCCTTGCCCGTGCCGGACCCGCCCCGGGGGACGAGGGTCGGGTTCACCTTGTCGAGCACGACCGACCGGTCGATGACGCACTTGCCGATGTCAGTGCGGCTCGGAAGGTCGTACATCACCTCGAGGAGCACCTCCTCCAGGATGGCTCTGAGCCCCCGGGCGCCCGTACCCCGGAGCAGGGCCTGCTCGGCCACCGCCTCCAGGGCGTCCGGGGCCAGCTCCAGCTCGACGTCGTCGAGGTCGAAGACCTTGTGGTACTGCTTCATCAGGGCGTTCTTGGGCTCCACGAGGATGCGCACGAGCGCCTCCTTGTCGAGGCTGGAAACGGTCCCGATCACCGGCAGCCGGCCCACGAACTCGGGGATGAGGCCGAACTTGAGGAGGTCCTCGGGACGGACCTCGCTCAGGATCTTGCCTTCGTCGCGGTCCTCGCTGCGCTCGATCTCGGCCCGGAACCCTATGCCCCTGCGACCGATGCGGCTCTCCACGATCTTCTCCAGCCCGGCGAAGGCGCCGCCGCAGATGAACAAGATGTTCGTGGTGTCGATCTGGATGAACTCCTGGTGGGGATGCTTGCGCCCACCCTGGGGGGGCACGGACGCCGTGGTCCCCTCGAGGATCTTGAGCAAGGCCTGCTGCACCCCTTCACCCGAGACGTCACGGGTGATCGACGGGTTCTCCGACTTGCGGGCGATCTTGTCGATCTCGTCGACGTAGATGATGCCGGTCTCCGCCTTCTTGACGTCGTAGTCGGCGGCCTGGATGAGCTTGAGGAGGATGTTCTCCACGTCCTCGCCCACGTATCCGGCCTCGGTGAGGGCGGTGGCGTCGGCGATGGCGAACGGCACGTTGAGCATCCGGGCCAGCGTCTGGGCCAGCAGGGTCTTGCCGCAGCCGGTGGGGCCGAGCAGGAGGATGTTGGACTTGGCCAACTCCACCTCACTGTCGTGGTAGGCGTCGGCCTGCACTCGCTTGTAGTGGTTGTACACGGCGACCGACAGCTGCTGCTTGGCCTTGTTCTGGCCGATCACGTAGTCGTTCAGGAACTGGTGGATCTCCTTGGGCTTCGGCAGCTCGTCGAAGCGCACCTCCGAGGTCTCGGCCAGCTCCTCCTCGATGATGTCATTGCAGAGGTCGATGCACTCGTCGCAGATGTAGACCCCGGGCCCGGCGATGAGCTTCTTGACCTGTTTCTGGGACTTGCCGCAGAAGCTGCACTTGACGAGCTCACCCCCGTCTCCAAACTTCGCCACAGCTCTCCCCCCCGTTTCCGATCCGATCAGTTCACGCCGGCGACTTGCGGTACGTCCACCAGCTCCCGAGTGCTGAGCACCTCGTCGATGATGCCGTAGTCCTGGGCCTCTTCGGCGCTCATGATGAAGTCCCGGTCAGTGTCCTGCTTGATCCGATCGATGCTCTGTCCCGTGTCGTGGGCCAGAACCTTGTTGAGCAGCTCCCGCATGCGGAGGATCTCCTTGGCCTGGATCTCGATGTCGGTGGCCTGGCCAGCAGCCCCCCCGTAGGGCTGGTGAATGAGGATACGGGCGTGAGGGAGGGCGTAGCGCTTGCCGGCTGTCCCCCCGGCCAGCAGCACCGCCGCCGCCGAGGCGGCCTGCCCGTAGCAGAAGGTGGAGATGTCGTTCTTCACGTACTTCATGGTGTCGTAGATGGCGAAAAGGGCGCTGATCTCACCCCCCGGGGAGTTGATGTAGAGGCTGATCTCCTTGTCCGGGTTCTCGGCCTCGAGGAACAGCATCTGGGCCGAGATCAGGTTGGCGATGGTGTCGTCGATCGGCGTTCCGAGGAAGACGATGTTCTCCTTCAGCAGGCGAGAGTAGAGGTCGTATGACCGCTCGCCGCGGTTGTCCCGCTCGACGACCATCGGCACCAGATAGTTGTACGCGGGCTGGATCACTCTGGCCTCCCGATCACTCCGGCGTCCCAGCTTCCTCGGCTTCGTTGTCGACTGCTTGTGCTTGGCTGGTGGGCGTAAGGTCCGCTCGGTCTACCGTGCGACCTTCCTGGTCCACGATCTGCACGTGCTCCACGAGCCACTCGAGGGCCTTTGCCTTGCGCACGTCCGAGCGTACCGTAGGAATGGCGCCGGCATCGTCGAGCTGGCGGCGGACCCGACCGGGGTCCTGGTCTAGGCGCTCGCTGATCCTGGCCACCTCGGCATCGAGGTCTTCCTCGCTGGCCTCCAGGCCCTCGGCCTCGGCCAACGCCCGCAGGGCCAGCTCGGCCTTGACGCCATGGACGGCGTCGGCCCGAAGCTGCTCCACGAGATCCTCTTCGCTGGCGCCCACGTTGGCCAGGTACTGGGCCAGCGTGAGGCGCTGGGCCTCCACCCGCCGTCCCAGCTCCTCGAGCCGCCGTTCCATCTCGGGCCGCACCAGGGCTTCGGGCATCTCGACGTCGACGAGCTCCACCAACGCCTTGATGGACTCCTCGCGCACGGCCAGGGCGGACTGCATTTGCTTGAGGCCAGTGATTCGCCTGGTGGTGTCGGCCCGCAGCTCCTCGAGGGTCTCGAGCTCGGAGACCTCGCTCGCCCATTCGTCACTGACCTCGGGCAGCACCTTCTCCTTGACATCCTTCACCAGGACCCGCACCGAGACGGGGCCCTCCTCCTCCAACTCGGTCTCGAAGGTCACGATGTCGCCCACCTTGGTCCCTCGAAGCTGCTCGTCCAGCTGCGGGGCGAGAGTTGCGCTGCCAACCTCGTAGAGATAGTCGTCGACGCTGAGACCGGCAACCTTCTGGCCACCGCGCTCGGTGTGCAGGTCGATGGTGACGTGATCACGGTCCTTCACGGGCCGGCCCACGGCCTGCAGCTCTCCGAACTGCTCCCGGAGCCGGTCGATCTGGTGGTCGACGTCCTCGTCGGCCACCAACGGCGAGGGGACCGTGATCTGCAGGCCCTGGTACCCGGCAATGGACACCTCCGGGCGTACCTCGACCACGGCGTCGAAGCTCAACGGGCCCTGGGCCTGGCCGGCGGTGACGTCGATATCGGGTTGGGCGATCGGGTCGACCTCGGTGCGGCGAACGGCCTCGGCGTAGTAGTCGGGCAGCGACTCCCGCAGCGCCTCCTGGCGGGCCGCCTCCACGCCGATGCGGGCCTCGAGGAGACGACGGGGAGTCTTTCCGGGCCGGAAGCCCGGCACCCGCACCTCGCTCGAGATCTTCCGGAAGGCGGCGTCCACCGCCTTCTCGAACTCCTGCTCCTCGACCTCGACCGAGAGCTTGACCTTGTTGCCCTCTAGGGGCTCGACGACCGCTCTCACAAGTTGATCAGTCTAACGGTCGGCCACCGGTGCCCCTGTTTACCCTCGAGGCTGTCCCGAAGGGCCCGAGGGAGACGTCGCCTACACCTCTCGAAGGAGGGAGGGAATGACGGTGACGGGGAACGGCGCCACCGCCTCGAAGCGCTCGTCACCAACGACACGTGCGACGAGCCGGTAAGCCGCCCCCTCCAGGTGGAACGCCCGCAGCTCCACCGGCGGATCCGGGTCGACGACCCAGTAGGCAGGCACGCCGGCCTGGGCGTAGGCAAGCAGCTTCGATCCCAGGTCCTGGGAGCGGGTGCTGGGCGAGAGCACCTCGACCACGAGGTGTGGCGTCCGGCTGAGGTGCGGCTGGAGGGCTTCGTCGGCGTCGACGACGACCACATCGGGCTGCAGCACGGTCGTGGGATTGGGAACGAAGTCCATGGGAGCGGCCAGGACGGAGGTGCCCGGCCGTCGTCCGGCGAAGAGCACTCGAGACAGCGATCCCACGACGACCTGGTGCGGACCGGCGGGCGAAGGCGTCACGACGAGGGTGCCATCGATGAGCTCGTAGCGGCGGCCATCGTCGGGAAAGCCCTGGAGATCCTCGTAGGTGAGCGGGACACCCGCCGGCACGGCCAGCGCCATGACGGTCAGTGTAGGACCGGGCAGCTCAGCACCGCCCTCCTGACGACCTGCGTTCGGTCCTTGGCGGAGGCGCCCGGCGGCGGACCCTGTACCAGGCCCAGAGCGCCGGTGCAGCGTGGATGACTAGGTACACCGGCCTCCAGAGATAGGCCAGGACCAGCCCGATCCATCCCCGCTGGGCCAGGGCGGACCAGTAGCGCAGGCCGCTGGGTGTGGGCACGAGCCGGCGGAGAAGGAAGGCTGCCCTACCCCTGAAGCCGGGCGTGGTGACGAGGAGGTCGAACCCGCTGGCCAGGCGCGGAGCCGACATGGCCTTCAAGGCCACGCCCGTCGGTATCTCCGTGGGCAGCACCAACCGCTCGGCCAGCTCCCGGCCCTCGGGAACGAGGCGGAGACCGGCCGCCAGGGAGGGTAGGGCCCCCAGCCGGGCCGCCAGGGCGGCGGCCGCCTCCCACCGCTCGACCGGCAGTCGGCACGCCCGAGCTACGTCCTCGAGCCCCTTGGGCTTGCGGGGGCCGTCGGACGCCGCGTTCAACACGACGTGCACCAGCCGCCCCTCCGTGCCGAGGACCTCGACCGGTACCGGGCCGAGCTGGATCCAGCTGGTGGAGTCGGTGAGGAGCCGCCATGCCTCTGCATCCGACACGGTGATGCCGGGCAGGGAGTAGTGAAGGTCTATCGAGGTCCCGAGGCCCCGGAGCTCCTTGGCGTAGCCGCTGGTCTCGCTGGCGGCAGCCCGGGCGAACGGATCATGGAACCCGTGCTCGCTCAGCACCTCGCCGGCGGCCACCAGGTCATCAGGGGAAACCAGGAGGTCGACGTCGCTGTACCAGCGAACCTCTCCCCGCTCGTAGAGCAGGTCGGTGAAGGAAGGACCTTTCAGGAGCAAGGCGCGGATGCCCCTTGCCGTCAGCGCTCGGGTCATCTGGCCGGCCAGGTTGTCGAGGTAGAGCGCCTGCGTCACCTGCCCGAGGCGCCCCCGCCCGCCTACTGCATGGGCCTCAGGATCAGGAGGCGTACTTGTCGGCGAGCCGGGAGACACGAGCCAGGGCCTGCTGCTTGGTCGGATACCGGGAGGGGAAGCGGGCCACCACCTGCTCGGCGATCTTGCCCATGGCCTCTCCGCCCGCCATGGCATCCAGTATGAGGGCGGCGATCTGGCCTTCCTCGCCCAGACCGGGGGCGTGATCCTCCTGGCGGTGGCGGAGCCACGTCGGCGACAACAGCCAGGCAAAGAGGGTCGACTGGCGGAAGTCGACCTTGGGCGCGGAACCGTCGCGGTGAAGTATCGACGTCTTCCAGGTCCAGACGTAGGAGCCGGCATTGAGCTCGGCCCGCAGCTCCACTCGGACCTCGTCTCCCACGTCCACTGGCACCGGGTGCGACCAGGGAAAGAAGATGCGGCCATAGATGTTGGCCGGATCCTCCGGTGCGGCCGAGAAGCGGACGCCGTCGACGAGGGTGGTGTCGAACCAGTGACCTATCCCGTGTCCGACGCCGGCGTTGGCCACGGTGGCAGTGAGACTTCCCCTGACGTCGGGACCGTCGACCGACGTGTAGTCGAGCGTGGCCCAGGTCATCGGTTCGGTGAGCAGGCGACCGAGCTTCGAAGGCGTCCCGTGCAGGCTGTTGACGACGAGCTGGCGGGCGGGCGCCATGTCGAGGGACAGGGGGTTGTGGTCCCAGGGCCCGACGATGTCGTCGTAGTCGAGCGGGGCCTCCACGACCGCGGCCCACAGCACGTCGCGCTGGGGGATGAGCACGCCGCCGGGCGCCAGCAGTCGCTTGCGGGCGTCCACGATGGCCGGGAGGTGGCCCTCGAAGACAGGAGTACGGCCTCGCAGGTCGGAGACGATGACGTCGGCGGGCTCGGGCAGGTCGACGGCGGTGGAAAGAGCCTGGATGAACTCGATCCGGTCAGCCAGCCCGTTGGTTGCGGCGATCCTGCGGGCCACCTCGATGGAATCGCCGGGCTCGACGGCGAACACCCGGCGGGCTCCGAGCTGGCAGGC
>JALZJC010000027.1 GCA_030859945.1 Actinomycetota bacterium | reverse complement strand
TGCGCCCCCGGGGCCGGGTGCCGGCGATGGGACGGGAGACCACCCGGCCGTCGAGGAGCTGCACCATGAGCTCGGGAGACGACCCCACCACGGTGATGGCCGGATGGCGGATGAAGTACATGTAGGGCGAGGGGTTGAGCTGGCGCAGGGCCCGGTAGAGGTCGAAGGGATCGGCTCCGAGGTCGAAGTCGAAGCGCTGCGACAGGACGACCTGGAAGATGTCACCGGCCAGGATGTGCTCCTTGGCCGCCCTCACCGCGTCTGCGTAGTGCTCGGCGCTGACGGTACGGGTCACCTCGGGTGGAGCTTCGTCCCGCTCGGGGGGGTCCATCACCGGCTCGTCGAGGGGTCTGGCCCCGGCTGCAGCCAGGTCGTCGAGGCGGACCACGGCCCGGTCGTAAGCCCTGTCGAGGTCGGCCGCGCCGAGAGCGGTGGCGTCGCCGCCCTCGCCCACCACCACGTTGTCCACGAGCGTCACCCGCTGGCGCCAGTGGTCGAAGGCCGCGATCTGGCCGATCACCGACAGCACGGCGTCGGGATGGCCCAGGTCGTCGGGCGGAGGGTGGGGCAGGCGCTCCACCTCGCGCACCACGTCGTAGCCCAGGTAGCCCACCACGCCGCCGTGCAGGGGTGGCAGCTCGGGCAACGAGGGGGAGCGGTAGGTGGCCAGGAGGCCTTCCACCGCGGCCAGCACCCCTCGCTCGAGGGGGACGCCGGCGGGGAGGCGGCCCTCCTCCTGGATGGTCCCGTCCCGGACCACGAGGGTGGCCAGGGGATTGCGGCCGAGAAACGACCACCGGCCCCAGCGCTCGCCGTTCTCCACCGACTCCAGCAGGAAGCCGGTGCCCTGGCCCACCACCCGGGCGAAGGCAGCCACCGGCGTCACCAGGTCGGCAAGGATCTCCCGCCACACCGGCACCACCGTGTGGGTGCGGGCCAGAGCCCTGAAACCCTCCCTACTGGGCCGGATCACCGTGGGGGCGGATCACCGAAGGCGCGGAAGAAGCACGTGTACTCCCCCGTGTGGCAGGCACCGCTCCCCTCCTGGTCCACCACGAAGAGCAGGGTGTCGCCGTCGCAGTCGTAGTAGGCCTCGCGGACCCACTGGCGGTTGCCCGAGGTGTCGCCCTTGGCCCACTCCTCCTGGCGGGACCGGCTCCAGTACACCATCCGGCCGGACTCCAGGGTCTTGCGCAGGGTGGCCTCGGTCATCCACCCCATCATGAGCACCCTGGCCGTGACGCGGTCCTGGGCGATGGCGGCCACCAAACCGTCGGCGGTGTAGCGCACCTCTTCGAGCCCGGGCAGCAGGGAGCTGTCGTCCCTCATGATCACGACGACGAAGGTACTGCTTGCGGTGCTGGCCGAGCGCCGGCTCGGGTCTCGAGCACAGGGGCGGTGGTTTACATTCTCCCCATGCCCGGGACGGGCACCACCCAGCGGAGACGTTCGTCCGTCATCCGTTCGACCGTGATACCGCTGCTGGTCCTCGCCGTCGCCGCCGCCTGCGGGGCCGACGAACCGGGGTCGGGAGGAGGCGATGCCGGCGCCACCACGGTTCCCGGGCACGCTGCCAGCGCGTCCACCGTCACGACGCCGGTGAGCCTCCGGCACTGTCCAGCGGGCATCGGTGCCGCCGCTCAGGACCCGGATCAAGCGGCGCGCTGCCTCTACGCCGCCTGGCGCGAAGATAGTCGGGCCAGCGCCGCTGTGTTCGCGTCGCTGGACGTCGTCGACAGCCTGTTCGCCGAGCGCTGGTCGCCGCCCGAGGGGAACCTCCGCCCCTGTGTCAGCGACCCGGACATCGGAGCCCTGGCCTGCGGCGTCGACTACCACGGCGCCGTGTACTTCTTCGACGTGCGGCGATCGGAAGGCGGCTGGCGGGTCACCCAGCTGCGGGGCCCACGGTAGGCGCTGACTCGGAGGTGGCTACCCGCGGCCCGAGCTCAGCCCGAGACGGTGACCGTCCGGCTGACCTCCGGCGGCGGCGGCTGGCTCCTCACGGAGGCCACCAGCTCGTACTGGCCGGGCTCCACGCCGAGCCTCTGGTCCTCCAGCTCAAAGGACCGAGCCTCACCGGGGCCGAGGGGCACCTCACCGAAGACCTGGGTGAAGGCCCTGCCCCTGCTCCAGCGGTAGCGTTCCTGGCCACCCTGGCGCAGGACCACGTCACCCTGCTGGCCCGAGCTGAAGGTGAGGGTGACCGGGCCCGGCCCGCCGTTGCGGAGCTGGAGCGTCCACGTCACCGGCGCCCGCGCCCGCAGTGGCTCGGTGTGGACCAGGCTCAACGTCAACCCACCCTCCCCCGGGGCGGAGCCGGGCGGCGGCGGGATCGAGGGGTCCTCGCCACTGCCGCAGGCCCCCATGACCAGCGCCGTGATAGCCACCGCCCACCTTCTGGTCGAGCTCATGCCGGGCGCACCACGATACCGGCGTCAGCCAGGTGTTCCTTGGCCTGGCGCACGGTCAGGTCGCCGAAGTGGAAGACCGAGGCGGCCAGCAGGGCGTCGGCGCCGCCCTGGCGCACGCCGTCCACGAGATGGTCGAGCGTGCCCACCCCCCCGCTGGCGATCACGGGGATGTCGCACGCCTCCACCACCCGCCGGGTGAGGTCGAGGTCGAAGCCGTCCCTGGTGCCGTCGCGATCCATGGAGGTGAGAAGGATCTCCCCCGCACCCAGGCGCTGGCACTCGGCGGCCCACGCCACCGCGTCCACACCGGTGGCCGTGCGCCCGCCGTGGGTGTGGACCTCGAAGCTGCCGTTGGCGCTCTTGGCGTCGATGGCCACCACGACGCACTGGGCGCCGAACTCCGACGACAGCTCGGCCACCAGCTCGGGGCGGTTCACGGCCGCGGTGTTCACACCCACCTTGTCGGCGCCGGCCCGCAGCAGGTGCCGGGCATCGTCCACGCTGCGCACCCCGCCCCCCACCGTGAGGGGGATGAACACCTCCTCGGCGGTGCGGGCCACCACGTCCACCATGGTCCGCCGGGCGCCGGACGAGGCGGTGATGTCGAGGAACACGACCTCGTCCCCCCCGGCCTCGTCGTATCGGGCAGCCAGCTCCACCGGGTCACCTGCGTCGCGCAGGCCCACGAAGTTGACGCCCTTCACCACTCGGCCGCCATCCACGTCGAGGCAGGGAATCACCCGGATGGAGCGCACGCCGCCATCGCCTCCCCCACGGTGAAGGCTCCCTCGTGAAGGGCCTTGCCCACGATCACCCCGGCCAGGCGCCGGCCTCTCGCCTCCACGCCGGCCAGAGCGCTGAGGTCCTGGAGAGTCCCCACGCCCCCGGAGGCGATGACAGGCAGTGCCGTGACCCCTACCACCTCCGCCAGGCCGGCCAGGTCGGGACCGCCCATGGTCCCGTCGCGGGTGATGTCGGTCACCACCACCGCTCCGAGCCCTGCGTCCTCCAGACGGACCAGGAGCTCCACCACACCGGAGCCGGACCCCTTGGTCCATCCCCGCACCGCCACCTCACCATGACGGGCGTCAATGCCCAGCGCCACCCGGCCGGGGCGGCGGGCGGCCACTCTCCTCACCATGGCCGGGTCCTCCACCGCGGCCGTCCCCATGACGATGCGGGTCACGCCCGCCCCGAGCAGGGCCTCGGCCGAGAACTCGTCCCTGAGGCCGCCGCCGGCCTGGACCGGTATGTCCACGGCGTCGACGATGGCGCTCACCACGGCCCGGTTCTCGGGACGAGCGGTGCGGGCCGCGTCGAGGTCCACCACGTGGATCCACGGCGCCCCGTCGGCCTCGAAGTCCCTGGCCACGGCCAGGGGGTCACCGTCGTAGACGGTCTGACGGCTGTAGTCACCCTGCACCAGGCGTACGCAGCGCCCGCTCCTGAGGTCGATGGCCGGGTAGAGGTCCATGCGACCGGCTCAGGCGCAGACTTTGGCGAAGCCCTGGAGGAGGGCCAGGCCCACGCTTCCCGACTTCTCGGGGTGGAACTGGGTTCCCCACAGGTTGGCCCGCTCCACCGCGGCCACGACCGGTCCGCCGTAGTCGCACGTGGCCACCACCTCCTCGGTGGGCTCGGGAGCGTAGGAGTGGACGAAGTAGGCCCACGCGGGCTGAGCCAATCCCTCCAGCAGGGCACTGGGCCGGCCCGTGGCCTGGACCACGTTCCACTGCATCTGGGGCCGCTTCACGCCCTCGGGGAGGGCCCGGACGTCGGCATCCAGCACGCCCAGGCCAACCACTTCGGGGCTCTCCTCGGACCGCTGGTAGAGCATCTGCAGACCCACGCAGATGCCGAGGAACGGGGTCCCGGAACCGATGGCATCGAGGGCCACCCGGTCCAGGCCCGACGCCCGCAGAGCCTCCATGCACGGGCCGAAGGCACCCACCCCGGGGAGCACCACCCCCCTCGCGCCCCGGGCCGCGGGCGCCTCAGTGACCAGCTGGGCGTCGGCGCCCACCTTCTCCAGCGCCTTCTGGGCCGACCGCAGGTTGCCGATGCCGTAGTCGAGGACCGCGATCATGCCCACCCCGACGTCACAGCACGCCCTTGGTGGAGGGCACGGCGTCGCCCTCCACCCGCACCGCGTCACGGAGGGCCCTCGCCACGCCCTTGAACGAGGCCTCGAGGATGTGGTGAGCGTTCCTACCGCTGCGCAACCGCACGTGCACCGTGAGAGCGGCAGCGGTCACGAACGCCCGCCAGAACTCCTCGGCCAGCTGCGGGTCGAACGGAGGCGTGCCCAGCGGCAGGGCCTCGGCCGGCGTCTCCAGCTCGTAGTGCAGGAAGGGGCGACCGGACAGGTCGACGGCCACGTCGACCAGGGCCTCGTCGAGGGGGACGCTGACGGAGGCGAAGCGCCGGACGCCCGACTTCGGGCCCAGGGCCTGGCGCAGGGCCTCGCCGAGAAGGATGCCGGTGTCCTCCACCGTGTGGTGGGCGTCGACCTCGAGGTCCCCGTCGGCGGTGACATCGAGATCGAAGCCGGCGTGACGACCGAGCTGGGCCAGCATGTGGTCGAAGAAGGGCAGCCCTGTACGGGCCGAGGAGCGGCCGGAACCATCGACCTCGAGGGAGACGTTGACCGACGTCTCCTTGGTGGCGCGGCTGCGCTCGGCGTAACGGCTCACGTTGGCTCCAACACCTCGGCCAAGGCCGCCAGGAAGGCGTCGTTCTCGGCCGGGGTGCCGATCGTGACCCGCAGGCACCCGGCCAGGCGGGGCCAGCCGCCCACGTCGCGGACCAGCACCGAACGCTCCACGAGGCCGGACCACACCTCCCGGCCCTCCGGGGCCCCGGGCCGTATCAGCACGAAGTTGGCGTCCGAGGGCCAGGTCTCGACGGCCAGGTCGCGCAGAGCCCCGAGAACTCGCTCCCGCTCATCCTTGACGGCCGCCACCCGGGACTCCATCTCGGCGGTGAAGCGCAGGGCCAGCCGACCCGCGGCCTGCTTCACGGCGTCGAGGTGGTAGGGCAGGGCCCGCCGCTCCAGCGCGGCGACGACGGGGGCCGGGCCCACCAGATAGCCCAGGCGGGCGGCGGCCATCGACCACGTCTTGGAGTAGGTGCGCACGACCACCAGACCCACATCGTCTCCCACCAGCGCCAGCGCCGACCACGGCGCGAACTGCCCGTAGGCCTCGTCCACCACCACCAGGCCGGGAGCCAGGTCGAGGACCTCCTCCACCACGGCGCCGGGCTCGGCTCCGCCGGTCGGGTTGTTCGGTGAGCACAAGAAGGTGACAGCCGGGTCGGCCTCGGCCGCAGCCCGCTTGACCTCACCGACGTCGAGCCTGAAGTCGGGCTGCCGCTCCCCCACCCACAGGCCGGTGCGGGTGAGGCGAGCGAGGTGGGAATGCAGGGCATAGGTGGGCTCGAACACGGCCGCCTGCCGCCCTGGCCCTCCGTAGGTGACCAGCAGGGTCTGGAGGACCTCGTTGGATCCGTTGGCCACGAACACCTGCTCGGGGCCCACCCGGTGGAGCTGGCCCAGGCTGGTCCGCAACGCCCACGCCTTCCGGTCCGGATAGCGATTGAAGGCGATGACGGCCAGCTCGGCCGCCAGCGCCTCCACGAACGCCGGCGGGGGCGGGTACGGCGACTCGTTGGTGTTGAGGCGCACGTCCACGACGACCTGAGGCGAGTGGTAGCCCGCCCCCAGCCCCTGGTCGTCGCTCGGGGGGATCAGGGCGCCCATCGCCTGCGCACCGACTCGGCATGGGCGGCCAGCCCCTCGGCCTCGGCCAGCACCGCCACGTGGGGGCCGAGCCGGGCCAGGCCGGCCTCGTCCACCGAGATCACGTGCACGGTCTTCTGGAAGTCGCTCACGCCAAGGGCTTGGGCGAAGCGGGCCGAGCCGTTGGTGGGCAGCACGTGGCTGGGCCCGGCCACGTAGTCACCGATGCTGGCCGGGGCGTTGACGCCCACGAACACGGCGCCGGCGTTCTCTACCAGCGGCACCAGTGACTCGGGGTCTGCGCACATGAGCTCTAGGTGCTCGGGGGCGATGGCGTTGGCCACCGCCATGGCCTGCTCGGGACCATCCACCACTACCGCGTAGCCGCCGTCCCCCAGGGTGGCCTCGATCTCCTCCCGGCGGGGCGAGCGGGCCACCATGCGGCTCACGGACTCCGAGATGGCGTCGGCCGCCGCCTCCGACCACGTGATCAACCACGCCAGCCCGTCGGGCCCGTGCTCGGCCTGGACCACCACGTCGACGGCGGCGTAGTCGACCGGAGTGCTGGCGTCGGCCACCACCACCACCTCCGAGGGGCCGGCGAAGGAAGCCGGGACGCCCACGACCCCCTCCCCCGCCACCTGGCGCTGGGCCAGGGACACGTAGACGTTGCCGGGGCCGGCGATCACGTCCACGGGCGGGATGCTCTCGGTGCCGTAGGCCATGGCCGCCACGGCCTGGGCCCCGCCGATGCGGTACACCTCGTCCACGCCGGCGACGGCGGCCGCGGCGAGGGTGACGGCGCCCACCGAGCCATCGGCGTCCGGCGGCACGCACAACACCAGCTCACGAACACCGGCCACCCGGGCCGGCACCGCGGTCATGAGCACGGTGGAGGGATAGCGGGCGTGCCCGCCGGGCACGTAGAGGCCGGCTCGCCTCACGGGGCGACGGAGCTGGCCCACGGCCACGCCGTCCTCGGCCAGGCTGCGCTCCTCCACCACCTGGTGGCGGTGGAAGGCGAGGACCCGTGCCTGTGCCACCTCCAGGGCCTGGCGAAGCTCGGAGGGGATGGCGGCTAGGGCGTCGGCCAAGGCGCGGGCCGGCACCCGCAGAGCGTCCAGGCGTACGCCGTCGAAACGCTCGGTGTACTCCCGCACGGCTGCGTCGCCACGCGCCCGCACGTCGGCGAGGATGGCCTGCACCGCGGCCGTGGGTGGCTCCTTGGCCGCCGCCGGGCGAGGCAGCGTGCGCCGCCAGTCATCCGGGGCGCCACGGAGATCGAGTTTTCTCAGCATGGGACGGGCCCGATCGTACTGTGGCCCTGCAGCGTCCCTTCCTGGAACAATCCACTCGGCCCGGTCATGATCGTGGCCCATGTCCTCGCACAGCTCGTCGACGCCCGCAGAACTGTCCTCGCTGGCCACCGCTCTGGGGGAGCTGTCCAGGAGGGTGACGGTCATCGCCGACGCCTACGCTGCCGCCAAGCGTGACGACCTGGCCAGTGAGCTGTACCAGGCCGAGCGGGGCCTCAACAGCGCTCAACGGAGCCTGGAGCGGGTGGTCGACGCCGAGCGGTAGCCGAACGGGCCCACGAAAAAAGACCGACGGCGCCGGAGGGCGCCGTCGGCCGAGCGGCGGGGACCGCTCTCGGAGCGGAGGCGGGAAACCGCTCCTCAGTCGTTTGGAACCCCGGGAGGGCCTCCCTTGTTCCCACCCTTGTTCCCACCCTTGTTCCCGCCCTTGTTCCCGCTTCCGGGACCGGTCCTGTCGGGGTCTCGCTGAGCCACCGTCAGCGCCTTCCCGTCCCTCGACGTCACCACCGCGGGCTCGCCCTTGCGCAGCTGGTTGGCGTCCTGGACTCCTCGGTAACGGGTCTCCGCCGTGAGGGCGAGGGCCACCTGCTGGCCGTCGGGCCGGTCGATCACGATCCTGGTGGCATCGCTTGCCTGGTTGACCGTGCCCCGATCGAAGACCAGGTTCTCGAACTTGCCGTCCTCGCGGCCCACGATGAGCTCACCGTGGACCGCCCGCCGGAGGGGACCGCCCTTGCCCTTCCCACCCTTGAACTGCTGGCGGCACTGCTGGCGCTTGGCCTGGTCCTCGCCGGCGTCCTGCAAGCACTTCCGGGCCGCGTCGCGCCGCGCCTCCCGCTCTGCCTTCCGGTCGCCCGGTGCCTGGCCTGCGGCGGGCTCGAAGGTGGGTCGATCCGGCGGGCCCTGGGCCAGCGCCAGGGCGCCGCCCCCGAGGACGATCCCTGCCACCAGGAGGATGGCGATGTTGCGCTTGATCATGGACGCTCTCCTTGCACTCACCAATCGGTCGTTCTCATGGTCGGTCCCGGCCATGAACATGGTGACAGGCAGTCGTGAGGGAAGTGTTAGGTCACGGCAGGACGAAGTCCTCGGATGGGAACCGTCGACGACGGACAGAAGTCGTTGAGCACGCAGGTCTGGCAGCGCGGCCGCCGGGCCAGGCACACGCGCCGGCCGTGCAGGATGAGGCGCAGGCTGAGCGCCCCCCGCTCGGCCGCCGGCACCATGGCGTTGAGGTCGGCCTCGACCTTGTCCGGGTCCTCGTGCCGGGTGAGGCCCAGGCGGCGGCTCAACCGTCCCACGTGGGTGTCGACGGGCAGGCCGGGGAGCCCATGGGCAACGCTGAGCACCACGTTGGCCGTCTTTCGGCCCACGCCCGGCAACGTGACCAGCTCCTCCATGGTCGTCGGGACCTGGCCCCCGTAGCTCTCGTCCAGCGCCGACGCCATGGACAGGAGGCTCCGGGTCTTGGTGCGGAAGAACCCGGTGGGGTGGATGAGCCTCTCGACGTCGTCCGGATCGGCGGCCGCGAGGTCGGCCGGCGACGGGTACCGCCGGAACAGGCTCGGCGTCACCTGGTTGACCCGCTCGTCGGTGGTCTGCGCCGACAGGATGGTGGCCACCAGGAGCTGGAAGGGGCTGTCGTGGCGCAGCGCGCACAGCTCGTCGGCCTGCCCCGGGTACTCCGCCGCCAGCCGGGCCACGGTCTCCCGGGCACGACCCTTCGGGGTCCGGGGTCTGCCCATGGTGGGCACTACCTTGGCACCTGTGCCGCCGGTGAAGGTCGAGCGCCAGCCGGCCGGGCCCGACCTGCGAGCTGTCTCGGCCCTGTTGCAGGCGGCGGGCAGGGCCGGCGGTCACCGCCTCCTGGCCGGTGACACCTCGTTCCCGGGCCTGGTGGCCCGGGAGCTCGGCCGGACGGAGCCGGTCGGCGTGGCCCAGGTCAGCCGGGACGGGGGTGCATGGTCGCTGGAGGTGGTGGTGGACCCACGCTCCGCCTCCGGGCGCCCCGCTTGGGCCTCGTTGACGACCGCCGCCATCGAGATGGTGGGCCAGGAGGGAGGTGGCGAGATCAGGATGTGGGTCCACGACGCCACTCCCGAGCACGACCGACTGGCCATGGACGCCGGTCTGGGTCCCGACCGCGACCTGTACCAGATGCGCCGTCCACTGCCCGTCGACGAGCGGTCCGCCCTTCCCACCAGGGCCTTCGTGAAGGGCCGGGACGAGCAGGCCTGGCTCGAGGTGAACAACCGGGCCTTCGCCGGCCACCCCGACCAGGGCGGGTGGACGCCCGACCACCTCGAGCGGCTGGAGGCCGAGCCCTGGTTCGATCCCGCCGGCTTCCTCCTCCACGAGCGGGACGACCGGCTGGCCGGGTTCTGTTGGACCAAGGTGCACGACGAGGTGGAACCAGCCCTCGGCGAGCTCTACGTGGTGGCCGTCGACCCCGACTTCCAAGGCCTCGGGCTGGGCCGGGACCTGGTGGTGGCCGGGTTGCGGTGGCTGGCCGGCCTGGGGCTGCGAACGGCGATCCTCTACGTCGACGCCTCCAACCGGGCGGCAGTGCGCCTCTACGAGGCGCTCGGCTTCAGCGTCCATCACGTGGACCGGGCCTACGTGGGCGTGGTGCCCCCCATCAACGAGCCCAGGACGTAGCCCACCGCCGCAGCCGCCCCGGCCACGACCAGCTGGCGAACGGCAGGGCGCAACGGCGACCTGGCCGTCACGACGCCGAGAGCCACACCGATGGCCACCGCAGCCATCACCCCCACGACCACGGAAGCGACCGTGGCCGCAGCGCCCTGAGCGAGGAACCACGGCAGCAGCGGGATCACTGCGCCCAGGGCGAAGGCGAAGAACGACGACGCCGCGGCCCCCATCGGCGACCCCAACTGCCCCGGGTCTATGCCGAGCTCCTCCCGGGCGTGGGCCTCGAGCGCCAGCTCGGGATCGCGCATCATCTCCGTGGCCAACTGCTCGGCCATGGCCGGGTCCAGCCCCCGGCTGGAGTAGATGGCCGCCAGCTCCTGGCGCTCGGACTGAGGGTTCCTGCGGATCTCGGTGCGCTCCATCTCCAGCTCGCGCTCCAGCAGCTCGGTCTGGGCCGTCATGGACAGGTACTCCCCTGCGGCCATGGAGAAGGCGCCGCTCACCAGGCTGATCAGCCCCGCCAGGCGCACGAAGCTGGGCGCGGCGCTCGAACCGGCCACGCCGAGGACGAGGCCCACGTTGGAGACCAGGCCGTCGCTGACGCCGAAGACCGCAGCCCGGGCCGCTCCTCCCTGGACATTGCGGTGATGGTGCTCGGGAACGGGCTCTGGCACTGCCATCTCTCGTAGCCTAGGGGTCGACGATGCAGGAACCCCGACGTTTCATCAACCAGAGCCAGCCCCAGACGCTTCAGATAGCCGTCTTCCTGCTCTACGCCGACGCCGCCTTCGCGGTCTTCTACCTGCTGTTCTTCGGCTTGTCCCCCGTGTACGCGCTGCCCGTCGCAGCCGGGGGCGTGGCGGCCGGCTTCGGCATCGCCAACGAGAAGAAGTGGGGCTACGTGCTGGGGGTGATCATGGCCTTCCTGCCCTTCACCCTCCGCCTGGCTCTGGGTGGCCTCGACGCCGTGTTCCGCGTCAACCTGCTCAACCTGATGTTCGAGATCGCCCTCGTCGCCCTGCTCCTCCATACCCAGAGCCGCGAGTACCAGCGCATCTGGTTCAAGTGAACGACGCCGTCGTCCGGGACGGCCTCGAGGTCCTCCTCGTCGTCGCCGCCGGCGGCATGCTGGTCTCCGTGCTCCGCCGGCTGCGCGCCGGGGAGATCCACGTCCATCGCTGCGCTGCGTGTCATCGCCCCACCTCGCGGGCGTACCCGCAGTGCACCCGCTGCGGCGCCGGCAGGTGAGCTCCCGGGGCTTGGGAACGGACGAGGATCTTCCTCAGGGGCCCGCCAAGGTGGCAGCGGTGCGGAACATGTTCGACGCCATCGCGCCCCGCTACGACCTCGTCAACCGGGTGATGACCCTCGGCATGGACGTGGGCTGGCGTAGGGCGACCGTGCGCTCGCTCGGCCTCCATCCCGGCTCCCGGGTGCTCGACGTGGCCGCGGGCACGGGAGACCTCTGCCGGGGGATCCAGGCCGCCGGCTACTCCGCCGTGGGCGTCGACCTGTCCTGGGGGATGCTGGCCCACGCCCGCACGACCGCTCCCCTGTGCCAGGCCGACGCTCTTCGCCTGCCTCTCGCCGACGGCACCGTCGACGGGGTCACGTGCGGCTTCGCCCTGCGCAACGTGGCCGACCTGGACGCCTTCTTCGCCGAGCTGGGCCGGGTGGTGCGCCCCGGCGGGCGCATCGCCCTCCTCGAGGTGGCGGAGCCGGCCAACCCCGTGCTGCGCTGGGGCCATGGTCTGTACTTCAACAAGGTGATGCCGCGCCTGGGCGGGCTCCTTTCCGACGCCTCTGCCTACGGGTACCTCCGCCGCTCGGTGGCTTACCTGCCTCCGCCGGCCGTCATGGGTGCCCAGCTCCGCGTTGCCGGCTTGGCGGCGGTTGAGCGCCGGCTGCTCAGCGGCGGCATCGTCCAGCTGGTCACGGCCACGGCGACGTCCCGGTGACGGCGGCAGAGGACGTACGAGGGCCGGGCACGGGGCAGGGTCTCACCGCCCGCACCGTCCGCGTCGAGGAGGCCGAGGTGGACCTCCCGGCCTTCGCCGGTGACGACGGGGTCCTCTTCGCGCGCGGGAACACCGGCCTGGCGGGACGGGGCGTGGCCCTCAGGGTGGCGCCCGCGGCCGTGGCCGGGGCCCTCGCCGCCATCGCCGTCGACGGCGACCTGGGGCTGCCGGGTTGCGGTCCCGTCGCCGTCGGTGCTCTCCCCTTCATCCCCGACGCCGTCGCCACCCTGGTCATCCCCCGGACCGTGCTCGGTCGGGCCAGAGACGGCACCGCGTGGATGACCACCATCGGGCCGGAGCCCGCCGCGGTGGCGCCCCCACCGGCCACCACTCGTCCGCCTGACCGTTTCAAGCTCACCGCCGGCCGACCCCACGAGGAATGGCTGGTCACCATCGGGGCCGCCGTGGACGAGATCCGCAGCGGCTGGCTCCGCAAGGTGGTGCTGGCCCGCGAGGTGGGTGTCGAGGCCAACCGGCCCATCCTGCCCACCCACGTGCTGGCCCGGCTCCGGGCGCTCTACCCGTCGTGCATGCTGTTCTCGGTGGACGGCTTCGTGGGCGCCAGCCCCGAGCTGCTCGTGTCCCGGCTGGGGTGGGACGTGCGCTCTCAGCCGATGGCGGGCACCATTCCCCGCAGCGGCGACCCCGATGTGGACGACGAGCTGGCCGCGGGCCTCATGGCCTCGCAGAAGGATCGCCTGGAGCACGGTCTCGTGGCCGACGCCGTGGCCGCTGCCCTGGCCCCCTTCTGCCAGGCCCTGGACGTGCCCGCCAGGCCCTCGATCGTCCCCCTTCGCAACGTCTGCCACCTGGGCACGACCATCTCCGGCCGCCTGGACGAGGGTCGCCCCTCGGCCCTGGAGCTGGCCGCCGTACTCCATCCCACCCCGGCGGTGGCCGGCACCCCGACCGACGAGGCGCTGGCCTGCATCGCCGCCCTCGAGGGCCTGGACCGGGGCCGCTACGCGGGACCGGTGGGTTGGGTCGACGCCAGAGGCGACGGCGAATGGGCCGTGGGTATCCGCTCGGCCCAGATCTCGGGGAACCGGGCCCGCCTCCTGGCCGGGGTGGGTGTGGTGGCCGACTCCGACCCCGAGGCCGAGCTGGCCGAGACCCAGCTCAAGCTGCAGGCACTCCTCGCCGCCGTGGTGCGCCCGTAGGGCGCGGGGGCTCTCATCCTCCGATGGCCTCGACCACGACCCGGTGGAGATGGTCGTGAACGGCGACGTTGGCGGCGCGCTCGGTGCGGACCACCACCACGTTGGCCCCGCCTCGCTCCTGGCCGGCGGCCATCAGCTCGGCCAGCTGCACCAACGACCTGGCCTCGTCCCCCCGTGCGCCGTGGGCGTGAGCCACGGCGCAGAGGTCGAGGCCGTGAGGTGTGCCGAGGAGGCGCTCGAAGCGATCGGGAGGCAGCTCCGCGGCCTGGGGGAGGAAGGAGAAGATGCCGCCACCGTCGTTGTCCACCACGACCATGGTGCAGGCCGTCTGGCCATTGCCGGGAGGCACGAGGAGGCCGTTGACGTCGTAGAGGTAGGCCAGGTCGCCTATCAGCGCCGTGACCGGGCCGGGCCAGGCCGCAGCCACGCCCAAGGGGGTGGACACCGCCCCGTCGATCCCGTTGGCCCCCCGGTTGGCGAAGAAGCGCAAGCCTCGGCGGGGCTCGGCGTACCACTCCACGTCCCGTACGGGCATGGACGACGAGGCGACCAGCGCCGCCCCACCCGGCAGGGCGGCCGTGACGGCGCGGGCCACGGCCGGCTCGGTGAGCTCTTCGTACCCGGCCAGCGTGGTGTCGAAAGCGGCCTGTGCCGTGCTCTCGGCTCGTCGCCATCCCCGGAGCCAGTCGGGCGGGGCCGGGCGAGGTGCACCGTCGGCAACGGCCCGGCACAGGCTGGTCGGATCGGCGCTGACGACCGTGGTCGCCGACCGACCGGGGTCGAGCCAGGCCCCATCGGGGTCCACCAGGTACTGCGGCACCTCGAGACCGGCCAACCACTCGGCCATGATCCGAGACGCCCACGGCGCCCCCAGACGCAGCACCACCTCGGGCCGGTGGGCGGTGGTGAAGGCGGCCGACCTGAGCAGGGCATCGGCCGCCGCCACCGTGTTCGACGACGGCAGGCGGCAGCCGGACCGCGGGTCGGCCAGCACCGGCCAGCCGAGGGACCTGCCGGCCTGGTGCACGACGTCGGGATCGCCGGCGCCGGCACCGGCCACGATGACGCCACGGCGGTTGTAGCCGGTGAGCTGCGCCACCAACGAGGGAGCGGCCTGTCTGGGCCCGGCCGCCACCACGTGCCAGGGCGCCCCGTGGCCACGGCCCTCGGGCAGGGGGCCGGGTAGACCGACCAGCGGCTCGCGGAAGGCCAGGTTGAGGTGCACGGGCCCCGGGCCGGCCGGGCTGCTGGCGGCCATGGCGACGGCCCGGGCGGCCACGGACCTCCAGCTGTGGGCCGCCTGCTCATCGGCCACGCCGGGCTCGAACGCCCAACGCACCGCTCCCTCGAACAGGCGGGCCTGCTCCACGGTCTGCGGCGCGCCCACGTGGTGAAGCTCGGGTGGCCGATCGGCGGTGCAGACGAGGACAGGCACCCGGGACTGGTGGGCCTCGACCACCGAGGGGTGCAGCTCCACGGCCGCCGTGCCGCTGGTGGTGAGCACCACCGGCGGTCGCGCCGAGGCCAGGCCCAGTCCCAGGGCGAAGAACCCGGCCGAGCGCTCGTCGATCATCACGTGCAGACGCATGCGCCCGTCGGCAGTCAGAGCCACCGCCAGGGGCGTGGACCGGGAGCCGGGAGCCACCACGGCGTCGGTCACACCGCATCGTGCCCACTCGTCCACCAGGGTGGCGCAGAACGTGGCCTGTACCGTCATCTTGACCCTGGGTTCCAGAGGATGAGAATCATCGGTGATGCCTCGCCTGGCCCTCCTCCACGGCTTCACCCAGACGGGACGGTCGTGGGCGCCGCTCGTGGGCGCCCTGGCCGAGCACGGAGAGGTGCTCACCCCCGACCTCCCGGGTCACGGCGCTCGCTCCGACGTTGGGGCCGGCCTCTGGGAGGCGTCCCGGCTCGTGGCCGAGGAGTGCGGCCCAGCCACCTACGTGGGCTACTCCATGGGCGGACGGGTGGCCCTTCACCTGGGCCTGGCCTACCCGGAGGTGGTCGAACGGCTGGTCCTCGTGAGCGCCACCGCCGGCATCGAGGATCATGGCGAACGGTCCGCTCGGCGCCAGGAGGACGAGGCGCGGGCTCGTTCGCTCGAGACCGACGGCGTGGAGACCTTCCTGGAACGCTGGCTGGCGTCGCCGCTCCTCGCCGGCCTGTCTCCCGAGGCGGCCGGCCTCGACGCCCGCCGGCAGAACACGGCTGCGGGTCTGGCATCGGCGTTGCGGCTGATGGGCACGGGATCCCAGGAGCCTCTGTGGCGCCGGCTGGACGAGCTCACCATGCCGGTGCTGGTGGTGGCGGGCGAACGCGACGACAAGTTCTGCGAGCAGGCCGTCCACCTGGGTGGCTGGATCGGTCCCACAGCCGAGCTGGTCCTCGTCCCCGGCGCCGGGCACGCCTGCCACCTCGAGCGCCCGGGGGCGTTCCTCGAGCTGGTGTGGCCCTTCCTCGAGGGTGACCACGACCACGAGCACTGATCGGGCCACCCGGTCCCTACAGGGCGATGCCCAGAGCCAGGAGCGCGCCGAAGGCCAACTGCAACCGCCCGGTGGCGACCAGGGCGGGCACGAGATGTCGTCCCGTCGCCCCCAAGGCCACGGTCCGTGCCGGCGGCCAGGCCAGCGGGAGGGCGACCAGGGTCATGAGCGCGAGGGGCTCGGCCACCGCGATCAGCGGCACCAGGCAGAAGGCCCCGGCCAGGCAGCCCAGGTAGAGCAGGCGGGTCCACGTCTCCCCCAGGCGAACGGCCAGCGTGCGCTTGCCGGCTCCGGTGTCGCTCGGGATGTCTCGTAGGTTGTTGGTCACGAGCAGGGCGGTGGCCAGCAGCCCCACCGGCACCGACGCCAGAAGTCCGAGACCCGTGACCCGCTCGAGGTGCACGTAGGCCGAGCCCACGGTGGCCACCAGCCCGAAGAACACGAACACGAACAGCTCGCCGAACCCAGCGTACCCGTAGGGCCGGGGGCCACCGGTGTAGAGCCAGCCGGCGGCGAAGCAGGCCGCACCTACCAGGAGCAGCTCGGGCCCCACGGCCGCGGTCACGGCCAGGCCCACCACGCCGGCCACGGCGAAGGACAGGAGGGCGGCCAGACGCACGGACGCAGGTGAGGCCAGGCCCCCGGCCACCAACCGCACCGGCCCCACTCGGGCCCGGTCGGCGCCCCGTACCCCGTCGGCGTGGTCGTTGGCGTAGTTGGTGCCCACCTGGATGCCGAGGGCCACCACCAGCGCCGCCAGCGCCCGCCACCACGACACGTCACCCTGCTGTACGGCCACGGCCGTGCCCACCGCCACCGGCACCACCGCCGCCGGCAGGGTTCGGGGCCGTGCCCCCGCCACCCATACCGAAAGGGCCGTCACGGCCGCCGGGGGAAGCGGGAGAAGTCGGGAGGGCGCTTCTCCACGTAGGCGTCGCGCCCCTCCTGCGCCTCCTCGCTCATGTAGAAGAGCAGCGTGGCGTCGCCGGCCAGCTGCTGGATCCCGGCCAGCCCGTCGTCAGCGGCGTTCAACGACGCCTTGAGCAGGCGCAGGGCCAGGGGTGACAGGACGAGCATCTCCCGGCACCATGCCACCGTCTCCTCCTCGAGGCGGTCCAGGGGCACGACCGTGTTCACCAGACCCATCTCCAAGGCCTGCTGGGCGTCGTACTGGCGGCATAGGAACCAGATCTCCCGGGCCTTCTTCTGCCCCACGCTGCGGGCCAACAGGGCCGACCCGTATCCTCCGTCGAACGATCCCACCCTCGGCCCGGTCTGGCCGAAGCGGGCGTTGTCGGCGGCGATGGTGAGATCGCACACCACGTGCAGGACGTGGCCCCCACCGATGGCATAGCCGGCCACCATGGCCACCACCGGCTTGGGACAGCGGCGGATCTGGACCTGCAGGTCGAGCACGTTCAGCCGGCCGATGCCCCGGACGGCAATCTCGTCGTCACCCAGGTACCCGTCATCACCACGGATGCGCTGGTCGCCGCCCGAGCAGAACGCCAGCGGGCCCTCGCCGGTGAGGATCACCACGCCCACGGCGGGATCGTCCTGGGCCCGGTGGAAGGCGTCCGACAGCTCGACGACGGTCTGAGGGCGGAAGGCGTTGCGCACCTCGGGCCGGCATATGGTGATCTTGGCCATGCCCTCGGCCGTCTGGTAGCGGATGTCGCCGTAGCTCCCTGCCTCGCTCCAGTCCGGGATGGCATCAGTCATGGCGTCGTTACCCTACTGATGTGCCCTCTCTGGTCGTCCTCGACGCGGTGGGAACACCGGCCTTCGTCGACGATCTGCGGGCGGCATGGGACCGAGGTGACGCCGTCTTCCCCCTCGACCCCCGCCTGCCCCCGCCGGCCCGGGCCGCGGCCCTGGCCGCGGC
>JALZJC010000020.1 GCA_030859945.1 Actinomycetota bacterium | reverse complement strand
GGCGGCGGCCGTGGCCGTAACCCTCGGGGCGCGGGGCGCCCTCCTGGTGGACGGCGACGGGCCACCGCTCGTGGTGCCCGCCCCCTCGGTCAAGGGCGACCCGTGCGGGTCGGGCGACCGCTTTGCCGCCGCCGCCGCCGGCCTCCTCGCCGATGGCGCCCTGCCCTCGGAGGCGGTGGTGGGAGCGGTGGCCGCCGCGTCCGCCTTCGTGGCGGCCGGCGGGGCGGGCGGGTTCCGAGTGGACCCTGGTCAGGATGGGGGGCCGGAGCCGGGTGCGGACGCCGACGTGGTGGTGTCCCGGGTACGGAAAAGAGGGGGAACCGTCGTCGCCACCGGCGGATGCTTCGACCTGCTCCACGCCGGTCACATCGCCACCCTCGAAGCCGCCCGCGCCCTCGGCCACTGCCTGGTGGTGTGCCTCAACTCCGACTCCTCGGTCCGGCGGCTCAAGGGCCCGGAGCGGCCACTGGTGCCCGCCGGCGACCGAGCCGCGGTGTTGTCTGCGCTGGCGTGCGTGGACGCCGTCGTGGTCTTCGACGAGGACACGCCCGAAGCCGTCCTCGATCGCCTCCGGCCCGACATCTTCGCCAAGGGCGGCGACTACGCCATGGCCAACCTGCCCGAGGTGACCACCCTGGCTCGCTGGGGCGGCGAGGTCGTGGTCCTTCCCTACGTCGAGGGCCGCTCCACCACCCACCTCCTGAAGCAGGTTGGCGCCCACAGTCCGTCCTCCTGAGGCTCGGCCGCGGCCCACGCTGGTGGTCCTCCGGCCGCTGGGCCTGGGGGACCTCCTCACCGCCGTGCCCGCCCTCCGGGCCCTGGCCGACGCCTTCCCGGGCCACCGCAGGGTCCTGGCCGCGCCTTCGGTGCTGGAGCCGCTGGCGGCCATGACCGGGGCGGTGGACGAGGTGGCCCACACCGAACCGCTCGTCCCCCTCCACCCTTCCCTCGAAGGAGCGGACGTGGCCGTCGACCTGCACGGCAAGGGACCGGCCAGCCACCGCGTGCTCCTCGCCAGCCGGCCCCGTCGCCTGGTGGCCTTTGCCAACCCTGCCGTCGCCCAGAGCCGGGGGTTCCCCGAGTGGCGAGCCGACGAGCACGAGGTGGTCCGGTGGTGCCGGCTGCTGTCACAGAGCGGCATACCGGCCGACCCGAGCCGCCTCGACCTCGACCCGCCACCCGGCCCCCTTCCCGCCGGCCTGACCTCCGAAGGGGCCCGGGGCGCCACCCTGGTCCATCCGGGGGCCGCCTTCGCCGCCCGGCGGTGGCCACCCGAGCGCTGGGCGGCGGTGGCCGGAGCCGAGGCGGAGGCGGGCCGGCGGGTGCTGGTGAGCGGCGGCCCCGACGAGGTGGACCTGGCCCGCGAGGTCGCCCGGCGCGCCGGTCTCCCTGCCGGCGCCGTATGCGCCGGGCGCACCAACCTGACCAGCCTGGCCAGGCTGGTCACCGCCGCTGCCTGCGTGGCCTGCGCCGACACGGGGGTGGCTCACCTGGCCACCGCCCTGCGCACGCCCTCGGTGGTCCTCTTCGGTCCCACCTCACCCCGCCACTGGGGGCCGCCTCCCGACCGCCCCTGGCACCGGGTGCTGTGGGCGGGGACCACCGGTGACCCGCGCGGGGCAGAGCCGGACCCCGGGCTTCTGGCCATAACCGTCGATGCCGTGGTCGAGGCCCTGGCCCGACTGCGTGCCATGGGCCGCAGGTCCGGGAGCCCGGCTGCTTCAATGTCACCCATGACAGAACAAGACCTCCCCCGTCCCGCCCCCACCGAAGCCGGGGTGCCGGCCATCGACGAGGTCGGCGACGAGATCCTCGCCACGGGCGACGCCATGGAGGGCGAGCTTCCTCCCCTCGAGCATCCCCAAGGAGTCGAGGAGCACGGCATCACCGCCGCCGAGCAGCAGCGCCCCGAGTCCCTGGATCACCGGCTGGCGCGGGAGGAGCCCGACGTGGCGGCCCCGGCCGACGTGGGCTCGGGCCCGGTGCCGGGGCCGGACACCGCGGGGGGCGTCCTCGACCCCCTTACGGACCTGCTGGGCGACGAGGAGGCTGAGCCGGGGGACACCCTTGCCCCTGAGGAGGCGGCGCTGCGCCTCACCCAGGACCTTCCCGGCGCCACCGAGGACGCCAGCCCCGGCTACCTCGAGGAGAGCTGACCCTCCGGACGACGATGGCGTCTCGGGACTCGGTTCAGGACTTCAACAGCCGCTCCACGGCGGCCGTGGCCTCGGTCACCTTGGCCGATGCCTCCGGGCCGCCCACGGCCGCAGCCTCGGTCACACAGTGCTCCAGGTGCCCATGGAGGAGTCCTACGGCCACGCTCTGGAGGGCCTTGTTGACGGCGGAGATCTGTGTCAGCACGTCGATGCAGTACGTGTCCTCGTCTATCAAGCGCTGCAGACCCCGCACCTGGCCCTCGATGCGCCGGAGCCGCTTCAGGTAATCGTCTCTCTGCGTCGAGTAGCCGTGCATCATGAATCCCTTCGGGCTCACGCCATGACAATGATACCCGGAGAGGGTATATTCCACCCGACTGAGCCGACAAGGGACCAAGGAGGATCTTGGGGATGAAGCGTGTCGCCACCATGCTCACCGTGGTGGGCCTGCTCCTCACGGCCTGTGGGAGCAAGGAGGAGGCCAAGAAGCACAACCCGGCCGACATCACCTTCGTGCAGGGGATGATCCCCCACCACGAGCAGGCTCTCGAGATGTCCGAGCTGGCCATCAAGCACGCCGTGAGCCCCGACGTGGAGACCATCGCCTCCACCATCAAGACCAAGCAGGAGGAAGAGATCAAGACCATGGAGGCGCTGCTCCACGAGTGGGGCGTCAAGAAGGAGGCCGGTGGCCACGACGCCCATGGCGGGGGCAAGGCCCTGGAACCGGGGATGCTCTCCGAAGAGCAGATCAAGGAGCTCGAGGAGGCCAAGGGGGTCGAGTTCGACAAGCTCTTCCTGAAGGACATGATCGAGCACCACAAGGGGGCCATCACCATGGCCGAGGAAGCCGAGCACGACGGCGAGAACAAGGAGGTCGAGAAGCTGGCCGCCGAGATCAAGCGGGGCCAGGAGCACGAGATCGAGGAGATGGAGAAGGAGCTGGTGGGGCTGTAGGGCTCGGTGAGACTCCGGCGGAAGCCACAGACGCCACGGGGGACCTACACCGAGTGGTGGTGGCCATCGTCGCCGGCGTCACCCGGTGGCACCGCGGGCGGCTACCGGACGTTCGAGCACGTGCTGGTGCCCGAGGTGGACCCTGGTCCTGACGCTCCGTACTTCTGGGCTCACCAGTTCCAGCTCGCCGGCGGCGAAGGCGGTTACCTCGGGCTGCAGACCAGGGGCAACCGGGCCGACGGGACCGTGGGCAAGATGGCCATATTCTCGGTGTGGTCGGCGTCGGCCGCGGAGGGCGGGGGGGCCATGCCCTTCAGCGGCGAGGGCACGGGGTGGAGCTGCCGCATCCCCTACCCCTGGGCCGCCGGCCGTCCCTACCGCCTGCGACTCTGGTCCGACGGCGGCGGCTGGTGGGCTGCGTCCGTGCTGGACGAGCTGGTCGGGGCCGAGGACGGTATGGGGCGGATCAGGGTGCCGGGTGATTGGGGGCTGCTGGGCTCGTGGTCGGTGATGTGGACCGAGTACTACGGAGGGCCGCTGGCCAGCTGTGCCGACCTACCGCATTCCAGGGTCGTGTTCCGGACACCGATGGCCGACCACGACGTTCTCCCCGAACGCTCGCGGAACCGCTTGGGCCCGGGTAGCTGTGACGGCTCGGAGGTGGAACCCCTTGCCGAGGGAGTACGCCACCAGATCGGAATGCCGGCATGAGGGCATCCGCCTCACCTTCGGCCATCAGCGCGTCGTCGGGCCACCAGTACCTCATCCTTCTCGTAGACCACCTCGAACTCCCCTCCCTCGGCGATCAGGCTGTCCACCAGACCCTGATGGTCGGGGTTGAGCGTGCGGTCCAGAACGAGATAGTCGACCCGGCCAGGGGAAGGGGTGCGGGTGCGGTCGAGCCAGTTGGCCACGACCCACGGGTTGGGAAACTCGTAGATGGTGGTCCGGTGGGTGAGGTGGGGAACCAGGGTGTAGCTGGCGCTGACCCCAGCCTCCGGAGGCACCTGGTCGACGGCGGCCCGGAGCGCCGGCACCCAAGGGCTGGGCCTGGCCCAGATGCCCTTGCCGTAGCTGACCGAGAGAGGAGAAGGCGACCAGGCCACGTTGCCGGCCAGGGAGGCGACCGCCACCAGCCCGACCGCGAAGCGGCCCAGGCCCGGCCGTCGGCCCAGGCGGGCGCACCCTTCGACGGTGGCCAGGAAGACGGCGGCGATCACGGCCGAGGAATAGTGGAAGTGGATGTCATAGGTGCGGAGGGCCTCGGCGCTGACGTTGATGACCACCTGGGGCGCGCCCACGAGCAGGACGGGCAGGGACGCCAGGGGCGCCAGGGCTACCGGGAGCAGCAGCTGGCGGTAGTAGGTGAGCCGTTCACCACTGGTGGCCAGCTCTAGGACGCGGCTGGGATGGCGCACGGCGTTGAACACGATCTCGCCCATGCTGTCCCCCAGTGTGGGGAACATGGCCTCGTAGAAGGCCGGCTGGCCGTCGTTGAAGGCCGGGATCAGGACCTTGGTGGCGAGCAGGAACCAGGCAGCTCCGGCGGCCGCCGTCAGCACGCCCGCTCGCCGCTGGCGGCGCCACACCAGCAGCAGCCCCAGCCCCACCACGGCCAGGGCCGCGTCCTCCTTGCACAGCAGGGCCACCACGACTGCCACTGCGAACCAACGCCATGAGCGACGAGCAGCCAGCCAGTAGGCGAAGAGCAGCGGCGTGATCATGAGGGCGTCGGGGTGGAAGTGCCACCAGTTGATCCACTCGAGTGCGGGGTAGAGGAGGTAAGCCGCAGCGAGGACCACCGCCAGCCAGGGGTTGGCCAGCCGGTCGCGGGCGAGGAGCCAGATGGGGACGGCACCCAGTGCCATCCAGACCGTCTCCACCGCGTACAGGGCGTGGGGACCGGCTCCGAGCCAGTACAGCGGTACGAAGAGGTAGCCGACGAGACTGACGTGGTGGCCGAGGTAATGGCGACCGACGACGGTGACGTAGGGGTCCTTGAAGCGCGACAGCAGCCAGATGCCCTGATCGTGGATGCCCATGTCGAACCCGAAGGTGCCGAAGTTGGAGTGCTGTGACCAGGTGAGCCAACCGAACACCGCTACGTAGACGGCGATGAGGCCGCTCAGGACCAAGACCGGCCGAAGGTGGCGATTCCTGGCCGTTCCGCCGGTTCGCATCCCGTAGCTCGGGAAGGGCCTGCGATTCAGTCGGTGTTGGCCATGGCCGCCATGAGCAGCATGCCTCCGTCGACCACGAAGGACGCCCCCGTCGTGTAGGAGGCCTCCGGGCCGGCCAGGTGGGCGATGGTCCGGGCGATCTCCCTGGCGTCCCCGGGACGACCGAGGGGGATCCCGGGCCTGCCCTTCTCCCTGGGCTCCTCGTCGTGCTGGCCGGTCATCGGGGTGGCGATCTCGCCGGGAGCAACGGCGTTGACGGTGATGCCGTGCTCGGCCAGCTCCAGGGCCATCACCTTGGTGAGCAGGCCGAGGCCGCCCTTGGAGGCGCAGTAGGCGGCCGCTCCCTCGAGCGGCACGTGCTCGTGCACCGAGGTGACGTTCACGATGCGCCCTCCCCGGCCTGCTTCCACCATTCGCCGCGCCGCCCGCTGAGAGCACAGGAAGGCACCGCTGAGGTTGACGTCGAGGATCCGACGCCAGTCGTCGAAACCCTGCTCGAGGAAGGGGGAGATCTGACCGGCGCCGGCGTTGTTCACCAACACGTCGAGGCCCCCGAGGGCGCCGGCCAGCTCGTCGATCACGCCCGCCGCCTCAGGGAGCTGAGTCAGGTCCAGGCGACGCAGCTCGGCCCGCCGCCCGAGCGACGTGATCTCTTCCACGGTTCCCGTGGCCCCGGCCTCGTCCTCGTGCCAGGTGACCCCAACGTCGAAGCCGGCCTCGGCCAGAACCACGGCCGTGGCCTTGCCGATGCCCGAGTCCGAAGCGGTGACGATTGCGAGTCGGGGCGCCATGCGGGTCAGGGCGGCTCAGCTGCTCCAGCGCAGGATGGCGCCGATGCCCTCGCTGGGACCGTCGCCGGCGACCTCGCCACCGGCGGGGAGCACCCGCACGCCGGCGCCGGTGCCCAGAGCGCCGCGGACGGCGACGTCGACCAGGCGGGCCCGTTGGGGTGCCTCGACCCCCATGGCTTCGAGGGTGTCGGCGGTGATGGCCACGTTGGTGGGCTCGGGGCCGAACCACGCCTGGCGGTCGTCATCGAGGTCGTCGCTGACCAAGAGCGCCTCGACCTGGGCCATGGCCAGCGCCTCCAAGGTGCGGGCGGGGCCGTCCGTGGCCCGGTCGTCCTGGCCCAGCTCCTCCCGGAACTTGGCCAAGAGCAGCTCGGTGTCCTGCGTCACGGCCGCCTCGACCAGCCGGTTCACGTCGGTGACGACGCCGTCGACCGAACCGTCGGGGGACCTCCCGCCTCCCACCACCTCGAGCTTGTCCAGCACCTCCCTGGGCAGCGCCTCTTGAAGCAGCTGGAGGGCGCGGACGTCGCCCGCGGCCACGACCAGCCTGGCCTCCATCTGATCGACGAGGCGAACGACCTCGTCGCTCACGGCCTTGGCGTTGTGCTCCCACAGGCTCTCCACCCGGTGGTGGTTCCGACGCTGCGATTCGCCGTGCGGCGTGGATCGGCCCACGAGCTCCTCTCCCCGTCCGGCCTGGCGTTGAACGTTGGGAGCGGCGGCCCGTAGGCCGAAGAGGTCGGCCCCCTGGCGGTCGGCCAGCACGGCCACGTGAGGCGGGGACGCCTGGCGCCACTCGAGCAGCGGCGCCAGCACGGGCAGGGGCGCCCACCGGGACACGTCTCGCGCCGGTGGGTCGGGGTGGTGCTCGACATGCACCGCGCCGCCGGCGGTGGCGAAGACGGCCAGGCACTGCCCCATGAGGTGAGCGTCGGCCACGAGTGGGTCGACCGCCTCCAACACCTCCTCGGTGGCACCGGCCTCGGCCAGGGCTCCTCGGAGCGACTTCCAGCGCTGCTCGGCCCGCTGGGCGGCGTTGTCGATCTCGGCCTCGGTGGTGAGATAAACGGAGAGGAAGGGGCCTTCGGCCAGGACGAGCTCGGTCAGCTCATCGGCGATGACGGCCCCCCGGGGGGTGGCTCCGGTGTGGTCCATGGGCACAGTCTGCCCCTTGGCGCGAGCACCCGGAGCTCACAACGGCAGCCATCTGGTCGTCGGCGGCGTGACCGCCCGCACATCGGCGTCAATCAGGGCGGGCCGGGTTTGACGCCGACTGCTTTGGGGCACACCTTCGCCATGTCCACACTCTGGATAATCCTCATCGTCTTGTTGGTCCTGCTGCTGATAGGGGGCATCGGAGGTCCTCGCTTCTACCGCGGCCGCCGGCGCCTCTAGCTCCAGCGCTCACGCCGGTCGAGGGCACGGGCCGGGCAGGCCCGGGTCATTGCGACGCAGGCGCTCGGCATCCAGGAGCCCTCAGCGCGCCGTAGTCATCGGGTGGCCATGTTGACAGGCTCTCAGCCCGGCTCCCGCCGACCTGGCGAAGAGGTCGTCCGCTACCGGTGCTGGCTCGAGGGTCTGATCGGCATCCCCGCCACGGACGGCAACCGGATCGAGATCCTGCGCAACGGCGACCAGATCCTCCCGGCCATGTTGGATGCCATCGGGCAGGCCACGACCAGCGTGGACCTGGCCACCTTCGTGCTCAAGGGCGCCATTGCCGAGGAGTTCTGCCGCGTCTTGGCCGAGAGGTGCCGAGCCGGCGTTCGAGTGAGAGTCCTGGCCGACGCCTTCGGCAGCCTGGGGATGGACAAGCAGGTCGTCGGGCGCCTCCGGGCCGCTGGCGCCCTGGTCGACTTCTTCCGGCCGCTCAACAACCTCCGCGTCTGGGAGACATTCCACCGGGGACACCGCAAGATCCTCGTCTGTGACGGCGAGGTGGGGTTCACCGGAGGTGTCGGGATCGGTGACGTGTGGCGGGGAGACGCCCGGGACCCCTCGGAGTGGCGGGACACGCACTTCCGGGTGGAGGGGCCGGCCGTGGACGGCCTCATGGGCGCCTTCGTGCACAACTGGGCCGAGACCCGCCGCCCTCTCCTCGACCAAGGCGACCGCTTCCCGGAACGGGGCGCCCCCGGTGCCTCCACCGTCCAGGTGGTGAGGGGAGGCGCCAGGACCGGATGGGGCGACATGTCGACGCTCGTGCACGTCCTGGCCGGGCTGGCCCGCCGCCGCCTGCGCATCTGTGCCGCCTACTTCGTCCCCGATCACGCCATCCTCGCCCTGCTGTGCGAAACGGCCCGACGTGGAGTGGCGGTCGAGCTCCTCGTCAACGGGCCCCACGCCGACAAGAGGGTGAGCCGCCTGGCGAGTGAGGCCCAGTTCGAGTTGCTCCTGCAGGCTGGCGTAAGGGTGTGGACCTTCCAGCCCACCATGCTCCACGCCAAGATCATCCTGGTAGACGGCACGGTCGCCAGCACCGGGTCGGCCAACCTCAACGCTCGGTCCCTCGTGCTCGACGAGGAGCTGAACCTGGTGGTGTGCGACCCCGACGTGGTCCGTGTGCTGGAGTCGCACTTCGACGAGGACCTGGAGCGGGCACAGGAGGTCGCCCTCGACGAGTGGTCGGGCCGGGGGCTGACCCAGAAGGGCAAAGAGGCGCTCCCGGGTTTCATGGCCCGCCACCTCTGATGGTGGAGCCGGAGTCGCCCCGCCGGGCCCTCGAGTGCCTCTTGGGCATTCCGTCCTTCCACGGGAACCAGGTGAACGTCCTGCGCAACGGTGACCAGACGTTCCCGGCCATGCTCGAGGTCATCGGCACCGCCACCCGAACCATCGACGTGCAGACCTACGGCTACTGGAGCGGGTCGACGGGCGACGAGGTCGCCCGGGCCCTGGCAGGCCGCGCCCAGGACGGCGTGCGGGTTCGGGTCCTGCTCGACGCCTTCGGGACCCGCCGCATCGACAGGCGCTCGATCGGCATCATGGAGGCGGCCGGTGCCGAGGTGGTGTGGTTCCGCCCTCTCACCAACTGGCGCATCACCCAGAGCACCCATCGCGGCCATCGCAAGATCCTGATCTGCGATGGCAGCATCGCCTTCACCGGAGGCTTCGGGTTCGCCGACGAGTGGAGAGGCGATGCCCGCGACCGCTCCCAATGGCGGGACACCGCCTTGCAGCTGCGGGGCCCGGTGGTGAACGGGTTGCGGGGCGCGTTCGTCAACAACTGGGCAGAGACCGGCCGGCTCCTGTTCGCCGAGGACGTCGACCCTTTTCCCTTGCAGAAAGCCGCGGGCCAGTCTGCGGCCCAGGTCGTGCAGGGCGACGCCGAGACCGGTTGGGGAGACATGTCCACCCTCGTGCGTGGCCTCCTGGGACTGGCTCGCCGACGCCTCCGTATCAGCGCCGACTACCTGGTCCCCGATGCCGGCGCCCTCGAGCTGTTGTGCGCCGCCGCTCGGAGGGGAGTCACGGTCGAGGTGCTGCGGCCCGCTGCCCAGCCCCAGGGCGGGTTGTCCCGGCTGGCCAGCCGGGCCAACTACCAAAGGCTGCTCGAGGCGGGCGTGAGTGTGTGGGAGTACCAACCCACCGCCCTCAACGCCAAGGTGATGACGGTGGATGGCGTAGTGGCCAACGTCGGGCCCGTGGACTTCGACGCCGGTTCCTTGACCCTCAACGACGAGGTCACCGTGGTGGTCTTCGATCCCTCCGTGGTCGCGGAGCTCGACGGCCAGTTCGACGCCGACCTGGGCCGCTCCGAGCCGATCGGCCTGGACCGGTGGGCAGGCAGGGGGACCGGCGAGAGGGTCAAGGAGGCGGCCGCCGGGTTCTTCGCCCGCCGCGTGTGAGTCGTTTGCCACTCTGGCGTTTGCCGCCATAGACGCCTTCCTCTCTGAGTTCCCGCCTGAGTACCTCCCTGAGTAAGGTCCAGACCCAAAGACGACCAGGAGACAGTCATGCCGTCAGACGTCATCGACATGCTCAAGCAGGACCATCACGAGGTGAACGGGATGTTCCAGCGATACGACCAGGGTGATGGAGCTGGGCCTGCGTCTGACCCAGGCAAAGGCTCTGAGCACCCGGCAGCCGCGCACGGAGTGATGAAGCCGGGCTCATCTCCCAGCCCATGACCTCGGTCAAGGATCGATGTGTCGGCAGCTTGTCGGGATATCGTCGCCAGATGCGCGTCGAAGTGCGCCACAGCCCCTCCTTTGCCGTCGCCCGCATCATGCTCGATCCCAACGAGCAGGTCCGAGCCGAGTCGGGCGCCATGATGGCGACCTCCTACGGCGTCTCCGTCGAGGCCAGCACCCGCGGCGGAATGGTGAAGGGACTCAAGCGCTCACTCCTGGGAGGAGAGAGCCTCTTCATCACCACTTTCTCGGCGCCACCGTCCGGTGGTTGGGTCGATGTCGCGCACCACCTCGCCGGCGATGTCCTCCAAGTTGGCGTCGCCCCCGACGAGGCCGTTTCGATCACCAGGGGCTGCTGGCTGGCGTCGTCGGCCGGCGTCGAGCTCGATACCACCTGGGGAGGCTTCAAGAACCTCTTCGGAGGGGAGGGGGGCTTCCTCGTCCATGCCACCGGCCAGGGCACGATCCTGTTGGCCTGCTACGGCGCCCTCGACACGATCAATCTCCGGGACGGAGAGTCGGTAACCATCGACACCGGCCATGTGGTGGCCTTCGGCTCGACCGTGAGCAGCCAGATCCGCAAGGTCACCGGCGGGATGATCCAGACGCTCAAGTCGGGAGAGGGCCTGGTCTTCGACTTCACGGGCCCGGGATGGGTGATGACGCAAACCCGGAATCCTGCCGCCCTCGAAGCGTGGATCCGCCAACTCATGCCCGGCGAGACTGGTGGTGCGAGGGGTGGAGCGCTGGGCGGCCTGCTCGGACGCTGACCGGCGGGCGCTTCGTCACCCGTCCGGACCCAGTGCTCGCAGGATGAGCCACCAAGAAGCCAAACCGTGCTCACACCACCCGTCGGGCTCGACAAGGCACTCGTCGGGGCATCTGCACACGCCGTCACCCAGCCACTCGGCCAACTCGTCCTCGTCCGGCGGTGCCCAACCGCTGTTGACCTCGAACCACTGATGGGCGTTCCTGACGGCCTGCGCGGCATCGGCCCTCACACGATCAGGATGCCATGGCGTTGCCCGCCCGTCGGTTGGACCAGCTCATCCAACACCTCCGTCAGGGGACGGCCGGTCCGAGTGCCCCAGTTCCTTGTCGGGTGCGACGCGATCTCGCAGGAGCTGTTTGAGCTCGCGTAACTCAGGGAAGCCTCGCTCCCTTCGGTCCCAAACGACCTCGCCGTCGACGCGGACCACGAACACCCCTCCGGTGTCGGGAACGAGGGCCACCTCGCCCAGCTCCCCCTCGAAGGTCGTAAGCAGCTCTTGGGCCATCCAAGCGGCGCGCAAGAGCCAGCGGCACTGTGTGCAGTACTGGATCTCGAGCCTGGGACGGCTCGTCATGGGCGTCGAGCCCGCAACGTTCACTGGCGGTTCAAAGGCGGCCGGTCCCAAGTATGAGGACGGCCGCCCTTGACTCGCGCTCCGCTAGCCAGACGAGAGACCTAGACCTCGACCAGGGTGGCGAAGAAGGTGAAGGTTCCCTCGGGTGAGGTTTCGCTGCCGCCGCAGGTCAGGGTGCCCTGCGTCTTGCCGAACTGCTTGTCCTTGACCTTGTCGCCAAACTCAAAGCGAAGAGCAGTGAGCCGAAGCTGCGTTCCGTCGTCTCGATAAGCCGTCTTCCCGCTTACGACGGTGAGGGTCTCCCCGGCCAGACTTCCAGTCTGACAGAAAACCGGGAACGCCTTCTTGCTGTCCGGCCCTTGGGTGGCTCCAGCGACACCCGCCATAGCCCCGAGGCTCCCCGCAGCCACAGCCGCACCTATAAGTAGACGCTTGATCATCTTCGCTTCCTCCCCTGTCGGTCGCCCAGGATCCCGCGGCGATGGGCGGACGCTATTTCCGCTCGGGGATGGGCGCAAGGAGAGATCTGAGGGGTTCGCTCTGGCGTCGGCGTCGCCTGCCACGATGTGGACCGACTCGTCCCAGGAGAGGTCCGCAATGCCGGCCGTGCTCGTTCATGGCGTACCCGAGACCCCAGTCCTCTGGGGGACCCGCTTCGTTCCCACCTGGAACGGAGCGACGTCGTCGCTCTGCAACTTCCCGGCTTCGGCTGCTCGACGTCGGAGGGCTTCGGCGCCACCAAGGAGGACTACGTGGCGTGGCTCACCGCCGAGCTCGAGAGGCTGCAGAGCGAGGGGCCGATCGACGTCGTCGGCCACGACTGGGGCGGCGCGCTCGTGGTCCGCGTGGCGAGCACCCGCTCCGATCTCCTTCGCTCGTGGGTGACGGACGCGGCGGGGATCGGTGACCCGGGTTTCGAGTGGCACGACTTCGCCAAGATCTGGCAGACGCCGGGGGCAGGGAAGGAGTTCTTCGAGGGACAATTGGCGCAACCCGTCGAGACCCGGGCCCGGGTCTTCGAGCGCGCCGGCGCGTCGCGCCAACAAGCCCTTGCCCTCGCCGGTGCCGCCGACCCCTCGATGGTCCGCTGCATCCTCGCCCTGTACCGGTCGGCCGTCGATGTCGGCCGCCAGTGGGGGCCGGAGTTCCGCGACATCGCGGTGCCCGGCCTCGCGATCGTGCCGACGGAGGACCCCTTCCTGTCACCTGACTGCGCTCGGAACGCCGCTACGCGGGCGGGGGCCGAGGCGGCCGAGCTCTCGGAGCTCGGTCACTGGTGGATGCTGGAGGACCCGGCCATGGGAGCCGGGCTCCTGGACGAGTTCTGGGCGTCGCTCACCTGACCGGTTCACATCGGGGAGCCGGCCGATGAGGAATGGGTGTCGATCGTCAGCTCGACACGCCCCCAGAGTCCGGGGCGCGATGCTGGCGACATGGAGCAGCGCCTCTCCCTCGTAACTCTCGGTGTCTCCGACGTGACTCGGGCTCGTGCCTTCTACGAGGGGCTCGGCTGGTCCGGGGAGTCACCCGATGGCGAGGTCGTGTTCTTCGAGATCGGAGGGATGATCCTTGCTCTGTGGGGACGCGACAAGCTCGCCGAGGACAGCGTCGTCGAGGACGGCGGCGGCTGGGGCGGGGTCACACTCGCCTACTGCGTTGACTCGCCGGCGAAGGTGGATGCAGTTCTCGCAGAGGCGGCGGAAGCAGGCGCCACAATCGGTCGACCGGGGGCGGAGACGTTCTGGGGTGGCTATTCCGGGATCTTCATCGACCCGGACGGACACCCGTGGGAGGTCGCTCACAACCCAGGCTGGGTGCTGGAGGACGATGGCTCCGTTCGCCTTCATTGACGACAGGCGAGGCGGTTGGTGGCCCCTACATGCTGGACTGGAGCATGGCACTCACCGCCTACGGCGTCCTTGCTCTCACGTTCATGATGGTCATGTACGCACTCGAGCTTCGCGGGCCACCCTTCGTACTGGCCTTCGCAATCGGTTGCGTGCTGTCGAGCTTCTACGGGTTCTTGGCAGGCGCATGGCCGTTCGGCGTGGTCGAGATCATCTGGGCGGCTGTCGCTGTGCGCCGTTGGCGGGAGGCGCTTGTCGCACGGGCGCGTGGCTGACCACGGGGCGCCACCACGGGCCCACATGGCGGGGTGATCATTGACAGAAGGTCTGATGGTCGGCGGCGATGTGATCGTTCAAGGGAGCAAACTGGCTCACCGACCGACCGGGTGCAACACTCGTGCATCGTCGGCCCCGTGCTGCTGACCGAAGGCCCGGCAGCCAGCGTGCCTTGGATCTCGGGGCGCTCTCCGCTCCTGGTGGTCGCCTCGTCGAGCAGGATCTCCATCTCGTCGCGGCTCCCCGCCACCGCCTCGGCGAGGGCGCTCTGGACGAGCGCCATCAGCAGGACTCCCTCCAATCCGAGGGTTCGAGCGATTTCGACGCAGCGCTTGCCACATTCCCGCGCCCTGTCTGCCTCGAACAGGTAGCCGTGCATGCCCGTGAGCTGGAGCTCGGCCGTCGCGCCCAAGGACAACGCACCGCTCTCGTAGGCGCGGTCGCGCGCCTGGAGGAGCCTGTCCAGGTTCGAATTCTCGAAGGCGTCGATCGTGCCCAGCTCGTGGAGCGCTCGGATGGCCCACATCTCGAGCCCGTGATCTGTCGCCATTCGCAGGGCGCGCTCGAACGCACTCTGGCCAGCTGCAGATCCCGTGGCCTCTCCCGGCGCCCGATCACCTCGAGGGCCTGGCACGCGGCGTCGGGCTGGTCCAGCCGCTCGGCGGCTTCGAGAGCGGACCGGGCCAGATCCGCGGCCTCGTCCAGACGATCGTCACCGATGGCTATGTGGGCGGCCAGTGCCCTGATTCGCGCCATCAGGTCGTTCCGGCCCTCGGCGAACGCCGACGCCTTGCCCAGATGCTCTTCGGCGGCGGCCCACCGTCCCGCTGCGTCGCAGGCGTGGGCGAGCATCAGATGGACCTCCGCATGGCGTCCCGAGGAGGCGCTCAACACGCGCAGGCGTTGATCAGGGCCCCGCCAACCGGCAAGGCGTCGTCGGTTCTGGCCGCCATGCCCAGGGCCTGGAGGAGTGTCTCTTCGAGGTCGGCGAGCAGCCCTTGGTCGGCCACGCCAAGAGTCTTCGCCCGTCGCAGAACCGACTCGGCGCTGGCGACGGCGCCGCGGCGAACCGCGGCGCGTCCCGCTTCCAGCAGGTGGCGCGCCGCGCCCAGGTGGTCGTCGGCTTCCGCTCGTAACCGCGCTGCCAGGAGCAGGGCGTCGCCGTCCAGAGAGCCTTGCTCGACCAACTCCGCCGCCTTGCACGCCAGGGCCGCCCGTTTCGGCCGCCAGCCGGCTGGTGATGATCGACGCCAAGACCGCCGGCACGGCAACGTGGTCGAGAGGGCCGTCTTCGGCTTGCTGCGGATGCACGGCGTCGAGGAAGGCGACCAGCTCCTCGATGAGCAGGGGAACGCCTTCCGACCGCTCGTACACTCGCTGCAGCAGCTCGGCCGATACCGCAGGGACTCCAAGGCAGGCGGCCGCCATCTCCACGACCTCCGGTGGCTTCAACCGGTGTAGGTCGACGACCGAGGCGGCGCGGCGCGACTCGAGCCGTCGCAGGAACGACAGGGTTCCCCCCGGCTCGTCGGATCGGACGGTCCCGACACAGAGGATCGGCTGCCCTTCCACGCTGTCAGCGAGGTAGTCGACGATGGAAAGGGTGTTCAGGTCGGCCCAGTGCAGATCCTCGAGTACGAGAAGGCACCCACTTGCGCCGGCGAGGATCCGCAACAGACGGAGAAACCCCTCTGCGACGACCACCTGCGAGACGTCACCGGCGGCCGTGTCGTTGGTGGCGTACTCCGGCACGATCCTGCCGAGGGCAGTGCGGAAGGGCGAGAGCTCCGGCCCATCCGGGAGTTGCCTTCCTCGTATGGCTCCGAAGATCGCCTCTGCCGGCGCCCGGAAGGGGGTCGCGGCAACCTGCTCCACGGCTCGTCCAGCCAGGATGAGGAGTCCCCGTTGCCCAGCGATCTCGGCTGCTTCACGCGTGAGCCTCGACTTTCCGACACCCGCCTCACCGGAGACGATGACGATGCCTCCGCGGCCAGCAGCGGCGCTCTCGATGGCACCTCGGAGCGCATCCAGCTCCTCATCTCGCCCCACGAGCACTGGGCATACCCTGCTGCGCGGAGTCACGGTGTCGTCCTACCCACTCGCGGCCGCGTTTCCCGCCGCGTTTGTCCGGGTGAGAGCTCAGTAGCTGAAGGTGGTGGCCCCTTCGTCGCCGATCCACTCCCACATCGGAACCGTCCCGGCGATCTCGGCGTTGGCAATCAGGTTTCCCTTGTCGAGCTTCTTGGCGTCGAAGCAGATCGGGCAGACGTAATAGCGCCCGCCGGCGGCGGCGTAGCGTTCAAGCAACGCGGTCAACGGCGGGCAGCCGTCGCAAGCGACCCCCACAGCCACGCCGTCGAGTGCGAGCCGGACCGCCTCCTTGGTGAGGAACATCAGCGTCGGCCGACCCGACTCCGCCGCGCCCACGGCGACGAGGAACGCGACCGTGACCTTCTCTGTGTCCTCGAGTCCGGTGGTCAAGCTGACGGCAGCCTTTCCCGGCATCCCAGTACCTCCTTCTCGTCGGTGGGGTGGAGTCTGGCTCATGGTGGCGCGTGGTGCTCGGGCGCGACCGAACGCGGCGCGGTCGTCATCCGAGCTGAGCCAGCCGTCGACGTTCGGTCGCCCCGTTCTGGCGCATCAGCGTCCCTCTTGGCCAGCGGTCACTGCTCAAGGGCGTGCCCGCCAGAGTCGATGGTACGGCATGCACCCAGAGTCCTGACACGGCGGCGGATCGCGAGCCGTCCCGGTGGCTGGGGTCAGGCCAGGCTGACGACAGCGACGCCTACCAAGCGGGCTGGGCCGCCGCCAGTCAACTTCTCAGCGGGAGACGGGCGGCACTCGTCATGGTCTTCTGCTCCGACGCCTATGAGCTCAGCAGCCTGCTGCGAGCCGTCAATGAGGCCTCGGGCGGTGCGCCCCTCGTCGGGTGCACCACCAGCGGTGAGATCGCAGCCAACGGGCCCACGGACGCCAGCGTGGTGGTGATTGCCCTCGGCGGGGATGGCTTCTCCGTGGCCACTGCGGCCGCGACCGCTGTCTCCGGACGCCTCCGTGAGGCCAGCGCCGAGGTGGCTGGGTGCATGGCCCTGGTCGAGGACCGAGCCCACAAGGCGCTCCTTCTCCTGAGCGACGGCCTGGCCGGCGACCAGCAGGAAGTCGTGAGAGGCGCCTACGGGGTGGTGGGCGCCGCCGTCCCTCTCGTCGGCGGCTGCGCCGGCGACGACCTCAAGATGACCACCACCTTCCAGTTCCACGGCGAGGAGGTGCTGAGCAACGCCATCGTGGCTGCCGCCATCACCTCGGCCGGGCCCATCGGCATCGGTGTCCGCCATGGCTGGCGACACGTGGGCGAACCCATGCTGGTGACCGGTAGTGCCGACAACCGGGTCTTCACCCTCGATGACCAGCCCGCCCTCGACGTCTACCTCGGCCGGCTCGACGCTCCACCAGACGCCTACCAGGATCCCGCCGCCTTCACCCGCTTCGCCATCACTCACCCTCTGGGCGTCAGCCGACGGAGCGGGGAGGAGGTGCGCTTCGTGGGGGAGGCCAACTTCGATGACCGCTCCCTGGGCTGCATCGCGGAGGTGCCGCAGGGAGGGCTCACGTGGTTCATGGAAGGCGACGCCACCTCTGTCCTTGATGCCACCTCCGACGCCTGCGCCGAGGCCTTGGGCGTCCTCGGCGGTTCGTCACCATTGGGCTTGGTGGCCTTCGACTGCATCGCCCGGCGGGGTGTGCTCGGCGATGAGGGGATCCAGTTGGAGATCGACCGGATCACCAAGGACGCGGACGGAGCGCCGGTGGTCGGCTTCTACACCTACGGCGAGATCGCCCGCACCCGGGGGACCAGCGGCTTCCACAACCAGACGCTCGTGGTCCTGGCCTTCGCCTGACAATCCACATGGCCCTCGAGAGCTGGTCGGCCCAGCAACTGGCGGAGTTCCTGGGCACGGTCTCCGCTCTGAGCGACGAAGGTGCCGTGCTCCGCAGTGCTGCCGAGCGAGCAGCCGAAGCCTTCGAGGCTGAGGTGGGCGCCGTGGTGTCCGAGCAAAGACTGCTGGCGTCGGTCGGCTTCTCGGCCGGCTTCGAGCCCGTGGCCGAACTGACGGCGGCTACGGGCCGCCAGGGCTCCAGCATCACCGTTCCGGGAGTAGGACCCTGCCCGGCGCTGGCGGCGCCCTTCGACGGAAGCGCACCCTGTCACCTGGTCCTGGCCCGATCCGGCGAGGAGGGCTTCAAAGCCCATGAGGCGCGTCTCCTGGGAGCCATGGCCCGCGTCCTCGAGCTGAGCCTTGACTCCCTGAGACGACAGACGATGCTGGAGCGCCTCACTCGCATCCAGCGCTCCATCTCGCATCGAGCTCCCCTCGCTGAGGTCCTCGACGCCATCACCGACGGGGCAGCCGACCTGATGGCCCAGGAAGTGGTCGCCCTCCTCCTGCTCGACCCTGATGAACCCTCCACGATCTTCATAGCCTCGTCGACCGGGCTCACCGCCGAGCAGATCGATGCCACCTACAGGCGTGGCCGAGACGAGGGGATCGGAGGACAGGCCCTCGAGGAAGACCGGTTGGTGCTGGCGGAGCATTACCCGGAGACCCCGAACGCTCTACCTCGCTTCGTCGCGGACGGGATACGGGCGGCCATGGCCGCACCTGTGCACGAGGACGGGAAGCCGGTGGGAAGCTTGCTGGTGGCCTCCTCCGAGGCAAGGATCTACTCGGCAGCGGACCAGGATCTTCTGGTGGCCTTCGCCGAGCATGCCAGCCTGGCCCTCAACGACGCTCGTACCGTGGCCGCGCTCGAGAGCGCGCTGGACGACGCCACCCACAAGGCGTTCCACGACTCGCTCACCGCGCTTCCCAACCGGGCGCTCTTCCTCGATCGGCTCGAACATGCGCTGGCTCGGGCCCGGCGCAGGGGAGCTGATGTCGTGGTGGTCTTTCTCGACATCGATGACTTCAAGGTCATCAACGACAGCCTTGGTCACGGTTCGGGGGACCAGCTCCTGGTCCAGATCGGCGAGCGACTGCGGCGCTGCATTCGCAGTGCCGACACCGCAGCCCGCCTGAGCGGCGACGAGTTCGCCCTCCTGCTGGAGGATGCCGATGACATCGTGGAGGTCATCAAGTTCGTCGAGCGCGTCCTGCGAGTGCTTGGGGAGGCCGGAACGCTTGGAGACCGCCACGTGTCCGTCAGGGTCAGTGCCGGTATCGCTGTGGCCGAGTCCGGTGGGGATGACGCCGGTGACCTCCTGCGCAACGCCGACATGGCCATGTACCGGGCAAAGTCCGCCGGCAAGGGTGGGTACTGCTTCTACGAGCCGACCATGCACGCCGCCCTACTCCAACGCATCGAGCTGGAAGCCGACATGCGCCGGGCCATCGAGCTCGGCGACTTCCGCCTCCACTATCAGCCCATCGTGAGGGTGGGCGATGGCTCTGTGGTGGGCCTGGAGGCACTGGTCCGTTGGCTCCACCCCTCGGGCAGGACCATCCCACCCGGCGAGTTCATCCCTCTTGCCGAGGAGAGTGGGCTGATCATCCCCTTGGGGCGCTGGGTGCTGGAGGAGGCGTGCCGTCAGCTGCGGGCCTGGCAGGACGAGGGAACGGTGAGTCCCTCGATCTACGTCAGCGTCAACGTCTCGGCCCGGCAGGTTCACGAAGGCGCCTATGCCACCGAAGTCGCTGAGGTGCTGTCGGCGACAGGCCTGTCACCCGGGTCCCTCGTGGTGGAGATCACCGAGAGCGTGCTCATGAGCGAGACCGAGGCCACCATGGCCACGCTCCGGGACGTCAGGGCCATGGGCGTGCGGCTGGCTCTCGATGACTTCGGCACCGGCTACGCGTCGCTCGGCTACCTGCGCCGGTTTGCGATGGACATCTTGAAGATCGACAAGTCCTTCGTCCAGGAGTTGGGCGGTGAGGCTGAAGGCGCGTCACTGGCCCGTGTCATCGTGCAGCTCGGTGACATCCTGCACCTCCAGACGGTTGCCGAAGGAGTGCAGGAGCCCACCCAACACGAGCGCTTGCGGGCGCTGGGCTGCGACATGGCGCAAGGCTTCCTGTTCGCCCGGGCCATGGCTCCGGAGGACCTGGTCGAGATGCTCGCTCGATCAGGAAGTGCACTGCTCCCCGCCAATCCACTCAAAGTCGGATTACTGAAATAGAGTTGACTGGTCGCTTGCACGCTGATCGGCCCATCTCGTCCGGCCTTGCACCGCCGGCTGGCAGCCGCCCGTCCTCCGCGGGGGGAGCATGACTCCGGTGGAAGCGGTCGGCAAGGCGTGCTGTTCGAACTCGGCCAGCTCGAGGTCACCGTGGGGGCGACGAGGTGGCGTTCGCCCACGCGCTGCTTCGCTGCGGCATGCCCGCGGAGCTGAACAAGGAGCCGGCCAGCCGCCTCCGCCTCACCGTTGGGCTCCGCAATCACGACGGGCGCTGCGTCGTCACCCATGAGCACCACTCGTTCGCCTCGCAGTGAGATCGCCCACAGGAGGGACCTTGGCCAACACCGACGTCGTGCGCAGGATGCTCGAGGCGTACCTCGCCCAGGACCGCGACACGGCCGCCCGGCTGCTGGCTGACGACTTCGTGTTCACCAGCCCGCAGGATGATCACATCAACAAGGCCGCGTTCATGGAGCGCTGCTTCCCCACTGCCGACCGCCTCGTGTCCCAGGAGATCCTCGAGCTGGTCTCCGCCGGCGACGAGGGCGTGTTCATCATGTACGAGTACAAGCTGAAGGCCGGCGGGCGTCACCGCAACACCGAGTTCATCACTGTCCGCGACGGCAAGCTCGTCGAGACCCAGGTGTTCTTCGGCGGGCGGGTCTAGAGCGCCGTGGCGAAGCTCGTCTACGCGTCGATCATGTCGCTCGACGGCTACGTCGAGGACGAGCATGGGCGCTTCGACTGGGCGGTGCCCGACGACGAGGTGCACGCCTTCATCAACCACCTCGAGCGTTCTGTGGGCACCTACCTCTACGGGCGGCGCCTGTACGAGACGATGGCCGGCTGGGAGACCGACCCGACGTTGGCCGCGCAGTCGCAGCTCATGGCGGACTTCGCCCAGACCTGGCAGGCGGCGGCCAAGGTCGTCTACTCCACGGCGCTGGCCACGGTGTCGACCGCCAGGACCCGGCTCGAGCGCACCTTCGACCCAGTGGCGGTCCGCGAGATGAAGGCATCGGCGACAAGTGATCTGACCGTCGGCGGTCCGAACCTGGCGGCGCACGCGTTCAGAGCGGGGCTGATCGACGAGTGCCACCTGTTCCTCTGCCCTGTGGTCGTCGGCGGTGGGAAGCAGTCCCTGCCCGACGGCGCCCGCGTCCAGCTCGAGCTGCTGGACGAGCGCCGGTTCGGCAACGGCGTCGTGCACCTCCGCTACCGCACTCGGCCCTGACCACCCGCTCCCGCTTCGGCGGGCGTGCAAGTGGCCAGTGGGCCCAGGAGGCGCGCGACAGATCTACGAATACCCCTCGGAAGGCACCATCCGGCCGCCTGCATGCTTGACGAGGAATGACTCCCCTTACCTACTTGCGGCCGCGGTTGAGTCGGAACAGGAAGCCGTCCTGGCGGCCGCCGTTGTAGGTGGTGTCGAACGCCCCTGTGGTGGTGGGGAAGTCCGCAGAGCTCGTCCAGCCGCCGACCCAGGGGTGGTGGGGAAGTCGGCCGAGGACGTCGAGCCGGTGACGTAGACCTCCCCGGTCGGGGCCACGGCCACCCCGACTGCACTCTGGCCGCCGAGAGCACCACCGAGGAAAGTGGACCATGCCAGGGACCCGTCAGGGTTGAACTTGGCAACGAAGGCGTTGTCAAACGTTCCGTTGTAGGTCGGATCGTAGGAGCCCGGGGTGGTGGGGAAGTCCAGGGACCGGGAGGTCCCGACCACGTAGACTTCCCCTCTCGGCGTGGCGACGCCGGCAAGGTCTTCGGGGGGATTGGGCCGGGCTCCGACGCCACCCCCGAAGAAGGTGGAGTGATCCAGAGCCAGGTCGCGCGACGGCTGCGCAGAGGCCGGCGAGGCCGTCATGAGCAACGCCACCATGGTTCCGGTCAGAACGACCATGGCCGTCCTCCTCACACCCTCTCCTCTTTCTCTCACTGGCAGGGTCATGAACGCGATCCTTCGGTTCGGCAGTGTTCATCAGGATCGCGCTCAGAAAGGGGGTATCGCCCACATCGGGGGCTTCGAGGCGCGACAGATCGACGCTATGACCGGTCGTGGGAGGACCGGCAGGACCGGCGTCAGATTTGCGGCAGGGCGTTCGTTTGGCAGCCTTGGGACCGATCGACGGAGGGGTCAGCGAGATGAATGCAAGAACGCCGGTTTGACGCTCCCGAAATGCCCGCTCGGGCGCTCCGACGCTCATCGACGGGTAGTACAGAACTCCGCTTGACACGCTGCTCCGGACGAGCCGCCGGTAGCCCGTGGGTCGAAGCCTGTACTCCTTGAGGACCGCAGCTGCGGGCCGCCGTTCTCGGCGCAACCCGGCCAGGAACCTCCCGTCTTCGATCTCACCAATGCTTCGTCACCGCCGTAGTGGCATGGAAATGCTGCGGGTGGCGATCCCGACGCTACACGTAGACAACGATGCCGTAGACGTCGCTCAGGCGAGCCACAGCCAGAGAGCCTGGGAAGACCCTTCGCCAGCGTGGTGCTTCTTAGCCGGTGTCCGGATGTGGGAGTTCGATGATCTCGAGTCCCTCGATTCCGACGAAGTCGTCCGGGTTGCACGTATAGATGGCTAGACCGTTCGCCATGGCCGTCGCCGCGATCATGGCGTCGTAGGCACGCGCTGCGGTCTTCCGCCCGGCTCGCCGCAGTGAGGCCGCGACCCGCCCGAACGCACGAGCCGCGTCGGCATCGAAGGGCAAGGGGTCGAAATCCACTTCGGCCCGCTGGAGATGGGCCTGGCGGGCAGCTCGCTCATCGTCGGTCCGAGCTACGAGCGGGCCGACTGACAGCTCTGCGAGGGTGATGGCCGTGATCATCGGTTCGTCGGGGAGCAGATCGGGGTCGGCGAGTCGCGGCAGCAGGATGACGGTGCTCGTGTCGAGCACGCCTCGGGTCGCCTGAGCGAGGTCGCTCAAAGGGCGGCGTCGACGACGTCGTCCACGTCATCGCGCAGAACGTCCGGATTGACCACCGGGAGCTTCCGCCAGCGTTCGACCAGCGCGGTGGCGCGCAGCGGCATGGGACGCAACGGGAGCAACTCGGCAACTGGCTTACCCGAGCGGGTGATGGTGAGTCTCTCGCCGCGCGCCACTCGCTCAATCACCTTGCCTCCGTGGTTGCGCAGCTCGCGGATGGTGACCTCAGCCATGACCTTGAAAAAGGGTATCACGAGTGATACACGACGCCGGTGAACGGCGGTCTCTCTTCCTTGGGATCGAAGTGGAATCGCGGCCGCCGACGGTTCTCCGAGAGCCTCTTCTCGTCCTAGGCGACGGCCGCTGGGCGGCGCCGTTCAACGGCCGTCGGGGGAGGTTTGGCGGAAGCGGCATAGTCTGTGGGTCAGAACTGCGCTTAGTGGAAGATGGGCTGGGGCGGCGGGGAAGCGTCGAGAAGCACGGGTCGCAGGGATGTGCGAGCGCTCGGATGTAGGTGGCCGGGGGCGGCGTAAAGCAGGGTGGCCGTGCGGTCAGTAGGACGGCTCGGAGATGGCGCTGAGGGCAAATGCGGGGCTGCGAGGCGGGCCCTGGTCCTTGTGGGGGGAAGGGGCCCGAGCGCCGGGAGGGCCGTTCTGCGGACCGGCGGCCGCTGATGGGCCGTCGGGAACCAGGGGCGAAGGGCGGTTTCAGGGCACATGGTGGCGGCGGCGCCGGTTTGGGCGGCAAGACGGGCCCTCGCATCACTGTCACGTGCAGTTTGTTTGGCGAAGGGTGGCGTCGACGACGTCGGCGGCAGCGGCGGCGGTGTCTCTCACGCGCTCGGCGAAGGGCAATCAAGCGAACGTAAGGGGATATAAGGGAGCGTTAGGACATGTGGCCACAACCACAGCGAGGCGGTGCCGTGTCGTCGGGGAAGACGGCCTCGGCGGCCGGCGTCGCCGACGTGACCGGACCGGGGACCGACGCGCAAGTACAGGAGGGATCCACGTGCTTCGGAAGGGAACCTCCAGTCACGCGAAGGACCACATCCGATTACAGTAATCTGCTTTTGTCTCTTGTATCTGCTGTAGATTGCGGTAGAAGGGTGCGTGTGACGCAGGCTCGGTCCGAACACGGTCTCGTAGACTCCGACCCGAGGGAACGGCCGACTCTCACCGTCAAAGAGGCCGCTGCCCTGCTCGGAAGCTCCTTGCACGGCGCGTATGACGCCGCCCACCGCGGTGAGCTGCCCGTGATCTGGATCGGCCGTCGCATGCTCGTACCTACCGCCGGCCTGTTGGCGATGGTTGGCCTCGATAGGCCTCGGGCTCCGAGCGGCGGTGACGGAGCGTGAGCGACGAAGCGCTGCGCCAGCTGCAGGATCGCTACCCGCCGATCATTACGACCGCGATGGTGGCCGAGATCCTTGAGCTCAACGTCCGAACGGTGCTTCTCATAGCCCAGGACGGCCGCCTTCCTGCCTCGCGCCTACCCGGCTCTCGCAGTTACCGGTTCTTCCTGTCGGACGTCGTTCGCATGCTCGACGAGAATCGCCTCGTACCGGGGGCGGGGACCCTCGAGGACGAAGAGATCCACGAAGGGCAGAGCACCCAGTGAACTCGCTCAGGCTGGGGTGATGGCGCGCCGGACGAGAGCCTCGTAGTCCTCGACGGCACCCGGCAGCAACCGAAGGTGGACCACCTTGCCGGCTGGCTTCTTGACGACGTCGACCACTTCCGCGACGGCAGGCGCATCCTCGTCACCGACGACGACGATCGCGCCGGGGAGGATCACCGATGGGTCCCGCGCCTCGTCGAGGAAGGTCCAGACGTGACCAGTTTCGTCCTCGTCGTTCATGTCAGCCGTGATGTCGACTGTGACCATGTCGGCAATCACCTCCGTCTCCTCCCATGGTACGGGTTCGGCCGTGGTGGACCGAGAGCGTGGAGCAAGCGACGGATGTCCTCATCGTGACTCGCTGGCAGCCGAACCGTGTAGTGCGGCCTTCGAAACGTCGGAATGAGCTCGAAGCCAGCCTCGGACAAGGTCCCGGCCGTTGAAAGATGGACGGACCGATAGGTCGCCATGCGACCCGAGAGGAGCCCCTCGAGCGAGGCCGGTCCTATGTCGTCAGCAGCGGCGAATGTCGACACTCCTGAGATCGAGCCGCCATCCAGCACAAAGGCTCGATGGGTGCGCCGGGCGTGGCTGGCGAGCTTGGCGGGCGTGTCCGGGCCACCGCGCACGATGACGATGTCCCGTGAGAGTGGCAGCTCGTCTCGAACGTGAGATCGGAGCTCCTGCGCCTCGGGGGCGCTACCCGTCACCACCCGTTCTCGACGGCGTCGTCGAACAGGCGGCCGAGCACGTTGGCGGCCTCGCGATCGGCCCCGGCCAGGAAGTGCGAGTAGACGTTCAGGGTGGTCGCCGCGTCGCGGTGTCCGAGGCGGCCGGCGACGGTGCGGACGTCTACGCCGGAAGCCAACAACCGGGTGGCCACGTAGTGGCGGAGGTCGTGGAGGCGAACGCCTTCCAGTCCCGCTCGACGGCAGAGCCGGGCGAAGGCCCGGGTGGTCGAGTCCGGCCGCCACGGCTCTGAGCCGTCGACCTCCTGGCTAAACACAAACGCCGTGGGCGAACCTTCACCTCGCACACCGCAGCCCTGTCCACCACGAGCTCCCGGTGCCGGCGCATCATGGCCAAGGTCGTTTGGGTCGAGTGAGACCTTGCGGGCCGAGTGCGTCTTGGTGTCCTTCTCGACCGGACCGCTCGGTCCCATCACGATGGCTCGGCCGATCCCAACGCTGCCGGCGTCGAGATCGATGTCCCGCCACCGGAGGGCGAGGACCTCGCTCCGGCGGGCACCTGTCGCTGCTGCGAGCACCACGAAGGCGGCGAGCTCGGGATCGGCCTCCTGGGCCAGCGCGAAGAGACGGGCGACCTCCGACGGCGCCGGCGGCTTGATCTCCCGGGTGACGACCCGGGGCGGCGAGGCCGCGGCCGCCGGGTTGGCCGCCAGCCAGCCCCACCGCACACCCTGGCCCAAAGCCCGTCGCAGGATGCCGTGGATCCGCCGAATGGTGGCGGGCGCCAGTGGCCTTCCGCCGTTGCCGTCGCCTAACCGAAGCGACCGGTAGTAGCGATCAAGGGCATCCGGCTTCAGCTTGCCCAGCGGCACCGGGCCCAGCGCGGGCAACAGGTTGCGGTCGAGGAAGCCGCGGGTCTCCACCACGGTCTTGGGCGAGAAGTCTTCCTTGGCCTGATCGAACCAGCGCTCGAGCAGCTCCCCCACCGTGGTGTCGGTGCGGGCCAGCGTCCCCCGGTCGGCCTCGGCCACCATGGCCGACAGCGCCCGCTGCGCCTCCCGCTTTCCCCCTCTGACGGTTCGTGTGGCCCAACGCTTCTTGCCCGTGACGGCGTCGCGCCCGCGGTAGACGCGCAGCTGCCACGACTTGCCCCGCTGGCACATGAAACCCTGCACGTGCTACTCCCTCTGCCAATCCGCTTTCGGGGGAAGGGATTGGCAGGAGATTTAGCAATCGGGGCACCTGGCCAGGGCGTCCTTCACCCGAAACCCGCCCTGAACTGGACTTTTGCTAGCAGCCCCAACGGGATTCGAACCCGTGTCTCCACCTTGAGAGGGTGGTGTCCTCGGCCTCTAGACGATGGGGCCCTCGCGCCACCGGCGGGTGACCGGCGGGCAGCTCGGGGGGGAGGACTCGAACCCCCAATAACAGGGCCAGAACCTGTCGTGTTGCCGATTACACCACCCCCGATCGGCGAAGGAACAGGCTAGCCGCTGGCAAAGCTGTGCCCGACATTGCTCACCCGGCGAAAGCCCACCACCCGGCCGGCCGCCACGGCCAGGGTCTCCTTGCCGAGGTAGGGCAGCTTCTCGGCACCGGTGATGGGAGACGTCGTCGTCGGCGAGGTGTGAGCTTCCAACCCCAGCTCGGAAGCCATGGCCCTTATGCGGGCGGAGTGGAAGCCGTCCGACACCAGCACCACGTCGGTGACCCCCCGTCGCTTGAGAAAGCGGGCTGTCGACGCCAGCGACTCCCACGACGTGCGTCCCTGAACCTCCCGCAGGATGGCGGAGTCGGGCACGCCCTTGGTGCTCAGGTACCTGGCCGAGGCCGCGGCCTCGCTGAACCGGTCATCGGGAAGACGACCGCCAGTTACCACCACCCGTTTGGCGTATCCCTTCTGGTAGAGCTTGGCGGCGTGGTCGAGCCGGGCCCGGAGGACCGGAGAGGGCGTGCCGTCGTACTGGGCGGCGCCGAACACGACGATGGCCTGGGCCCGCTCGGCCCCGTCGCGGCGGGATGCTTGGAACACCTGCACGAAGGTGAAACCCAGGTAGGCAACCGCCACCGCCAGCGTCACGGCACCCAGACGCAGGGGCCAGCGCAACATGACGCTAGACCTCCAGCCTCTCGAGGGCCTGACGCAGCCGCTCCCTGGTCCGGTCCCGTCCCAGGACCTCGAGCGACTCGAACAGCGGTGGGCCCACGTCCCGGCCCGTGACGGCCACCCGCACGGGGAACTGGGCTTTGGCCAGGTTGAGCTGATGGCGTTCCCCTAGGGACGCGGTGACGTCATGGAGGGAATCCGCCGTCCACGGGCAGGAGCCGTACTCCTCGAGCGCCGCGGCCAGGATCTCCCGGGCGGCAGGGCCCCGAACGACCCGCTTGTCCCAGGCCTTCTCGTCGATGGGGGGCTGGGCCTGGAACAGGAACTCCACCATCCCCGGCACCTCGCCCAGCGTCCGCACCCGCTCCTGGACCAGGGGGGCGAGGGCCTCGAAGGCGGCGAGGTCGTAGTCGCCCGGAGCCCACGGTCCGTGCTCCAGGAAGGGTCCCGAGGCGTTCACGAACTCCTCGGATGAAAGGCCCCGGATGTACTCGGCGTTGAAGTGGAGCAGCTTGCGCTCGTCGAAGAACGCAGGGGACGAGTTCACGTCCTCCAGGCGGAAGGCGGCCACCATCTCTTCCAGGCTGACGACCTCCCGACCGTCCGGTGGGGCCCATCCGAGCAGCCCGAGGTAGTTGCGCATGGCCTCGGGGAGGTAACCCTGCTCCCGGTACTGCTCGAGGGCGACCTTGTCCCTCCGCTTGGACAGCTTCTGGCGAGTCTGGTTCACGAGCACGGGCACGTGGGCGAACACGGGAGGGTCACCACCTCCCAACGCCTCCCAGAGGAGCAGGGTCTTCACCGTGTTGGGCAGGTGCTCCTCGCCTCGAATGACGTGGGTGATGGCCATGGCCATGTCGTCCACCACGACGGCCAGGACGAAGATGGGAGTCCCGTTGGAGCGCAGGATGACGAAGTCCTCCACCGTGGCGTGGTCGAACACGGGCGCTCCCCGGATGACGTCGACCACGGTGGTGCTGCCCTGATCCGGGGCCCGGAACCGCAGGGCCCTCCCCTCCCCTAGCCCCAATCCCCGGTCCCTGCAGAAGCCGTCGTACCCCGGCGTGCGACCCCGGGTGCGCTCCTCCACCGTTGCTCGGACGCAGTCGCAGTAGTAGGCCCGGCCACCGGCGTGGAGCTTCTCGGCGGCCTCCGCGTAGAGGTGGGATCGCTCCGACTGATGGTACGGGCCCTCGTCCCAGTCGAGGCCCAGCCAACGCAGGGCGTCGACGATGCCGACCACCCACTCCTCCTGGTTGCGCTCCACGTCGGTGTCCTCGATGCGCAGCACCATGGTGCCGCCGTGGTGGCGAGCGAAGAGCCAGTTGAACAGGGCCGTGCGGGCCCCGCCGACGTGGAAGAAGCCGGTGGGCGAGGGGGCGAAGCGCACTCGGACGGCGGCACCGGTGGGCACCTGCCCATTCTCCCACCGGTCCTCACCAGCCGGGATCACCCCGGCGCCCGGGCCGGCGTCAGTCCCAGGAGGAGAGGTGCTCGAGGAGGAGGCGGTCGAGCTCCTCGGCCGCCACCTCGGGAATCCAGTGACTGACCCCTTCCATGACCTCGAAGCGGTAGGGGCCCTTCACGTGGGCGGCGGTGGCCTCGGCCGCGTCCCGCCCCAGGGCGGCGTCCTGATCGCTCCACACGTACAGGGTGGGCGTGGTGATGGGACCGATGCCTTCAGCGTCCTCCGGCGAGACGGCCCGGTACCAGCTCAAGGCCGCCGTCAACACCCCGGGCCGGCGCATGAGGGCCACGTAGAAGTCCGTCTCCTTCTCGGGGAGTCCCGTGGCCAGCAGTGCCTTCCGGAGCCCGTCACCGTCGTTGGCCAGCAGCGTCGTCTCGGCAATCCCTTCCTGGCGGAAGAACCCTATGTACGCCGAACGCACCGCCTGGTCGCCCTTTCCGTTCAGCGCCGCGTCGACAAAGGCGATCGGATGAGGCAACGACACCGCGGTGAGGGTGCGAAGGCGTTCCGGATAGCGGGCGGCCAGGTGCCACGCCACCCAGGCGCCCCAGTCGTGCCCCACCACGTCGAACTGGTGGCCTCCCATCTCGTCCACGACGGCCAGCACGTCGGCCATGAGGTGGTCCGTCCCGTAGTGCTCCGCGCCCTCGGGACGGGCACCGGGCGAGTAGCCCCGCTGGTCCGGAGCCACCGCCCGGTAGCCGGCTTCGGCAAGGGCGACCAACTGGTGGCGCCACTGGTGCGAGCTCTGGGGGAAACCGTGGAGAAGCACGACGAGACGACCGTCCTCCGGCCCAGCGGCCAGGGCGCTGAAGGTGTAGTCCCCGACCGGCAACTCGATGGTCTCCACGAGTGCCGTTCGGTTTACGACGTGAACAGGCTGCGCCAGTCCGAGCTCAGCAACTCCCGGGCCTGGGCCGGGGTGAGCCGGAGGGCGGATTCGGCGACACGATCGACGATGGCACGAAGGTCGAGATAGGCCTTGGCCGCGCCCTGGAAGAGGGGCTTGCGCACCTCGACGAGCTCAGCCGGGGCGTCACCGAGGAAACCCCACACCGTGAAGGCCAGCTCCATGTCCGCCTTGGTGGGGGCTCGACCGTACAGGGTCGCCCGGCGCAGGCCGACGCCCACGCAGCCGGAGATGGCATCCTCGGCCCGTTCGCCTTCGGCCAGCTCCAAGCGGTCCTCGAACTGCTCGGCCATGAGCATGCCGTAGCCCTGGTCCGGTCCGGGCACGCCGAACCGCCCACCCATCGGTTGACCGGGCCTTCCCACCTCGGCGGGGCGGTCCTGGAACCACTGTCGAGGCGGTGGCAGGCGCTCACTCGGCCGCACACGATCCACCGAGGACAGCGGCACGTAGTCGGGTTGCGCCATCACTGCCCCTTGTCGGTCCGACTGACGTCCACCCGCGGCCTGTCGACCCGCGGCCCGCCGGCCCGGTCCCCGCTGTCATGGTGGAGCAGGCCGTACACGATGCTGTCGGACAGGGCCTGCCACGACGCCTCGATGATGTTCTCCGAAACCCCGATGGTGGACCAGGAACGCTCCCCGTCGGTGGAGTCGATGAGCACCCGGGTGACGGCGCCCGTTCCCTTGGACGTGTCGAGCACCCGCACCTTGTAGTCGGTGAGATGAAGGTTGGCGAGGGCAGGGTGCCCGGGCCCGATGGCGGTCCGGACGGCGCCGTCGAGCGCGTTCACCGGGCCGTTGCCTTCGGCGGTGGCCACGATGCGCTCATCACCCACGTGGACCTTGACGGTGGCCTCGGTGACGAAGCGGCCGTCCTCCCGCTGCTCGGTGATCACCCGGAACGACTCGAGGCGAAAGAAACCCTGCTCCCAACCCGCTGCTCCCCGCATGAGCAGCTCCAGGGAGCCATCGGCGGCCTCGAAGTGGTAACCCCGGTGCTCGAGCTCCTTGAGGCGCTCGAGCACGCCGGTGAGGGCGGCCCCGTCCACGTCCAGCCCCAGCTCCTGGGCCTTGAACTGCAGCGTGGAGCGCCCGGCCAGCTCGCTCACGACGAACCTGGTGCCGTTGCCCACCAGGTCGGGGTTGACGTGCTCGTAGGCGTCACGGGCCCGAGCCAGGGCCGAGGTGTGGAGGCCCGCCTTGTGGGCGAAGGCCGACGCCCCGACGTAGGGCTGCTGTGGGTCGGGGGCGATGTTCACCAGCTCGGCGATGTGATGGGCCACCGGCATGAGCCGCTCCAGCCGGTCCCGGGGGATGGTCTCGACGTCCATCTTCAAGGTGAGGTCGGGAATGAGGGTGCACAGGTTGGCGTTGCCCGTGCGCTCCCCGTAGCCGTTCACACAGCCCTGCACCTGAGTGGCTCCCATGCGCACACCGGCCAGGGCGTTGGCCACGGCGCAGCCACCGTCATCGTGGAAGTGCACGCCGACGGCCGCTGCGAACTGGGGGACCACCTCGGCCACGATGCGCTCGGCCTCGTGGGGCAGCGACCCACCGTTGGTGTCGCAGAGGACCAGGGCTTCGGCCCCGGCGTCCTCGGCGGCCCGCAGGACCCGAAGGCTGAACTCGGGGTTGCGCTTGTAGCCGTCGAAGAAGTGCTCGGCGTCGAGGAAGACGGTGCGCCCCTCACCGCGGAGGAACTCCACCGAGTCGGCCACCATGCGCACGGCCTCGTCGAGGTCCGTCCGCAGCGCCTCGATGACGTGGTAGTCCCACGCCTTGGCCACGATGCACACCGTGGGCGTGGCCGCCTTCACCAGCAGGCGCAACATCTCGTCGTCGTCGGCCCGGCCACGCGCCCGCCTGGTGGAGCCGAAGGCCACCAGCGTCGCCGTCCCGAGGAAGAGCTCCACCGGCGCCCGCTGAAAGAACTCGTCGTCCTTGGGGTTGGCGCCGGGCCAGCCGCCCTCGATGTAGTGCACACCCAGGTGGTCGAGCTGCTCGGCTACGCGCAGTTTGTCGTCGACGGTGAGGGACAGGCCCTCGCGCTGGCTGCCGTCCCGCAGCGTGGTGTCGTAGATGTCCACCCGGCCGGGCATGCGGTTCTCGGGAGTGTTCGTCTCAGGCGTTGACATGCTCCAACCAGTCCTTGTAGCGGTCGGCTTCACCCTTGACGGCGGCGAAGAAGGTGTCTTGGATCTTGCGGGTGACGGGCCCGGGCTCGCCTACCTCGCGGTCGTCCACCGAGCGGATGGGCACGACCTCGGCGGCGGTGCCGGTGAGGAAGGCCTCCTCGGCGGTGTAGAGGTCCGAACGCAGGATGTGGGCCACCTCGCAGTCGACGCCAAGGTCTCGGGCGATGGTCATCACCGAGGCCTGGGTGATCCCCCCGAGGGCCCCGGCGCTCGCGGGCGGGGTAAGGAGACGACCACCCTTGACGACGAACAGGTTCTCGCCCGTGCACTCGCTCACGTAGCCCTGGGGCGAGAGAAGGATGGCCTCGTCGTAACCGGCCTTCAGAGCCTCCACCTTGGCCATCGAGGAGTTGAGGTACATGCCGGTGGCCTTGGCGGCCGGGGGCATGGAGTTGGGGTCGGGACGCTGCCAGGACGAGATCTTCACCCGCACCCCGCCCTTCAGGGCCGCGTCGCCGAGGTAGGTGCCCCACGGCCACACCGCGATGCTGACCTGCACCGGGCAGGGCAGGGGGTTGAGGCCCATCTCGCCGTAGCCCAGGTACACGAGGGGCCGGATGTAGCACGACTCGAGGCCGTTGACCCGGACCGTCTCCTTGGTGGCGTCGATCAGCTGCTCGACGGTGAAGGGCACCTCGATCAGATAGATCTTGGCGCTGTTGAACAGGCGCTGGATGTGGTCGCGCAGGCGGAAGACGGCCGGGCCCCGTGAGGTGGCGTAGGCGCGGATGCCCTCGAACACCCCGCTGCCGTAGTGCAGGGCGTGGGTGAGGACGTGGACGTTGGCGTCGTCCCAGTCGACTAGCTCGCCATCCATCCAGATCTTGTCGACCTTGGGCAGGGGCACGGCGGTCAGACCCTTTCCGCCACGGCATCGCCGATCTGAGCGGTGGTACCCGTGAGGGTGGAGGCCTCGGCGGCGGCCTTGGCCACGCGCTCGGCAGCGTCGGCCTCGGCCAGGAAGTCCAGCATCATGGCCGCAGATCGTACGGCCGCCAGCGGGTTGGCCGTGCCCGTGCCGGCGATGTCGGGTGCCGAACCGTGCACGGGCTCGAACACTGAGGGGCCGGTGCGGGCCGGGTTGAGGTTGGCGGAGGCGGCCAAGCCGATGCCCCCGGCCACGGCGCCGCCCAGATCGGTGAGGATGTCGCCGAAGAGATTGTCGGTGACGACGACCTCGTAGCGCTCGGGGGAACCCACGAGGTACATGCAGGCCGCGTCCACGTGGTCGTAGCCGGTGGCCACGTCGGGGAACTCGCTCGCAGCCTCGTCCACGGTGCGCTGCCAGAGGTCGCCGGCGTAGGTCAACACGTTGGTCTTGTGCACCAGGGTGAGGAGGCGGCGGGGCCGCCCCTGGGCCAGCTCGAAGGCGTAGCGCACGCAGCGCTCCACGCCCATGCGGGTGTTCACCGAGCCCTGGGTGGCCACCTCATGGGGCGTTCCTCTGCGGAGGGACCCCCCCTCGCCGGCGTAGCTGCCCTCGGTGTTCTCCCTCACCACCACGCAGTCGATCCCCGGGCCCTCGAGGGGTCGGAGGTTGACGTAGAGGTCGAGCTCGAAGCGCAGCCGCAGCAGGAGGCCCCTTTCCAGGACCCCCGGGGGGACACCAGGCATACCCACGGCGCCGAGCAGCACAGCATCGAGGCCGGAGATCTCCTCGAGCACGGCGTCGGGCAGGACCTCGCCGCTGCGCAGGTAGCGGGCACCGCCCAAGTCGTAGTGAACGGTGTCGAGCTGCACGCCGGCGGCCGCGACCACCTTGAGGGCCTCGGCCACGACCTCGGGCCCGATCCCGTCGCCGCCGATGACGCCGACCTTGTGGGGCACTCGAATCTCCTTGACTGCGCTATCGACTGGGCTCGCCAGAAAAGAAAAACCGCCCACCTCTGTGGACGGTCGAAGGCGCACACCGGGTAGGCGTGCGCTTACGGAATGACGATGACGACGGTTGTGGGCACGGCCTGTTCAGTGTACCGGGCATCTGTTGGCCGGCGCTAGCCTGGCTCGATGAGCGAGATGAGCCAGACGCAGCTTTCTCGAGAGGCCTACGAGCGTCTGGCGGCGGAACGGGAGGATCTCACCACCCGGGGGCGGGTGGAGATTGCCCGGGCCATCGAGGCGGCCCGGATGCTGGGCGACCTGAAGGAGAACGGCGACTACCACGCGGCCAAGGATGCCCAGGGCAAGATGGAGGCCCGCATCCGCCAGATCGACCATCTCCTCGCCGAAGCCCAGATCGTCCAGCCCACAGCGGCGGGGGACGCGGTGGCGGCCGGGTCGGTGGTGTCGCTGCGCTACGAGGGCGACGATGACGTGGAGCACTATCTGATCGGCTCCATCGAGGAACGTCGTGAGGACTTGTCGGTGATCTCGCCGGGATCGCCGCTCGGGCAGGCCCTGCTCGGAGGTCAACCCGGCGACGTAGTGGAGTTCGAGGCGCCGGGGGGCACGCTCCGGGTCGAGATCGTCGAGGTGGGCGCCTAGGTCTCCCGGGCGTCCACACCGCGGACGTTCCTTGCCGTGCCGGTACCGGTGACCGTGCGATCGGCCAGGCCGGCTGCACCCAGGATGAGCAGAGAAGTGGGGATGTCCACCGTCACGGTCACGCTGTCCCCAGCGACGCTCACCGTCCCGCGGTCTCCTACCTTGTTGAGGAAGGCGGTGGGGGCGGCGATGGCTTCGTCCTCGTCGAGCACCTGGCTCCCCAGGAGCGAATGCTCTCCACCGACAAGGCCTGAGCACCGGCCGGACCCCATGGGCCTGGATCTCGACGGCGAGTCATCGAGGTAGACAAGTGATGCGCCGGTCAGCTCGGGGACCGGCACGTCTGGCGCCGATACATGTAGCCATGGTGCTGGTGGCGTCGCTCGCCGGGTGCCGAGGCAGCTCCGCTGCTCCCGGTACACAGGGAAAGCCCGACA
>JALZJC010000019.1 GCA_030859945.1 Actinomycetota bacterium | reverse complement strand
CGACCTCGCTCCTTGCTGGCTTCGTCGAGCCGCCAGTGTGGTCGCATTTCGAGCAGTACGAGCTGTCGTCCCATGCCTCACGAGTATGACGAGGGGGTGTGACAACCGGTCTCTACGGGGAGCTGAGGGCACCCTACTGCCATTGCCCCTTGCGACCGGCGCGGCCGGTAACCTTGCCCGCCAGCGTGGCGTTCCTCCGAGCCCTTCGCCGAGGTGGCGCCGGGCCGCTGCCAGAGTCTCGTTCCCGTTCGTCCCCGGGGTCGGTGAGCACCACCGATGGCTCCCGGTCCTCGGAGCGGCTTTGGCCAGGGGCGGCTGTCCTGGTGGCGCTCGGCGTGCTCCTGCGCTGCTGGAGCCCTTCGGCGCTGTGGCTGGACGAGGCGCTCTCGGTCAACATCGCCAGGCTTGCGCTTGGTGACATCCCCGAGGCTCTGCGCCACGACGGGTCACCGCCCCTCTACTACCTCACCCTCCACGGCTGGATCCGCCTGTTCGGCGCCGGCGACCTGGCGGTACGGGCGCTCTCCGGCGTGCTGTCCATCGCAATCCTGCCCCTGATCTGGTTGGCGGGCCGGCGGGTGGGGAACCGGACCACGGCGTGGTCGGCGGTCATCCTGCTGGCGTGCTCCCCTTTCGCCATCCGGTACGCCACCGAGGCGCGCATGTACTCGATGGTCATGCTTGGCTTCGTCCTCGGCTACCTGGCGCTTTGCCGAGCCCTCGAGCGCCCCGAGGCCAAGAACCTGGTGGCGGTGGCGCTCGTCACCGGATTCCTGCTTCTCACCCACTACTGGACCATCTACCTCCTCGCGCTGGTCACCGTCCTGCTGGCCCGTCGCGCCCGCCGAGGGCCCGACGCCACTCCGGCCCGCCGGGCCCTGGCGGCCATGTTCTGCGGGTCCCTCCTGTTCCTGCCGTGGTTGCCATCGTTTCTCTTCCAGCTGCGCCACACGGGCACGCCGTGGGCCACGAGGCCTTCCCTGGGTGCCGTCGTCGGGGTCCTCCAGGAGTTCGGTGGCGGCCGCGGGGGAGCGGCTCCCATCTCCTCGCTCTTCCTGCTCGGGCTGGCGGCCCTCGGCCTCTTCGCCCGATCGCTCGACCTACGGCGGTTGGAGCTCGACGTGCGGACGCGACCTCAGGGTCGAGCCCTCGCCCTGGCGGCCGTCGGCCCCGTGGTCATCGGGGTGGTCCTCGGGATCGTCACGGGCGCGGCCTTTGCCGTTCGGTACGCGTCCGTCGCCCTCCCTCCCTTCGTCCTCCTCGCCGCTCTCGGGACCGACGCCCTGGCGGACACCAAGGTGCGCCGGCGGGTGCTGGCCGTGGTGGCCCTGTTCGGACTGTGGACCGGCGCCACCACCTCGCTGTTCCAGAGGACGACGGCGCGTGAGGTGGCGACAGCCATCGAGGAGCGCGGATCCCCCGGCGACGTGGTGGCCTACTGTCCCGACCAGCTGGGCCCGGCGGTGAGTCGATACCTCCCCGACCATTTCGTGCAGGTGACGTTCCCCCGGGGGATCGGGCCCGAGCGGGTGGAGTGGGTGGACTACAGAGAGGTCAACCGCGCCGCTGAGGCCCGCCCCTTCGCCGAGATGGTGCACCGGAGAGCGGGAGCCAGCGACATCTGGATGGTGTGGGCTCCCGGCTACCGCACCTTCGGCTCCAACTGCGAGGCCATCATCGCCGCCCTGGAGGTGGAGCGCCCGGAGACGAGCCGGCTGCTGCGGGTGAGGCTGCGCTTCCCCGAGCACCCCGGTCTCCTTCGCTTCAGGTCGAGTTCGATAACATCCGGCGGGTCCCAGGGACCGCTCGTGCTTCCCGAAGCCAGCCCACAGAGGTGACCGTGACCGACCAGCGCGACCCACTGCCCGCCTCGAACACCGATCCCAACGTGGTCATCATCGGGGCGGGCCCCGCCGGCCTCACCGCCGCCTACCAGCTCACCAAGCGGGGGAAGGTGGCCACCATCCTCGAGGCCGACACCGTGGTGGGAGGGATCAGTCGCACCGCCGAGCGCGACGGATGGCGCTTCGACATCGGCGGTCATCGCTTCTTCACCAAGGTGAAGCCGGTGGAGGACCTTTGGCTGGAGATCCTGGGCGAGGACGACTTCCTGATGCGTCCCCGGATGTCGCGCATCTACTACAACAACAAGTTCTTCGACTACCCCCTCAAGGCCATGAACGCCCTGAAGGGCCTGGGCCTGATGGAGGCCGCTCTCTGCATGCTGTCCTATGGCTGGGCGCGCGTCCGGCCCCCGAAGGACCAGAGCAACTTCGAGGGATGGGTTTCGGCCAAGTTCGGCTACCGCCTCTATCGCATCTTCTTCAAGACCTACACCGAGAAGCTGTGGGGTGTGCCCGCCACCTCGATCCAGGCCGACTGGGCGGCGCAGCGCATCAAGAACCTGTCCCTGTTCAAGGCGGTGATGAACGCCATCATGCCCAAGCGCAACCAGAAGCAGATCACCAGCCTCATCGAGGAGTTCCGCTACCCGAAGTACGGGCCCGGCATGATGTGGGAACGGGCCACCGAGCTGGTCACCGCCGCCGGCTGCAAGGTGATCTTCGAGGCCCCGGTCACCGCTGTGCACCACGAAGGCGGCTCGGCGGTGGCGGTGACGGCGGAGGCCGACGGCGTGCCCAGCCGCTACGAGGCCACCCACGTGATCTCTTCCATGCCGTTTCGAGACCTGATCCGGGCCATGGACCCGTCTCCTCCGCCCGAGGTGCTGGCTGCGGCCGAGGGCCTCAAGTACCGCGACTTCTTCACGGTGGCGCTGGTGGTGCCCGAGGAGGCCGGGTTCCCCGACAACTGGATCTACATCCACTCGCCCGAGGTCAAGCTCGGCCGCATCCAGAACTTCGGTTCCTGGTCTCCCTACCTCGTGAAGGGCGGTCGCACCTGCCTGGGCCTCGAGTACTTCGCCTTCGAGGGCGACGAGCTCTGGTCCATGGCCGACGACGACCTGGTCGAGCAGGGCAAGCGGGAGCTGGTCCAGCTGGGCCTGCTGGATGACCCGTCGACGGTGGAAGCGGGGTACGTGGTGCGGATGCCGAAGGCCTACCCCATGTACGACGCCACCTACAAGAAGAACATCCAGGTCATGCGGCAGTGGCTGGAGTCCAATGCTCCGAACGTCTACCCCGTCGGCCGCAACGGCATGCACAAGTACAACAACCAGGACCACTCGATGTACACCGCCATGCTCTCGGTGGAGAACATCTTCGGCGCCAGCCACGACACCTGGACCGTGAACGTGGAGGCCGCCTACCACGAGGAGCGGGAAGAGGCCGGCGACAAGAGCAGCGCCACGCCTTCCTCGTCGTCATAGGCGCTGGGCGGGTGACCACCCGCCTCGAGCGGTGGCGCTCCCCGGAGGGAGGGAGCCCCCTCTCCCCTCAGTCGAGGCGGGCCTGGAGACGAGAGCTGGGCCATGACGTGGTGGCGGCCCTTCCCGCCTGGCTCACGGCTCGGGCGCTGGTGCTGGCCGCCTTGGCGGCCGCCCATCCTCTACACACCAACTTCAGGCCCATCGAGTCGTCGGCCCTACGCCTGCGCCAAGGCCTGCTGGCGTGGGACGGCGAGTGGTTCTACCGCATCGCCAGCGAGGGCTACGGTGCGCTGCCGCGGGCGGGCCTGCGCTATTTCCCCTTGTTCCCGGCGCTCGGCCGGGGGCTGGCCACGGTCCTGTTCGCCAACGTGGGCCTGTCCTTGATCGTGCTGGCCAACGCGCTGGCTCTGGTGGCGGGCGCCGCGCTCTATCGCCTGACCCTGCGCGAGAGCGGCGACGAGAGGCTGGCCCGCCGGGCGACCTGGATGTTGGCGCTGGCACCACCGTCGTTCGTCCTGGTCATGGGCTACACCGAGTCGCTGGCCATCCTCCTGGCCGTGGTCACCTTCTCGGCTCTGAGGCGGCAACGCTGGGGATGGGCAGCGTTGGGCGGGTTCCTCTCCGGCCTGGCCCGACCGCTCGGTGTGCTCCTGTCGATACCGGCGGCCATCGAGGCCCTCCCCCGGCTGCGCGCCGGGCCATTCCACCAGCGCCTGGTCGGGCTGGCCGCGGTGGGCGCGCCGGTCGCCGGCTGCCTCACCTACCTGGCGTGGGTCGGCCTGCGCTTCGGCGACCCGCTGCTGCCCTACAGCTCGCAACAGACGCCGGCCTTCCGGGGCGGGTTCGCCAATCCTCTCGTAACCCTGGCCAAGACGGGCGGGGACCTGGTGGCTGGCCGCTTCGCCACCAAGAACGTGCCCCACCTGCCCTGGGCCGTGGTGCTGATCGTCCTGGTGGTGGTGGCCTGCCGGCGGTGGCCGCCCTCGTACGGCGCCTTTGCCGTGGCCACGCTGATGGTGGCGCTCAGCACGGAGCGGCTGGGCTCGCTCGAACGTTACGGGTTCGCATGCTTCCCGGTGGTCCTGGCCCTGGCGTCGGTCACGGACAGCGAGCGGGTGCGACGTGTGGTCCTGGTGTTGTCCGGGGTGGCCATGACGACCTACGCCACCCTCACATTTCTCGCCCTCTACGTACCGTAGAGGCACGTGGTCAGGGCTCGGGCTTGTTCTTCCTGTCCCCGCACCGGAAGGTGCCCTCCACGTCGACACGGAGCTTGTCGCCGTTCTCCCACCCCCGGAGCGAGATCCGGCCCGACCGCTGCGAGGGGTCGACGGTGATCGTGCCCGTCGAGCCCTGCTCCGCTCCCCAGATGAAGGGCGCCCTCTCGAGGTCCTTGAACAACAGGAACAAACCGTCGCCGTCGAACGTCTGACCCTGGAGGGCGGCGCCCAGGTCATAGGTCTTGGGCCCGCTGTATTCGGGAGCGATGAAGTCGAACGAGGTCAGCTCCCTGCTCCCCACGGCCTTTCCCTCGTCGCTGTCCATGCGAACCTGGAGGCTGTCGCCGGGCTCCGAGGGCATGTAGCAGGTGACCTCGAGGTCCTCGTCGAGGGTACCGGTGACGGCGCCGGAGAACCGCAGCGTGGCTCGGCCTCCGCCCGGGTCCTCCTCGCCGCCACCGCAGGCGCCGAGAGAGATCAGCACGGCGAGTCCGGCGACCGCCAGTCTCGACGACGAGGCCAACGCTGGTCGCACCGTCAGATCACGAAGACCGGGGTGCCGTCGGGCACCAGGGCCGGGAAGGAGTCGGCCGATCCCATGGGGATGCGGACGCAGCCGTGAGAGGCCGGTCTGGGGGGGACGGAGGGGAAGCCATGGATGGCGATGCCCCCGTTGAAGTAGAGGGGGTTGTAGAGCCTCCCCAGGTCGCTCTTGCGCCATCCGGAGATGCGCCGCTCGACCCGGTAGGAGCCCCTGGGCGTAACGGCGATGCCGCATTTGCCCTCGTCGCAGTAACGCTTGCCCGTCCCCGTGGAGACGGGCAGCACCTTGTTGAGGGTGCCGCCGGCGTAGAGGAAGAGGACCTGGCGGACGAGGTCGATCTCCACCCTGGTGGCGCCACCGCCCGGCATCAGCGGGGCGGGGAGCCTGGCCGAGGCCAGGGCGTTGATGACGTCTGGGGTGGGCTTGCCCGTCCTCGGCAGCCCGCTCAGCTTCTGGAAGGCGATCAGCGCCTGGCGGCTGTTGTCGTCGAGGACGCCGTCGGGCGAGACGTCGAAACGCAGGGCGGCCAGCCGCTGCTCGAGGGCGAGGGGGGAGGCCAGGGACGCGGGGCTCACGGCTGCCGGATCGGGCGTGCCGGTGGCCGAGGGGTTGGCCACCGCCGTCGGCGGGCGTGGAGTGGTGGTGGTGGTGGTGGGGCGGGTGGTGACCGAGGCCGGCGAGGACTGTTCGTCCGAGACGGCGCCTTCGGTGTCCGTGCCGAACATCGTCGGCCCGCAAGCGGAGAGCAGGAGGGCGGCGACCACCGGCAGGACCATCCATCTCTGCGACCTCACGCTCGACCGTCCCCTCTGATGCCCGGGGCCCGAAGGCTAGTGGCCACGCTGGCGATCCTATTGCGACCCGAGCCGTGCCGGCAGGGGGACCAGGCGGCGCCCGATACGACCAAGGAGAACGCCCACGGCCACGCCGGCGAGGACGTCGGAAGCGTGGTGTATCCGGACATAGACCCTGCTCGTCGACACCATCGCGGCCGCGGCGTAGTAGAGGGGCCAAAGCGGGTCGTCGTCGGACAGTAGCCCGGCGGCGGTGAAGGCCGAGGTGGCGTGGCCACTCGGGAAAGAGCTGGTCTTGGGCTGGCGCAGGGGCAACGGACGGCTGGTCTCCGGCGCGGGACGGGTGCGGCCGAACAGGGACTTGATCCCGAGGTTCACCACGGCCGACTCGATCCCCATCCCGGCTCCCACCCGCAGGGCTGCCGCCCAGTGACGCTCGGCCCGAAGGCCTCGCAGGGTCCCGAAGATCAGCCAGATCAGGCTGTGGTCGCCCAAGGCCGAAGCTCCGTAGAAGACCCTGTCGACCACAGGGTGGCCCCGCCAGCGGTCGAGGAGGCTCTCCACGCCGTCGTCGAGACGGCGAACGAGGTGGCGCACGTGGTCAGTGTGCCTGAGAGGCGGCCGCCAGCGGCGCTGGCTCTCCCCCGAAGGCGGGGCAGTAGGCCTGGTAGGAGCACCAGCCACACAGACGAGAAGGCTTGGGCCGGAAGTCCTCGGATGCGCACGCCCGCTCCACGGCCGCCCACACGGCCGAGGCACGGCCCTGGAGGCCTCGGATGGACTGGGGCGTCGGGACGTTGACGATGGCCAGCGGTTCGTCGAGGTGGAGCAACTGGACCCGTGCCGGGCGCCGGCCCAGCACCTGCTCGCAGAGGAAGGCATAGAACTGCACGCCGCCCAGGCGGCTGTTCTCGAAGGCGACCCCCGGCGCCCTCCCCGTCTTGTAGTCGGTGATCACCAGCTCGCCCTGCTCGTCGAGCTCGAGGCGATCGATCACCCCTCGCAGGCGCATGGTGCCCAGCTTGGCCTCGAGCATGAGCTCGATGCCCACGGCGCGGACCTGGTTGGGGTCCTCGAGCTCGAAGTAGTTGCCGACGAGACGGGCGGCGTCGGTGCGGAACTCGGCCTCGGCGTCCCGGTCGAGCGCCAGGCCGGCGAACTCGGGGTGGAAGCGGAGCTCGCTCCACGCCAGGTCCAGCTGGTCCATGGCCGCCGCCGGAGTGCGGTCACCGGTGGGAACCTGAGAGAACAGCCGTTCCAGGGCTCGGTGGACCAGCGTGCCTTTGGACGTCGGCGGTGAGGGCGGCTCCGGCAGGTGGTCGATGACCGAGTAGCGGAAGGCCAGGGCGCAGTCCTTGAACGATGCCACCTTCGATGGTGAGAGGGAGGTCGGCAGCGGCAGGCTCACCCGACCAAGGGTAGAGCCAGCCTGCGACATCGGGGTTGATGGGTCCTACGGATCCGCCCGCTCGGGGTCACTGCTCCCGGCGTTGGTCAGGGACCGCGAGGAAGGCGCTCACGATGGAAACGGCCACGGCCTGCGGGTCCTCCAGGGGCCCCAGGTGGCCGAGCTCCGGCAGTGCGTCGATCCGTGCATCGTGAAGCTGGGCGGCATGGCGCTGGAGCAAGGCGAGCCCAACGATGTCGGTGCGCTCGCCGCAGGCCAGGGTCACCGGGCAGCGCACCCGGTCGAGATGGCGGAAGGCGCGATGGGACAGGCCCTTCTCGTAGACCCTCGCCTCGTGCTCAGCCCTGCACTTGAGGCGGACGGTCCCGTCCTCGAGGTCGTCGAAGCCGTAGTCGACGTAAGCGCCGAGGGCCTCCGGGGCAAGCGCCCTGAGCACGTCCTTCTCGGAGAAGTGCAGGTGGGCCACGTCCCGGGAAGGGAACACCTCTCGCCGCCTTCGGGCCCGGGCCGGCATGGGGTTCTGGACACCGGCCGGGGGAGGGTCGTGCACGGGCGCCACGATGGGCTCGAAGCAGTAGAGCGAGGTGAAGGCGCCGGGTCGGGCCTCCTCGGCGAGCAGGAGGAGGGCGCCCCCGCAGGAGTGGCCCACGCCGAAGGGTCGAGACAGTCCCAGCGCGTCGACGACGGCCAAGGCGTCGTCGGCCATGCGGTGCCAGTCGAAGCTCTCGTCCACTCCCGTACCCGAGTCACCATGGCCGCGCTCGTCGAAGGCGACACAGCGGAACCGGCTCCTCAGCTGCTCCACCACCGGGAGCCACGCATGCCCGTGGAAGCCGGTGGCGTGAGCCAGCAGCAGGTCGGGTCCGTCCCCACCAAGGTCGTAGGCGGCGACGGCCACGCCGTCGCCGGCGATCACTGTTGGCATCGGCCCGTGGCGCCGACCAGCTCCGCCAGCTGGGTGGCGTTTCGCACCGCGAAGTCTCGATAAGCGTTGGCCAGGAGCACGTGCACCTCGTCGGCCACGTCGGCCAGCTGGCCGATGGTGGCCCCCCACGTCGCCAGCTCCTCGGGCGGGTACAGGTATGAGAAGCGCTCACCAAGGGACAGATCGGACTCGTCCCAGTCGCCGGGGTTTCGCCCGTCGAGGCGTGCCACGGCCAGGTTGGTTGTGGTGGCCACCACCGGCGGCGCGTGGGCCGAGTCCACGCACACGAATGCCAGGTCGTGGTCCTCCAGGAAGGCGAGTGTCCGCTCACACTGCCCTTGGTCGAGCCAGCCGTGGTTCCGCAGCTCCACGGCCAGGCGGAAGCCGGCAAGCCGGCGGCGGGCCTCGGCCAGCAGGGCCCGCCCCGTGTCGCCGGGCCGCAGCCAGTGCGGATAGCGCAGGACCACGGCGCCGAGGCGGCCGGCGTCGGCCAGCGGAAGCAGTGCGTGGCGGAAACGCTGCCACGCCTCGGTCCGCCCGTCCTCGCTCAGGTGGCCGAGGTAGAGCCGGCGCCGATCGCGCAGCTCCGGGCGGACCTCCGGCCGCAGGTCGGGCCACAGCGAGTCGGGCAGCGTGGCGTTGCCGGTGAGCAGGGTCCAACCCTGGACGTCGATCAGGAAGCCATCCGGCGTACGCTCCACCCACTGGCGAGCCAGGTCGGGCGTGGGGGGAAATCGATAGGTGGCGTCGAGCTCCAGGATGGGGAAGCGCTCCGTGTAGTAGGCGATGCGCTCGGCCGCCTTCATCGACCGGCGCGGGTACCAGTGGCTGTCGTGGACGAGGGAGCGCGCCGAGCACGAAGAGGCGCCGATGAGCACCGTGCCCACGCTCAGTAGTTTGCCCCGCCCCCGGGCCGGGTACGGGACACGAGTCGATCGAAACCGGAGGGGTCATGGCCACCCAGTTGGTCCTCCAACTCGAGTTGCCTGCCGATGCGCGGCTCCTGCCGAGGACTCGCAGGGCAGTGGCCGGGTACCTGGAGGACGTGGGCACCGAGCCCGACGACAGGGCCGACGTGGTGTTGGCCCTCGACGAGGCCTGCGCCAACGTGATCCGCCATGCCTTCCCGGACGGGGCGCGAGGCACCATCCGCCTGCGAGCCGAGATCGCCGACGACGCAGTCACCGTGCAGGTGGAGGACGACGGGGTGGGCTTCGACGCCTTCGAGGTAACCCGCAGCGAGCCCGCTCCTGAAGCCACGTCGGGGCGGGGGCTGCACATGATCCGCACGCTCATGACCACGGTGCAGCTCGAGTCTCCCACGGAGACGGGCGGGACCCGCCTGCGCATGCAGAAGCGGCTCGGTGACTCGGCCGGGACCAACGCCAGCGGATAGCACTCACACCGAGCGTAGACACGTGTAGCCGGGCTACAAAGGGCCGATGACCGACCCGGCCGCCTGGGGCATCGACTCGACCTATCGTGACAATGCCGGCCATTGGCACGGGGCTCCCCCCACCACGGTGGACGCGCTGCTGGCGGCGATGGGGGCCGAGGACCGGCCGGCGCCCCAGGGAACCGGCCACGACGACCCGGTGTGGGTCCTGGACGTGGGCCAGGCCCCGGCCTTGGAAGGCCGCTGGCTGTTGCGGACCGAGGACGGCGCTGACCTCACCGTCGAGGGTTCCCTGCCGCCGGACCTGCCGCCTGGCTACCACCAGCTGCGCCGCCAGGAGGACGATCACCACCGCCTCCTGATCGTGAGCCCGGGCGGGTGCTTTCCGTCCGGCGACCTGCGGACCTGGGGCTGGGCCGTTCAGTTGTACGCCCTGCGGTCGGCGCAGAGCTGGGGCATCGGCGACCTTGCGGACCTGGGCCGCCTGGCCCGCTGGTCGGCGGACCGGGGGGCGGGAGTGGTGATGGTGAACCCCCTCCACGCCCCCTTGCCGACGGCGGCCCAGCAGGCAAGCCCCTACTTCCCTTCGAGCCGGTGCTTCCGCAACCCCCTGTACCTGCGGGTCGAGGACGTGCCCGGGGTCGTGTCGCGGGGGGAGGACCTCGAGGCCCTGGCTGCGGCCGGGCGGAGCCTGAACGCCGATCGCCACATCGACCGTGACGCCGCGTGGCGGCTCAAGCTCGGCGCCCTCGAGCGGTTGTGGGACGGCTTCGGCGGCGACCCGTCCTTCGACCGCTACTGCGAGGATCAGGGGCCCGCGCTAGCCGCCTATGCCACGTTCTGCGTGCTGGTGGAGCGCTACGGCGCTCCGTGGTGGCAGTGGCCGGACGGGCTCCAGGGCCCCGACGGCCCCGAGGTGCTCCGGTTCGTCGACGCCTATCACCGCCGCATTCGCTTTCACCAGTGGCTGCAGTGGCTGCTCGACGCCCAGCTCGCTTCGGTCGGCGAGAACGTCGGGCTCATCCAGGACCTGGCCATCGGTGTCGACCCTGCCGGGGCGGACGCGTGGCTCTGGCAGGACTGCGTGGCGTCGGCCGCCAAGGTGGGGGCCCCGCCCGACGAGTTCAACACCCAGGGCCAGGACTGGGGGTTGTCCCCGTTCGACCCCTGGCGGCTCCGCTCCGTCGGCTACGAGCCCTACATCCGCACCCTGCGAGCGGGTTTCCGCCACGCAGGAGGGCTCCGGATCGACCACGTCATGGGACTCTTCCGTCTGTTCTGGATCCCGGCCGGCTCCGGTCCCGCCGAAGGTACCTACGTGAGGTACTCCTTCCAGGAGATGCTGGGGATCCTCGCCCTCGAGAGCCATCGGGCGTCTGCCTACGTGGTGGGGGAGGACCTGGGCACGGTGGAGGACTCCGTTCGGGAGGAGCTTGGCCGCCGCGACGTGCTGTCCTACCGCCTCATGTGGTTCGAGCAGGGACCGCCACGCCACTTCCCGCTTCGGTCCCTCGGGGCCGTGACCACCCACGACCTGCCCACCGTCGCCGGGCTCTGGTCGGGCGCCGACCTGGAGGAGCAGCAGCGGTTGGGCCTGGCGCCGAACGTGGAGGGCAGCGCCGAGCTGCGCCGGCGCCTGGGGGAGTGGAGCGGTGTGGACGAGGATGCGCCGGCGGAGAAGGCGGTGCTCGGCGCCTACCGGCTGCTGGCCGAGGCGCCCAGCGTGGTGGTCACCCCCACCCTGGATGACGCCCTGTTGGTGAGCGAGCGGCCCAACATGCCGGGCACCACCGACCAGCGGCCCAACTGGTCCCTGGCCCTGCCCCAGCCGCTCGAGCAGGTGGAAGCCGACCCCACGGTCGCCGAGGTGGCCGCCACGCTGGACCGGGGTCGTCAGCCCTAAGCTCTGGCCATGGGGCCGGACCCGAACGACTTCGATCCGGAAACCAGGGACCCACTGGTCTCAGCGGTGGTGGCGGTGCGTGAGGATGCCCAGAGCGACGGTCCGGCCGTGGACGATCCCGTGGACGTCGTAGCCGAGGCGGCAGCCGTGCTCGAGGGCGTGAACCTCGGGCTGGACGAAACCTCGGTACCGGGCGGCGGGGAGTCGAGCGGTGGGGCGGCGGCCGGGCAGGCGAATGCCATTGGCAGAGCCAAGGGCTACTTCGAGAAGGCGGGCTTCGAGGTGCACGCCCCCATCGGCATGACCTTCTCCATCGCGGCCAGCAAGTCCTTCTTCGAGGAGTTCTTCGGGCAGGGCCTGGTGGTGGACGAGGAGCGGTTCTTCGCCCCGGTGACCACGACCGATGGGGGGGACCAGCTCCCGATGAACGGATTGCCTGAGGAGATCCGGGGCCTCGTGCAGGCAGTCTTCCTGCCACCCCCCCCGGAGCTGCCGGAAGGCCTGAACCTGGACGACCGGGGCAGCTAGGACGACCGAGGCGACCAGCGGAAGGTGCGGGTGGCCACCACCAGGCCGGCCACGCCCCAGGCGGCCATCACCACCAGGTGGATGCCTTCGATGCCCGAGCCCCGGGTGACGGGGTCGAAGGCGGTCAGGAGGGCCTCGAACAGGTGCTTGACGGGGAAGATGTCACCCACCACCTGCATGCCCTCGGGGATGTCGCTGTTGGGGATGAAGATGCCCGAGAAGAAGTAGAGCGGCAGAACCAGGGCGTTGCTGACGGCTGGCGCCGCGTTCTCGCTCGGGATGACGGCCGTCAGCGCGAAGCCCAGGCAGCAGCACGCAGCCGTGCCGATGATCACGGCCAGGGCCAGCCCGGGAAGCGTCCCCGTGGGCACGTCGACGCCGTACACCAGGCGGCCAAGCAGGGTGACGATCACCACCATGAGCACGGAGACCACGAGGGCCGTGAGGAGCCGCCCGGCCATGAAGACCCACGGGGGCAGAGGGGTGCTCCGGACCCGTTTGAGGGTGCCCCGCTCGCGGAGGGTGGTCATGGTGATGGCCAGGTTGACCGTGGTGGCGGAGACGATGGCGAGGGCCAGGATGCCGGGGACGTAGTAGGTGGAGCCGCTGATCTCCCGCCCGCCCACCTCGATGTCCTCGTTGCCGAAGATGGAGACGAAGATGAACAGGAAGATGAGGGGGAGGGCGATCGTGAAGAAGACGGCGGCCGGGTCCCTCCAGAAGGTGCGCTGGTCGTAGCGGTACTGGTGCCAGACCAGGCGAGCCGACGTCACGCCTCCGAGCTCCTCGTGAGGTCGAGGTACACGTCCTCTAGCCTCGGTCGCACCGCCTCCAGATCCTCGAGCTCGACCCCTCGTGCCACCGCCCATCCACACAGCTCGGCCAGGTCGCGCACTGGCTCCCGGCTGGCGATACGGAGGTTGCCGTCGCCCTGGACGGCCGTCGGGCCGATGCCGGCAGGCAGCTCATCGGCTCCCACGCCGGCGGGGAGCCTGAAGCGGATGGACGTCACCCCCTGCTCACCTCCGGCCAGCTGGTCCGGCCTGCCCTGGGCCACGATGCGGCCGTCCTTGATGATGGCCACCCGGTCGGCCAGGTACTCGGCCTCGTCCATGTAGTGGGTTGTCAGGAAGACCGTCTTGCCCAGCTTGCCCAGGCTGGAGACGACCTCCCAGGCGGCGCGTCTGGCCGCGGGGTCGAACCCCGTGGTGGGTTCGTCGAGGAACAGCAGCTCGGGGTCGCCGATCAGGGCCAGCGCCACGTCGAGCCGGCGCTGCTGGCCTCCCGAGAGCTTTCCCGCCCGTTGGTCTCTCTGTTCGGCGAGGCCGGCCAGGGCCATGGTCTCTTCCACGTCCCTCGGCGACGGGTAGTACCCGGCGTGCAGCTCCAGAGACTCGCGCACGGTGAGCAGGCTCCAGACCTGACAGGTCTGGAGCACGACCCCGATGCGAGACCGCCACGCCGCTGTCGACCTCGAGGGGTCGGCGCCGAGCACGTCGACGTGGCCCGAGGTGCGCGTGCGATAGCCCTCCAGGATCTCCACAGTGGTGGTCTTGCCCGCGCCGTTCGGTCCGAGGAAGGCGAAGATCTCGCCCTCGTGGACGTCCAGGTCCACTCCCCGCACCGCTTCGAGCTGTCCGTAGGACTTGTGTAGGCCCGCGACGGTGATGACTGTTCCCACCTTCAGTCCCCGTGGTCCGCCCCGGTGGCGACGTACAGGAGGGCGCCCAGGATGGTCAGGTTCTTCATGAAATGGACCCGCTGACCTCGCCGGGCCTGCTGGTCGTCCACCTGCCAGAAGGCGTGCCCGCCCACCGTGGTGGGGACCATGAGCACGAAGGCCAGCGCCGCCGCCTCCCGCTCTCTCACGCCGAGGGCCAGGGCGATGCCGCCGGCCAGGAGACCGGCGCTGCTGACCTGCACCAGGCGGTTGGGCCGGGGAAGGTTCATCCAGTCCACGGTATGGGCCCGGGGCTCGGGGTTGCGGAGGGCGTCGCCTGCTCCGACGACGAAGATTGCCGACAGCATCAACCGCGCCAGGCGACGAAGGACACTGACAAGCTTCACCGGACTCACCGTATCCGGCGCTTGGCCGTAGGGTGAAGGTGTGGACCTGCCGGTCATGCCCCCCGTGGCACCCATGCTGGCCAAGCTGGGCCGAGAGCTGCCCCGTGCCGATGGCGCGAGCGGGGGGATGGCGTACGAGCCCAAGTGGGACGGGTTCCGCTGTATCGTCTTTCGGGACGGCGACGAGGTCGAGCTCGGGAGCCGCAAGGAGAAGCCCCTCACCCGCTACTTCCCCGAGGTGGTGGACGCAGTGCGTTCCGAGCTGCCGGATCGCTGTGTGCTCGACGGGGAGATCGTCATCGCCGGCCCTCGTGGTCTCGACTTCGACGCCCTGCTCCAGCGCATCCACCCCGCTCAGTCGAGGGTACGGAAGCTGGCCTCGGAGAGCCCGGCTTCGTTCGTGGCTTTCGACGTCCTCGGACTGGACGATAGGGACCTCCGCCCTCAACCTTTCTCCGACCGCCGGGCCGAGCTCGAGCGGGCCCTGACCGGCGTGAGCACCCCGGTCCACCTCACCCCCGCCACCCGTGACCGGTCCGTGGCCCTGGACTGGTTCGATCGCTTCGAGGGGGCGGGCCTCGATGGCGTGGTGGCAAAGCCGCTCGACATCGGTTACCGCTCCGGCGAGCGAGCCATGGTGAAGGTCAAGCACGAGCGCAGCGCGGACTGTGTGGTGGCCGGGTTCCGTTGGCACAAAACAGGGGGTGTGGTGGGCTCATTGCTCCTCGGTCTCTACGACGAGGCCGGCGTCCTGCACCACGTGGGCGTCACCGCCTCGTTCACCATGGAGCGCCGCCGCCAGCTCGTGGACGAGCTGGCCCCGTACCGGGACGACGCCGCAGCCGCCCACCCGTGGCACCAGGAGGGCGACGGGCGCAGGCCAGGCACGCCCAGCCGCTGGAACGCGGACCGCGACCTGTCCTTCGAGCCGCTTCGTCCCGAGCTGGTGTGCGAGGTCGCCTACGACCACCTCCAGGGCGATCGCTTCCGCCACGCCACCACCTTCCGGCGCTGGCGCCCGGACCGCGACCCCGTTTCCTGTACCTGTGCCCAGCTCGAGGTCACACCCCCCGAGGAGCTGGCCATGGTCTTCAAGGGAGGGGATGTCTCGCCCGGGCCCACCTGACACCCGCACCTGAGCACTGGATCACGAGGGGGGCGGTTGGGGTCTGGCCTTGGCCTTGGATGGCTGGACCCGCCGGGGCTCGCTCCTCTGCTTGGCGAAATGCGGCGGCCAGGGAGCGTCACCCAGGCCCTCACGCTCGTCGCGAGCGGCCAGCTCGAGCAGGGAGCCGAGGGAGCAGTCGTTGTCGTCGATGGAGGCCCCGGGATCACCCTTCTCGGCATACCGGATGGGCACGGTGGCAAGGGTCAGGTCGCCAGGCTCGACGTCGGCGACCTCCTCCCACTCGAGCGGGCAGGACACCCTGCCCTCGGGGTTGGCCCGCACCGAGTAGGCCGATGCCACCGTCCGGTCCCGGGCGTTCTGGTTGTAGTCCACGAACACCCGCTGGCCTCGCTCCTCCTTCCACCATGCCGACGTGGCCTGGGTGGGCCGCCGCCGCTCCAGCTCCCGCGCCAGGGCCAGGGCCGCCCGGCGGACCTCGGTGAAGCCCCAGCGGGTCTGGATGCGGTGGTTCAGGTGCATGCCTCGTGAGCCCGAGGTCTTGGGGAACGACGCCAGGCCATGCTCGTCCAGCACTGCCTTGGCCTCGAGCGCCACCTCGCGCACTGTGGCAAAGGACACGCCGGGCTG
>JALZJC010000013.1 GCA_030859945.1 Actinomycetota bacterium | reverse complement strand
GTTCCAAGATGAGGGTTCCCACAGGGTCAACCTGGTAAGGCCCGTGGTAGACGACCACGTTGATAGGCCGGAGGTGTACGCACGGCAACGTGTTCAGCCGACCGGTACTAATCGGCCGAGGGCTTGGGACATCTCTCGCTCGTGCTCGCTATGGAATGCTTGGGGGACTGCGGTCCTCAGACAATCGAGCACCGGTTTCCGGTGGCCATAGTGGCGGGGACACACCCGTTCCCATCCCGAACACGGAAGTTAAGCTCGCCTACGCCGATGGTACTTGGGGGGTCACTCCCTGGGAGAGTAGGTCGCCGCCGGATTTTTCCTGACAAGCGCCCCGCTTCGGCGGGGCCTTGTCGCGTCCGGGATACGCTCGCTGGCTGTGGCCGGCCCGGAACCAGAGCGGAACCCTCCCCGGCGGGACGGGGCCCAGACCCGACTTCGGCGGCCAAAGGCCCCGGCCCCGGGCCGGGACCCCTCGGGGCGGCGGTGGGGGAGCGTGGCCCGCAGGGGTGCCGGGGTCGTGATGAACCCCGGCAGCGGGCAGGAGACCCCGCCCGAGCGGGGCCGTGGCAGGGCCGGCCGGCGGCCAGAGGAAGGGTCGTGGGAGGCCGAAGACTGGGTGGAGGTGAGCGGGCCGGGGCCGGCGAAGACCGCACGCAACCCGGCACCTGACCGGCCGGCCCGGCGCCCGTCCGGGCTGGGGCCGGACGTGCTGAGCGAGCTGCGGCGCGCCCTCGGCCCCGCCGAGGCGACCCGGCTCGCTCCCTCGCTGGCGCGGGCGGTGCGGGCATACGAGCAGGATCGCTACCAGGACGCCCTCCGGTCCCTGCGCCCCTTGGCCGCGGCTGCTCCGGAGGCACCGGCGGTCCGCGAGCTGCTCGGCCTCACCCTCTACCGACTGGGCCGCTGGCGGGCGGCCATCAAGGAGCTCGAGGCCTTTGCCGACCTGACGGCGTCGTTCGACCAGCACCCGGTGCGCGCCGACTGCCATCGGGCCCTCGGCCGCTGGAAGGCGGTGGAAGAGCTCTGGGACGAGCTGCGACGGGCGTCCCCCGGTGCCGAGCTCGTCGCCGAGGGGCGCATCGTGGCCGCGGGAGCCCTCGCCGATCGAGGGGACGTGGCTGGAGCCATCCGGCTCCTGGAGCAGGCGCCTTCGAGCCGCAAGCGGGTCCGGCCCCACGACCTGCGGGTCTCCTACGCCCTGGCCGGGCTCTACGAGCGCGGCGGTGACGTTCCCCGGGCCCGGGAGCTGCTGCGAGCCGTGGCCGCTCGAGATCCTTCCTTCGCGGACGTGGCCGAGCGTCTGGCGGCCCTGAGCTGACCCATCGGCTGCGGGCTGGGCTGTCACACGGGACCGCTACGCTCGATCCCGAGCGGCGCGGCGTTGGCCCCTTCCCCCTCCTGTTGGCGATTGGGAAGGAAGGTGTGCCTGATGACCAGGCCCAGAACGGCCGGCGACAAGACGTCCGGGCCAGACGCGGACGGCCCCGGAAGCGCCGGGGCGGGGATCAACTTGGTCCTCCTGAAGGGGCGGCTCAGCCGTCCGGCCGAGCTCCGGGTGCTGCCGTCGGGAGACCGGCTGGTGGCTCTGGAGCTCTCGGTCACCCGTCCGGGGCTCAGGGCGGAGAGTGTGCCCGTGGTCTGGCACGACGCCCCCGCGGCCGCGGAGGCGTTCGACGTCAACCAGTCCGTCGTGGTCCTGGGAAGGGTGCGCCGCCGGTTCTTCCGGACCGGTGGGGCCACGCAGAGCCGTACGGAGGTGGTGGCGGAGTCGGTGGCCCCGGCTCGTCAGCCGAAGCGGGCCGGCACTCTGGTGGCCAGGGCCATGCTCCGGCTCGACACCGCGGACCCGTAGGCAGGCTGATGGTGGCCATGGCCGCCTTGGCGCCTGGCCACGCAGAGCCCCGGCGGTCCCCCCGCCCTCTGGACCACCCCGAGACCCGCCCACCGGAGACGGGTCTCGAGCTCCGCCCCGTCGAGGCAGCGCAGTCGTACGTGGTCCACCCGAACCTCGTCGCCTTCTCGGATGCGGCGGTGGTAGGTGGTGATGCGCCGGGTCAGGTCGTGTACCAGCCCCCCGTGCAGGGTGACGCCCTCGGCGCCGGCCAGACGCTCGGGCTCCACCGTGGTGCGCAGGGCTCCGCTTTGGAAGTCGGTGACCTCGAGGGCCAGCACGCCGTCCGGGCCCAGGTGTGACGCCGCGCAGCGGAGGCAGGCCACGATGTCGTCGTCGTCCACCAGCAGCTGCAGGCTGTTGTAGGCGATGACCACGAGGCCGAAGCGGCGGGCCAGGGCAAAGCGGCGCATGTCGGCCTGCACCAAGGTGTGGGCTCCCCGCCGGCGGGCCACCGCGAGCATGGCGCCGTCGATGTCCAGGCCCATGGCACCGAGCGGCACCGTGAGCCGCCCGGTGCCACACGCCAGCTCCAGCACCGATCCGCCCACCCGGGACGCCAGCTGCGAGTAGAAGGCCAGGTCCTGGCGGAGGCGGCCGGCCACATGGACCAGCTCCCAGTCGTAGAGCTCAGCCCGGGACCGCACGGAACACCATGCCGGTGCGCAGCTTGGGCTCGAAGAAGGTGGTCTTGGGGGGCATGCGGTCGCCGCCCCGCGCCACCTCACCGATCTGGGCCACGGTGGCGGGGCGCAGGAGGATGGCCGCCTCGGCGGCGCCCGAGGTCACCGCGGCCAGCACCGTGTCCAGTCCGTGCTGGTACACGAGGCGGTGAGCCGGCAGGCCGGGGAGGGCCACGTCGAGGAGGCTCGAGTCCACGCTGTGCACAGCGGCGGCTACCGTCTCCGGCCGCGGGCGCAGCAGCCATGCGCCCGCCGGCGTCACCAGGCCCAGGGACCCGGCTCCGGCCATGCGGGCCGGCAGGCCGGTGTCGGCCCGGCCCGCCGCTGTGACCTCGAAGTGGGCGGAGAGGGCCTCTGCCAGGTCGAATCCCGGGCCCAGGCCCGAGAGCAGGCGGTGGATGGGGCGCACGGCGAGCTGCTCCTGCGAGAGCTCCACGACACAGGCCAGGACCGCGTCGTAGGCGCCGGCCGCCCCGCTGGTGGCGGCTCGGCGCTCCTCCTGGTAGGCGAGGGCGGTCTCGTAGCGGTGGTGGCCGTCGGCCACCACCACCGGCACAGAGGCCACGGCGTCGGCGATGGTGGCCACCATCGCCGGCTGGTTCAGGGCCCACAGCCGGTGGTGCACGCCCTGGTCGTCGGTGGCTCGGGCCACGGGCGGGCCCTGCGGCTCGAGAAGGCTCGAGAGCCCAGCCGTGGGCGACAGCACCCAGATGGGTGAGAGGTTGGCTCGGCACGCCCGCAGCAGGGCCAGGCGATCGCTCTTGTCCTTGGCCGTGGTGTGCTCATGGGGCAGGACGCCCTGGCCCGGCGGCGACAGCTCCAGGGCCCCCATGACCCCGCTGGTCTGCTGCGGCCGGCCGTCCTCGTCGTGGAAGCCCATGCGGTAGAGGTAGAGGGACGGCTCCTGGTCGGGGGCGAGGATCCCCTCGTCGTGCCACCTTTGCCAGAGGGAGGCCGCCACCAGGTAGCGGTCACGGCCCTCCTCTTCGGCAGGGATCTCCAGGCGGGCCGCGTTGTGCTCGGAGCGCCCCACCAGCCGGGCCCGCTCCTCGGCGGTGACCACGTCGTAGGGCGGGGCTATGAGAGCGTCGAGGTGGCCGGCCTCAGGCCGATAGCGGCTGGCTGTGAAGGGGTCCAAGCGAGGCACGGTCTACTCGTAGCACGATCAGGGGATGACTTGGCTACTCGATCTCGACGGTGTGGTGTGGTTGGCGGACGAACCGATAGACGGATCAGTGGATGCCGTCGGGCGGTTGCGAGACAGGGGAGAGCGGGTGGTGTTCCTCACCAACAACTCCAGCATGGAGATCGGTGCGGTGATCTCCAAGCTCGGGGACATGGGGATCGAGGTGGACCCCGACGAGCTCATCACCTCCGCCCTGGCCGCGGCCGCGCTGGTGGAGCCCGGCCAGACGGCGCTGGTGTGCGCTGGTCCCGGCGTGGAGGAGGCGTTGCGGGAGCGGGGCGCCAACACGGTTCGAGAGGGCGAGGCCGACGCCGTGGTGGTGGGATGGCACCCGGACTTCGACTACGACCGGTTGAAGGCCGCCGCCGACGCCGTGATGGGCGGGGCCCGCCTCATCGGGACCAACGACGACGCCACCTACCCGACAGGGGACGGGCCCATCCCGGGAGGGGGAGCGCTGCTGGCCGCGGTATCGGTGGCCAGCGGGACCGAGCCGGTGGTGGCGGGCAAGCCCCACGAGCCGGTGGCGGAGCTCATCGGGGAGCGCTTCGGGACCATCGACACGCTGGTGGGCGACCGTCCCTCGACCGACGGCAAGCTGGCCCAGCGCCTGGGGGCTCGCTTCCTGCTGGCGTTGTCGGGCGTCACCAAGGAAGACGACCTGCCCGTCGAGCCCGAGCCCGACGAGGTGGGCCCGGATCTGGCCGCGCTGGTGGCCGAGGATGAGGAGTGAGGGTTCAGAAGGCGGGATGAACCGCCCGGCGCTCCGGTGGTGACAAGGCCTTCCATATGAGCCCGGCCACCACGCCGAAGACGAAGCCGCCCACGTGGGCCACCCAGGCCACGCCCTCGGCAGGGTTGGTGAAGAACTGGAGCACGAACCAGGCGCCGAGCAGCCACTTGGCGCGGACGTCGACGAAGGTGACGAAGAACAGCAGGAAGACGAGCGACCTGATGAGCACGTTGGGGAACAGGACCAGGTAGGCGCCCATGATCCCGGCTATGGCTCCCGAGGCACCCACCAGGGGCACGGTGCTGTTCGGCTGCACCGCCACGTGGGCGGCTGTGGCCACCAGGCCGGCCAGGAGGTAGAAGAGGAGGTAGGTGGGTCTTCCCCGGTCCTCGAGGTTGTTACCGAACGTCCACAGGAACAGCATGTTGCCCAGGAGGTGGAGCCAGCTGCCGTGGAGGAACATCGAGTACAGCACGGCCAGGTAGACGCTCTTGTCGGGGAAGAGGGCCCTCGACTCCCTTGACCGGGAGTCGCTGGCGCAGGCCTCGGTCTCACCCTCGAGCGTCTCGTTGATCTCGGCGCGGGTGAGCGGTCGAGCCTCGACCACCTCGCAGGGTATGGCCGCCGTCTCGTAGCTGAAGGCGATCTCGTCGATGTCGCGCCCCCGAGGCTGGACGAAGGCGAAGATGATCACGCAGGCGGCGATGAGGACGATGGTGATCACCGGTGTGGTGCGGGTGGGGTTGTAGTCCTTCAGGGGGATCACGGGGGCGGAGGCTAGTGCCGGCCCCCACCATGCTTTAGCGTCCGAACCGTGACCGGTCGGCGGCGCCTCGACGCCGAGCTGGTGCGCCGGGGACTGGCGCCGAGCCGGGAGGCGGCCCAGGACTTCGTGTCCCGAGGACGGGTGCTGGTGGCCGGCTCCCTGGCTGACAAGGCCTCCCGGCTGGTTGCCGCGGGGGAGCCCATCGAGCTGGTCGGGCCCCCGCCGCGGTTCGTGAGCCGGGGAGGAGAGAAGCTCGACGCGGCCCTGGAACGTTTCACCGTGGACGTCGCCGGCCGCCACGCCCTGGACGCCGGCGCGTCGACGGGCGGCTTCACGGACTGCCTCCTGCAACGGGGAGCCGCCGGGGTCACGGCTGTGGACGTGGGCTACGGGCAGCTTCACGAGCGCCTGCGGGCCGATCCCCGGGTCCGGGTCCTCGATCGCACCAACGTGCGTCACCTCGTGGCCGACGCGGCCTTCGAGGTGGTGGTGGCCGATCTCTCGTTCATCTCCCTGGCCACGGCGGCGCCGGCCCTGCTCGGCGCCAACGCCGCCCCCGGCGCCGACGTGGTGGTGCTCGTGAAGCCCCAGTTCGAGGCCGGGAGAGCCGAGGCCTCACGCCGGCGGGGGGTGATCCGGGACCCGCAGGTCTGGCGGAGGGTGCTGGGCGAGGTGGGCGTCGCCCTCGAGGGTCAGGGAGCCGCCATGATGGGGGCCATGGTGTCGCCCCTCACCGGGGCCGGCGGCAACGTCGAGTTCCTGGTCCACCTCCGTGCCCACGTGGCCACGGCCCGGGAGCCGCAGGTCGACCTCGACGCGGTCGTCGACTCCGCCGTGGACCTGGTGTCCTAGTGTCGCCCCTCTGCCCAGGGCGGCCCTAGCCGTGGCCAGTGTCGCCATCGTCCATCACCCGCTGCGACAGGCGGCCGCGGGCCGGGCCGCCGAGAGTGCCAGGTGGCTCGTGGAGCGGGGCCACGAGGTGCGGGTCCCCGAGGCCGACGCCACGGGTACCCACCTGTCCGAGCATGGGTGGCCCCTGGACAAGCTGGTCGGCGGCCTCGATCTGGCCGTCAGCCTCGGAGGCGACGGCACGATGTTGCGCACCGTGGACCTCGTGGCCGGCGCCGGCGTGCCCGTGCTCGGCGTGAACGTGGGTCACATGGGGTACCTCACCGCCGTGGAGCCCGACGGCCTGGAGGCGGCCCTGGAGCGCTTCTTCGGCGGCGACTTCTCCATCGAGGCCCGCCTGACCCTGCTGGTGGAGGTGAGCGGGGCCGAGGGCCGCTCGAGCTGGACCGCCCTCAACGAGGTCGTGCTGGAGAAGACGGTCCCGGGGAACACGGTGCGACTGGCGCTGGCCCTCGGCGGCGAGCGCTTCACCACCTGTGCCGCCGACGGGCTGATCGTCTCCACGCCCACGGGCTCGACGGCGTACAACCTCTCGGCTCGGGGGCCGATCGTCTCGCCCCAGCAGCGGGCCCTCGTGGTCACCCCTGTGGCCCCGCACATGCTCTTCGACCGTTCTCTGGTGCTGAGCGCCGAGGAATGGGTGAGCGTGGAGGTGATGGACGGGCCGGCCGCGGCCATGGTGGTGGACGGGCGGAGCCTGGCGGTGCTCGGACCCGGGGACGCCGCCGAGTGCCGGGCCGGGCCCCACGACGCACTGTTCGTGACCTTCGACGACGGGCGTGACTTCCACCAGATCCTGAAGGCCAAGTTCGGCCTGGCGGACCGCTGATGTTGCTGGAGCTTCGCATCCGCGACCTCGGGGTGATCGCCCGGGCCGACCTGGTGCTCGAGCCGGGCATGACGGCGGTGACGGGGGAGACCGGTGCGGGCAAGACCATGCTGGTCGAGGCCATCGAGCTCCTGGTCGGCGGGCGGGCGGATGCCGCCTTGGTGCGCGCCGGCGCCGGGGAGGCATGGGTGGAGGGCCGCTTCGTGGTGGAGGATCGGGAGATCGTGCTGGCTCGGGCCGTGCCCGCGGCGGGGCGTTCGCGCGCCTACGTGGACGGACGCATGGCCCCGGTGGCCGCCCTGGCCGAGGCCGGCGCCGGCCTGGTCGACCTCCATGGCCAGCACGCCCACCAGTCACTGCTGGCCACGGCGACGCAGCGGGCTGCCCTCGATGCCTTCGGCGCCGTGGACCACGGCCCTCTCACGTCGGCTAAGGAACGTCTCCGCTCCATCGACGAGGCCCTGGGAGCTCTGGGTGGCGACGAGGGGTCCCGCATCCGAGAGATCGACCTGTTGCGCTTCCAGCTGGCCGAGATCGACGCCGCCGCCCTCACGGACGCCGACGAGGACGCCGCCCTCGAGGCCGAGGAGGAGCGGCTGGCCGACGCTCTGGCTCACCGCCAGGCGGCCACCGTCGCCGCCGAGGCCCTGGGTGGTGACGGTGGCGCTTCTGACGCTGTGGGAGCGGCTCTGGGCGCGGTGGCGAGGCGGGCCCCGCTCGCGTCCCTGGCCGAGCGCCTCCAAGCTCTGGTGGCGGAGATGGCCGAGGTCGCCACCGACCTGCGGGCCGCGGCCGAGAGCCTCGAGGAGGACCCCGAGCGCCTGGCAAGGGTCCGGGAGCGGCGCAGCCTCCTCCACCACCTGGCTCGCAAGTACGCGCCGGCACCAGGACAGGGCACGCCTGGAAGGGGGGCCCCCGGCCGGGGCTCGCTGGCCGACGCCATCGCCTTCGGCGAGGAGGCCCGGGACCGACTCGACGTCCTCGAGTCACACGCCGAGCGGGCCGCGGCGCTGGAGCACCAGCGGGGCCAGGCCCTGGCCGACCTGAACCGGGCCGGCGCCCGTGTGGGCGAGGCCCGCCGTCGGGCTGCTCCCCGTCTGGCGCAGGCCGTGGAAGCCCGCCTGCGCCAGTTGGCCATGGCCGAGGCGTGCCTCGAGATCCTGGTGGGCGACGACCCCGGCGACGAGGTCACCTTCCTCCTCGGCGCCAACCGGGGTGAGCCCGCCCTGCCCCTGGCCCGGGTGGCGTCGGGCGGTGAGCTGTCCCGGGCCATGCTGGCGGCCCGCCTGGTGCTGGGCCGGCGCCGCTCGGGCCCCACGTGGCCGGCCACGGTCGTGTTCGACGAGGTCGACGCCGGGGTCGGGGGCCAGGCCGCGCTGGCCGTGGGACGATCGCTGGCCATGCTCGCCGGTGCGGCAGTCGCAGGAGATGGCAGCCCGACCGGCGACTCGCCCAGCGGCGGGCGTCAGGTGCTCGTGGTCACCCATCTGTCCCAGGTGGCGGCCTACGCCGACCACCAGGTGGCGGTCCACAAGTGCGAGCGGGCCGGGCGCACGATGGCCGAGGCCCAGGTGGTCGATGGTGAGGCCCGTGTCCTGGAGCTGTCCCGGATGCTGTCTGGACAGCCGGAGAGCTCAGCGGCGCGCGGTCACGCCGAGGAGCTGCTGGCGGTGGCGGCCAGGGAGCGGGGGCGGCACTGACATGGCCGCCAGGGGACCCGACGTGACCCACAAGGGTGCCGAGGTGGGGATCACGTCGGGCCTGGCCCGGGTCGACCGACGAACCAAGAACCTCATCCCTCGTCTCCAACCCGGCGACGTGGCCATCGTCGACCACGAGGACCTGGACCGCCTGGCGGCCGAGGGCTTGGTCCAGAGACGGGTGGGGGCCGTGGTGAACGTCTCCCACTCGTTGTCGGGGCGCTACCCGAACGTCGGCCCCCTGCTGGTGGCGGCGGCGGGCGTCCCCCTGCTCGACGGTGTGGGGCCGGGGGTGATGGAGCTGGTGCCCGACGGCCGCCGGGTGCGCCTCGAGGGCGAGGAGCTGTGGCTCGACGACGCCCTGGTGGCCAAGGGAGTGCGCAAGGACCTCCAATCGCTCGAGCGTGACTACGAGGCGGCCAAGGAGGCGGTGGGCGACGAGCTCGAGCGCTTCGCGGCCAACACCCTGGAGTACATGCAGCGCGAGCACCACCTGGCCTTCACCACCCCCGACGTCCCCGACCTCGACGTCGACCTCAAGGGCCGCCACGTGCTGGTCGTGGTGCGGGGCCACGACTACCGGGAGGACCTGGGCGCCCTGCGCAGCTACGTGCGGGACATGAAACCGGTCCTGGTGGCGGTGGACGGCGCCGCCGACGCCCTCCTCGAGCTGGGCTTCCGGCCCGACATCGTCATCGGCGACTTCGACTCGGTGTCCACGGAGGCTCTGCGGGCGGGCCCCCAGCTGGTGGTGCACGCCTACCCGGGGGGCGAGGCACCCGGGGCTGCTCGCCTCGACGCCCTGGGCCTGCCGTACACCACACTCGAGGCGGGAGGCATGAGCGAGGACGTGGCCATGCTCCTGGCCTACGAGAAGGGGGCCCAGCTGATCGTGGCCGTCGGAGCCCACGGTTCGATGGTCGAGTTCCTCGCCAAGGGCAGGTCGGGCATGGCGTCCACCTTCCTCACCCGCCTCAAGGTGGGCCAGCTGCTGGTGGACGCCAAGGGGGTGAGCCAGCTCTACCAGAGCAGGCTGCGCAAACGGGACCTGCTGCTGTTCCTCGTGGCCGTTACGCTGTGCTTCGTCGTCGTGGGCCTGGCCTTCGTGCCCCGCGTCTACTTCGAGAGCGTCTGGTTGCTCGTCCGGGAGGTGCTCCGCTCCGTCACCCAGTGACGGGGCTAGCTCGCCGCCATGGTCAACTTCCGCTTCCACCTCGTCTCCCTCACCGCTGTCTTCCTGGCCCTGGCGGTAGGGATCGGCCTCGGAGCCACCGTCGTCGACCAGGCCACGGTCGAGGCCCTGCAGCGCCGGCTGGACGGCGTGTCGCAGCGGGTGGACCGCACCGACGCCGAGAATGAGCGGCTCCGGGGTGATCTCGGGCGGTGGACGGCGTTCGCCGAGGAGGCCAGCAACGAGTCCATGGAAGGGCGCCTGACCGACGTCCCCGTGGTGGTGGTGTCCGTGCAGGGCACCGAGCGCGCTCCCGTCGAGGCCCTTCAGGCTTCGCTGGTGGCGGCCGGCGCCCGCTACCAGGCCACCCTCTGGCTCACCTCCAAGTGGCGGCTTAACAAGCCCGAGGACACCGTGGCCCTCGCCGGCGTCCTGGGCGCCACGTCGCAGGCGCCCGATGCCGTGCGGGGGACGGCCATGGCCCGGGTGGCGGCCAGCCTGGGCGGCGCCCCCGCCCCCGCCCTGCTGGGCTCGCTGCGCGACGCCGCCTTCCTGGACGCGGAGGCGCCAGCGGGCGATGCCGCTGCTCTGGCCGGCGTGTCCTCCCCGGAGACCCTCTTCGTGGTCGTGTCGAGCGCCGAGGCCGAGGTCCCCAACGAGGCGCTGGCGGTGCCCCTGGCGTCGCAGCTGGCCCGTGTCGCACGGGGGCGGGTGCTGGCCGCTGAGCCGGGCCGGGAGCCGCAGGGCCGCGACCAGCCCGGGCAGCGGGCCCTGTTCGTGGGGCCGCTCCGGGAGGACGCCACTGTGTCGGCTCTCCTGTCCACGGTGGACAACCTCGAGGACTTCCGGGGCCGCTTTGCCACCGTGTACGCGCTCCGGGACCTGGGCCGGGGAAAGGCAGGCCATTTCGGCGTCGGCCCCCGTGCCACCAGCCTGGTACCGGAGGCGGCCTCGTGAGCCCTCACGGGTCTGACGCCGTGTCCTCGAGGTCCGGCCGGGGCGGCGTCGCTGCTGGTCCTGGTCCGCCGTCGCGTCGGACGGGGCGCCGGGCCTTGGCCTGTCGACGGTGAACGGCAGTGCCCACTCCTCCTGACCAGCGGCGCCGGGTCGTGGCCCTGGTGGCGGCTCGGGACATGGCCGATTCCGTGGGCCCCACGGTCGACGCCCTGCGGGCGCTCCCGGACGTCGACGATGTCCTGGTCGTGGACGACGGTTCCGCCGACGGGACCGGTGACGCCGCCCTGTCGGCCGGGGCCCGGGTGCTGCGACTGGGCGCCAACGTGGGCAAGGGCGGCGCCGTCCGGGCCGGCGTGGACGCCACCCCCGAAGCCGACGTGTACCTCCTCGTGGACGCCGACGTGGGCGCCACCGCGGCCGCCTCCGA
>JALZJC010000166.1 GCA_030859945.1 Actinomycetota bacterium | reverse complement strand
GCTCCGGCCCCGAGCATGAGGACGACCGCCGCCGCCGCGCCCGCCCCGAGGACGGCGACGTTGAGCTCGATCCCCGGGTGCAGCTCCGCCTTGCGCGCCACGCCCACCGGCGTCAGCGGCGCCAGCGCCACCGCGGTCACCACCGCCACCGCGGCTGCGCCGACGCCTACCAGCAGCGCCCGGGCCAGTCCCAGGGCGCACCGCTGGCCCAGAGTGAGGCCAAGGGCCCGGAGTACCCCGTCGTCTGCGGACCCCAGGAGGGACTGGCGGGACAGCGACTGCCCCGACAGCAGCAGCGCGACGGCGGCCAGGCCGGCGGCGAGAAGGCGGAGGACCGTCGCCTGCACGTCGAGTCCCCGCTGCACTGCCGAGGTTTGCTCGCGCTCAACCAGGGTGACGACCTGGGTCCCCCGCGCCAGCCGTTCGAGCTCCCCCGTGAAGGCGGCTACGTCCGACCGGCCGCCCTGAAGGCGGACGGCGAGGACCTCGGCCGCGTCCGGATGGGACCGGGCGAAGGCGGGCGACAGGAGGATGAGCGGCGGGACGCTGCCGGACGGCGACAGGGGCGGGAAGCCCCCTTGCATGGCGACCACGCCGACCACCCGGAAGGGCCTCGCCGGGGGCATCTCGATGCCGGCACCGGCCAGGGCGCGTGGTCCGGAGAGGCCGAGCGGCATCGTGTCCCCGACGTCGATGTCGAAGCGCTCGGCGGCGAGGAACGTGACAGCGAGCTCTTCCTCACCCTGGGGAAGGCGGCCCTTGAGCACATGGGCCCGGTTCAGCTCTGTGCCGAACCGGCCGTCGGTGCCGACGAAGGGCGTGATGTCCGTCGTCGCCAGCCGACGTCCCGACGGCGTCTCGCCGCTTGGGAAGTAGTAGCTGACCGGCGCCGCCTCCGCCACCTCCGGCAGGCGGGCAACCTGGTCGAAGTCGAACTGCCGGTTGATGGTCTCCGGTGTCGAGCCGTTAGTGACGAGGACGTCGAACCTCCGGGTATCCTCGAGGAAACGGAGGTAGGCAGTCTCAGTGCGGCGGGCCCCTGACAGGGCGGCGATGGCGCCGCCCCAGACGAGGCCGGCCACCAGGGCCAGCGCCGTCCACGACCGCCATCGATCCCTCGCCTCGGCGCGGAGCCGTAGGCGGAGGGCGCCCAAACCTATGCCGTCCCCGCGCCCTGGGCGACCGCGGCGGCGGCCCTCCTCCAGCAGGCCATCTTCGGGGAAGGGGGCGTCGTGCACACAGCCCGGCGAGCCTAACAACACCTTCAAGCTGGAGGATCCGACGAGGCTTCGGATCCTCCGGGCCCTGCTGCACGTCGAGCACTCCATCAACAACCTGGCTGCCACGGGGGCAACACCGCCCCCGTCTCGCAAGTGGCCAAGCTGGGTCTGCATCGTGCACCGGGCCAGGCGCGTCATCCTCTGCCCCCCGAAGCACTGGCCCTGGGGACGAGCTGGCCGCGCCCTACCGGAGCCTGGCTGTGCTCGGCACCTGAACTCGCACCGAGCGAACCAACTTCACCCGCCCATACCCTCGGAGAACGCGGCCCGCTGTCGACCGACCGGCGCAATCGGAGTCTCTAACCAGCTGTCGACACCGCTCATTGCTCTCCGGCGTTTCAGCTGAAACGTTCTGTGGCCTTGCGCCGCTAGCCGGAGACCTTGGAGGGAACACGATCTCTCTCACCGGACTTCTCGCGAACGATCGCGGCTAGTTGCCCAGACACGGGCCGGTGGACACGGGGTTGCCCCGCGGTCTGGACAGCACGGCCCGCAGCTCCTGGTCGGTGACGGCATAGGCGGTCCCGGGACGGTCGGGAGCGATGGCAAAAGCCACCCCCATCACCGTGCCGGCCGTGTTCACCAGGGCGCCCCCGGAGTCCCCCGAGCGCAGGCTGGCAGCCAGCACGAACACCTCGCGGCGGGTGGAGCGCTCGTCGTACAGGTCCCGCCCCACGGCGACCACTCGCTGGCGAACCGCAGCCGGCGCCACTCGCAGATCCGCCTGACCCCCGGGGTGGCCGAGAACCGCCCCTTGCGAGCCCACCGATCCTGTCCCGAGCCCCAAGGGCTGCTGGCCCAGGCCCGGCACCCGGAGGACGGCGAGGTCGCGGTCGGCGTCGAAGGCGATCACCGAGGCTCCCAGCCGGCGCCCGTCGGGCCGGATCACCTGTGTGCGCCCGGATCCCTGCCCGGCCACCACGTGGGCGTTGGTGACGATCGTGTCGGGCCCGGCGGCGAACCCGCTGCCGTCCTGGATCCGCCGGCAGGCGATCCCCGTCACCTTGACCGTGGATGCGCTGACCCGGGCCAGCACGGCGGTGGAGAGGCCACTGGCGGCTGGCGGTGGGCCGGTCCGGGGCGCGGGGCGCAGAGTCTCGAAGACCCGGGGAAAGCCCGTCTCCCCCACCAGGCGGCGGAGGGACTGCAGCGTGTTGGGCGGCGGGGGCAGCCTGGCGTCGATGGCGCGGGCGATGGCTGAGTTGTGAGTCAGATTGGCAGGGGCGCCCGGCACCACGGCCAGCGAGGGGAGCAGCAGCCACACCGCGGTGAGGACGCCGATGACGCCCACCACCGCCCCCACTGCGCTGTCCAAGGTCCGCAGCGGCCCGTGAGGAACGAAGCGGCGGACGGAGGCGCCGGCCAGCAAACCCAGGCCCTGGCCCAGGAAAGCGCCGCCGAGGAGAACGCCGGCGGCGATCATGAGCTTGGTGACGGAGCTCCCCTCGAAGAGGGAGACCGCGGTCGGCAGGAAGAGGGCCCCCAAGAAGATGCCGACGGCAAGGCCCAACCACGACAGGGCGCGGGCCAGGAAGCCCAGCCGATAGGCCCCCAGGGCGGCCACGCCCCCCGCGACAAGGATGAGCGCGTCGAGAAGGTTCATGGCTGCGGGTGAGACCGCGGCTGTGCCTCGCCCATCATGCGGGCGGAGCTCAAGAAGCCGGTGTGGGCCACCATCCGATGATCGGGCCGCACTGCCTGTCCCTCGACGTGCCAGGAACGCACCAGGACCTCGAGCGACTCGGCCATGGAGAAGGAGCTCGCCGCCAGGGCGGCCCGCAGCTGTGACACCTGCATGATGCTCGGAACGTAGGCCACGAGGATCCCGCCCGGGCGGAGGGCGGCACGGGCGTGTTCGACCACCCTCCAGGGCTCGGGGACGTCGAGCACCACACGGTCGAGAGCCGTCTCCTCGATCCCCTCGTACACGTCGCGCTGCTCCACCCGGTAGCGGGCGAGGGTGTCGGGCCCGAGAAAGGAGCTGACGTTGGCCCGGGCCCGATCGGCGAAGTCGGCGCGCAGCTCGTAGCCCACCACCTCGGCGCCGGCCCGCAACAGGGTCATCGACAGCGCTCCCGAACCGACGCCCGCTTCCAACACCCGAGCGCCCGGGAACACGTCGGCCATCATCAGCAGTGGCCCGAGGTCCTTGGGGTAGATCACCTGAGCACCCCGGGGCATGTTGAGGACGAAGTCGGAAAGGGTCGGCCGCACGGCCGAGAAGCGAGTCCCTGACGTCGAGCGCGTGCTCGCTCCCTCCTCCTGGCCGATGAAGTCGTCATGGCTCACGCTGCCAGTGTGCGTGTGGAACTCCCCACCCGCCACCAGGCTCACCAGGTAACGGCGACCCTTGCGATCCATCAGGAGGGCTCGCTCACCCGCCGCGAAGGGTTGGTTCACGATGGCGTGGCGGCCGCCCGTGCCCGAAGCCGGCAGAAGGCGCACACGTCGCCGGTGGTGGTGGCCCCACACGACGAGCACCGTCCGAGCTGGCCCTCCTCGGCCAGGGCCTCTGACCGGAAGTGGTGTGAGACCTTGTCGAGGAAGCCGAAGTAGAAGGCGGCCTTGCTTCCCGGCGACATAGCCTCGATGGAGTTGAGCGCCTCCTTGTAGCCGAGGTGCTTGTTGCCCTCGGCCATGGGGCACTCCTCGACCATGTAGTCGATGCCCCTGACCACGCAGTACGCAGCCGTCTCCCGTTCCCCGAGACGTACCAGCGGCTTGACCTTGCGGACGAAGCCATCGCCGGCGGGAAGCACCGGCAGCTGACGGGCCAGGTACTCGGAGGACCAGCGCAGTACGTTCCCGAACAGCACCGCGGCCTCGTCGTCGAGGTTGTGGCCGGTGGCCACCGCGTCGTAGCCGCCCTCCAGGGCCGCCTGGTTGAACAGGTGGCGCTTGGAGAGGCCGCATGCCGAGCACGGCACCCGTCCCGCCGCTCGGGAACCGCTCGGGATGTCGAAGCCCAGGTCGTCCGGGAGATCGATCTCCACCAGCGGCGCCGCCCTGCGCTCGGCGAAGGCCCGGGCAAAGGTGGCGGATTCCTCGCTGTACCCGCCGATGCCGAGCCCCAGGTAGAGGCCGGATGCGGTGTAACCGAGGTCGAGGAGGATGTCCCAGAGGGCCAGGGAGTCCTTGCCTCCGGAGACCGCCACCAGCACACGGTCGTCGGGGCCGACCATGCGGTGATCATCGATGGCGCGCCGCACCTGTTCCCGGCAGTGGTGGACAAAGCACTCGGAGCAGAAGCCGGCGTTGTGGCGCCTGATCTCGATGACGGCGGGTCCACGGCAGCGCCGGCACCTCACCGTGAACCTCCCGACATCACGGGGCGGACCTCGACCGTGTCACCGTCGCCGAGGAGGGCGTCATCGGTCACCAACGTGTCACCGCGGATGACCAGCACCGACTCCCGGTTGAGCTCCAGGCGCTCCAGCAGGGCATGGACACGTAGCGGGCCCGCCACCTCGAGCGCCCGCGAGGGGTTGCGCAGGACGACCTTCACGGTGCCATTCTGACTTCCCGCCGCCGGCTCTACCTCCGGCTCACCTACGAGGGTGCTCGGACCACCCGCGCCTCTCGCCCGTGGGTGATGATGAGGCAGTCCCCGGGACGCAACGTCTCGCTGTAGGCCGTCTCCGGCGTACCGCCGAAGATCCTCCTGCCGACTCGGAGGGCGATGGTCACAGAAGCGACGATCGCCCACCCCCGGCTGCCGCCGAGGAAACCGCGCGCGATGGCGGTCCGAGAGAGGAATCGCGTGAGCCTCGCCTTTCCCTTGGATCCCTTAGACACGCCGCACCTCCACGACGGTGCTCAGCTTGGTGCCGCGCCGCCGGCCCAGGATGAAGGCGATGCCCACCAGGGTCACGGCCACCACCGCCACCGCCACGGCCACGTAGGGCTTGGATGCGGTGGTGGTGGTCTCGACGTCGTCCTTGATCTCCCGGAGCTTCGATTCGATGTCGTCCCGGGTGACCGGGCCCTCGGTGTTGGTCATCGGCCTACCGAGCCCTTCCGCGCCGCTCGGCGCTTGTGACTCCCGATTGCCCTCGCGGCCAGGCCCGCTATCACGGCCGACACGACGAGGGTGATGAGGTAGGGCACGAAGGACCAGTCGCCGTCGAACGGTGTGCCGAACTCCGTCTGGAGCGCTCGCAGGCCGGCCAGCATGAGCAGCACCAGGCCGACGCTGAGGATCACGGAACCGGCGGCACCCATGGCCACGAACCTGCCCAGGCCTTTCAGGGGGCCGATGGTCTCCTGCTTCAGGTAGGTCACGACCAGCTGCCACAGCTCGCTGGCAAGCGCCGGCAGCGCCTTGTCGCTCTTCGTGGTCGTCACGCGTGGTTCCTGCATTGGCGTGTCTGCTTATCGGCCCGAACCACGGTGCGCAAGCACCGGCACGCACCAACACCCTGCGGTGACACCTTCACGGCTCCAGCGTGGATGGCAGGGGGCCTTGCGGATAGCGGGCCAGGATGGCACCGACCTGCTCTTGGAGGGCTCTTCCCAGGCCGTCGCTGGGGACGTCGTTGGCGAGCAGGGCGAATGCCAGGTGGGGGCCGGCGCGGACCGGCTCCACGTAACCGGCGAGGCCGGTCACGTTGTCGAGGGAACCCGTCTTAGCCCGCAGGCGCCCCACGGCCGGGTTGCCGGAGAAGCGCTGGGCCAGGGTCCCGCTCCTACCGGCCACGGGTAAGCCGGCCGCCAGGGGGCCAGTCGGACCGTTCGCCTCCACGGCCGAGAGCAGCAGGCCGCAGGTGACGACGTCGCCACGGTCGAGGCCAGAGCCGTCGACGGCCGAGAAGTCCGACACGGGCAGCCCCAACGAGCTCAGCGTCTCACGGAGGACCCGTACTCCGCTGGCCGTGCTGCCGTCGTTGGCAAAGCGATGACCGAGCTCCTTGACCAGGAGCTCGGCGGTGAGGTTGTCGCTGTGCAGCAACATCTCGGCCACCAGCTCTCGCATGGGTGGCGAGGAGATCCGGGCCAGGACGCCGGCGGCGGGGGGCGCCATTCCCTCGCCCGGCCCTCCCGCCACCACCACACCCCGAGCCCGGAGCAGGTCTATGAGCACGCCGGCCGCCAGGACGTCCGGTTGTGCCGCGAAGGCAACGGCAGAACCAAGCGAGGCGAAGCCGTGGTTGACGTTCAGGGCACTGGCGGGACCCACCTGGCCGCTCGTGAGGTACGTCGGCTTCCACGTGGGCACGAAGCGCCGGACGTCGTAACGGGTCTCGTCGCCCACCACTCCCCCGAGCACCTGTCGCACCCCGGCGTTCACCAGGGCGTCGGCCAGCGTCTCGAAGCGGGTGCGGATCTGAGGTTGATCTGGGGGTGTGATGGCGTAGTCGGCTGTGGTCAGCACCGGGTCGCCTCCTCCCACCAGCCACAGCGGCCCGTTGACCACACCGCCGGGCCCCACCGGGTGTGCGGCCCGGACCTCGGTGTCGAGCCTCTGGTCGGGACCGAGCCTGGCCAGGACCGCCTGGGCGGTTAGCACCTTCATGGTCGACGCAGGGATGAGCGGCGTGGTGGGCCTTCGCTCGAAGAGCCGGCGTCCCTCCTGGCGAACCACCAGGCACGAGCGGTTTCGGCCCGCCCCGAGCGTGGGATTGGCCAATGCCGCCTCCAGACCGGCTCGAAGGCGGGTGTCGGACACCAGGTTGGAGACCACGCCCGGGACACGGCGGGCCGAGAGCACGGGTACCAGGGGGGAGGCTGTGGCTCCATCGCCGCCCCTGGTTGCCGTCGACGCTCCCAGGGCCACGGCCGCCGAGGAACCGGTGAGCAGGGCGAGCACCAGGGGCACCAGCCAGCGGGGCATCGCCCGAGACTAGAGGGACCGGTCCCGATCCCCCGGTCAGCAGGAGTTAGCGTCGGCGCAGGCCATGACCAGCACCCCTGAGTATGCGTCGGACGGAACGACCCTCGTCGAGGTGATCCGCCGCCTCGAGGCTGAGGGGTACGTGGGGCAGATGGCCGCCGGGGAGGGCGGACTCATCCGTTGCTTCACCTGCCGCCGGGTCAGCCCCGCCGGACAAGTGCACGTCCAGGCCCTCCGCCGGACCGAAGGCGCTTCGGACCCAGCCGACATGGTGGCGGTGGCGGCGCTGATCTGCCCCCACTGCGGCGCCAAGGGGACGGTGGCGCTCAAGTTCGGCCCGGAAGCGAGCCCCGAGGAGATGGAGGCGCTCCAGCTGCTGGACGACGTGGACCGGCGCCGAGGCGGTCCTGGGACCTAGAGCTGGGTCCCCTATGGGGCGAGGGCGGCCCGGAACAGCGACCGCAGGTGCTCGAGCCGCTGGTCCATGGCGTCGACCGCCAGGGGGTCCCGGTCGAGCAACGCCTCCAGCAAAGGAGAGTCGCTGAAGTAGCTGAGCAGGGCCCCGTAGCCCGTGAGGAGCAATTGCTCCGGTTCGTGGCGTCGGAAACGTCCCGCCGCCATCTCCTTCTCGAAGAACTGAGAGGCTCGGTCGAACCACGGCTTCAGCGTGGTCCCGAG
>JALZJC010000164.1 GCA_030859945.1 Actinomycetota bacterium | reverse complement strand
CCTTCGAGGTCCTCGACATCAGCCCCTGGGCCGAGGCCGCCTTCCGTCACTTCCTGCGCAACCCCTACGCCCAGCGCCTCCCCCGCAAGTTCAAGATCAACTTCTCCGGTTGCGTCACCGACTGCGGCCAGGCCATGTTCAACGACATCGGGGTGGTGGCCGTGAGCCGGCCCAAAGCCGACGGCACCGCCGAGCCCGGCTTCCGGGTCTTCTTCGCCGGCGGCCTGGGCGCCAACCCCCACCCGGCCCAGGCCCTGGAGGAGTTCACCTCCCGCGAGGATCTGCTGCCCACCCTCGAGGCCATCCTCCGCACGTTCGACCACTACGGCAACCGCGACAACAAGCTGCGGGCCCGCATGAAGTGGTTGGTGGACACCATGGGCCTGGAGGAGCTGCGGGAGCGCATCCTGAAGGAGCGCAAGCTCCTCGTGGCGTCAGTCACCTGGGTGGATGGCGTTCCCGACTACGTCAAGGAGCACGGTGACGCGCCGGCCGGCGTGACCACGGGCACCGCTCCCACGCCCATGGGATGGGGAACCGACGTCGTCTTCCGGAGGAACGACCCGTACGGTCGCTGGGAGGACGCCAACGTGGTGCGGGGCAACGCCAAGGGCACGGTCTCGGCCTACGCCTACGCCCGGCTCGGTGACGTTACCGCCGACCAGTTCCGGGCCCTGGCCGCCATCCAGCGCGACCTGGATCTCGAGTTGCGGGTCACCAACCGCCAGAACGTGGTGTTCCGTGGCCTCGCCGAGGAGCAGCTGACCACCTTGCACCAGCGCCTCGATGCCATCGGGATGGCCGAGCCCGGCGCCGAGCTGTCCCGGGACGTGGTGAGCTGCCCCGGGGCCGACACCTGCAACCTGGCCGTCACCCAGTCGCGGGGCTTGGCCGACGACATCGGCCGGGCCCTGGAGGAGGCCGGGCTGGCCGAGGTGGGCAGCGTGCGCATCAACATCTCCGGGTGCACCAACTCCTGCGGCCAGCACCACATCGCCGACATCGGCTTCGTGGGCATCGAGCGGCGGGCCCACGGCCGGCCCGCGCCCGGCTACCACATGCTGCTCGGCGGCCACGTGGGCCATACCCAGGTGGAGTTCGGCCACAAGGCCCTCCGCCTGCCGGCCAAGGCGGCCGGCGCCGCCACCGTGCGGGTGGTCGGCCAGTTCGCCGCAGAGCGCACCGCGGGCGAGACCTTCACCCAATGGCTGGAGCGCGCCGGTGGGCCGTCGGCGGTCGGCCAGACGCTCAAGGACCTCGACGTCTTCCCCCTGCCCGAGGAGAACCCCGACTTCTACGTGGACTTCGACGAGACCGGTCCATACGTTGCCGAGGTGGGCATGGGCGAGTGTGCCGGTTCTTGATCATCGGCGTTTGGACCGCGGCACCAGCCGCTAGCGCTCGACCGGGGCCCCCACGAGTGAGCCGTACTCGGTCCACGACCCGTCGTAGTTCTCCACGTTCGGATAGCCGAGCAGCTCGTGCAGGGCGAACCAGGTGTGAGCCGAGCGCTCGCCGATACGGCAGTAGGCGATGACGCCCCGGTCGGCGGTGACGTCAACCCCCTCGTAGAGCGCCCGCAGCTCGTCGGCCGACTTGAACGTGCCGTCCTCGTTGGCCGCCTTGCTCCACGGGATGTTGGCGGCGCCGGGGATGTGGCCGGGGACCTGAGCCTGCTCCTGGGGAAGGTGGTCGGGTGCCAGCTTCTCGCCCCTGTACTCCTCGGGAGAGCGCACGTCGATGAGGCGCACCTTGCCCACCTTGCCCAGCACCTCGTCTCGGAGAGCCCGGTACTCGCCGCGGATGGGACCGGTCACCTGTAGGTCGGTCTTCTCGTACGACGGCACGTCCTGGACCAGCTCTCGCTCCTCGAGCTCCCACTTCTTGCGACCGCCGTTCAACAGCTTCACGTTCTCGAACCCGAGGTAGCGCAGCACCCAGTAGGCATAGGCCGCGAACCAGTTGTTGTTGCCCCCGTAGAGCACCACGGTGGTGTCGGGGCCCACGCCGGCGTTCTGCAGCACGGCGGACAGCCCCTCCTGGTCCACGTACTCGCGTCGAGGCTGGGCGTGGAGGTCGTTGAACCAGTGCCATCCCAGGGCACCCCTGATATGGCTCTTCTCGTAAGCCGTGGTGTCCTCGTCGACCTCGAGAATTCGGACGTTGGGATCGTCGAGATGCTCCTGGAGCCAGTCGGTGTCCACCAGGGCATCGGGGTTGGCGTACTCAGCCATCATCACCTTCCTTTTCTCTGAACAGAGGAACCCTACTAAGGGACCGGCGCCGCCAATCCCCAACCGGCCAGTCGCCTTGTTCGACCTCCGTGGCGCTCCCGCCGAACCAGGCGATGCGCTCTCTGAGGGCGACCACCTCGCCCACCACCATCAGGGCCGGGGAGGTCACCCCCGCGCCGGTGACGGCGCTCGGGAGCCCGATCAGCTCGGCGGTGATCACCCGCTGGCCGGCCTTGGTGCCGTTCTCCACCACCGCGGCCGGGGTGCGGGGATCGCGGCCTCCCTCCACCAGGGCGGTGACGATCTGCTCCAGGGTGGCCAGGCCCATGAGGACGACGACGGTGTCGACGGCGGTGGCCAACCCTCGCCAGTCCACTTCCTGGTCGCCTGTGCAGTGCCCGGTGATCACGGCCACCGAGGACGACAGCCCCCGGTGGGTCACCGGGATCCCGGCGTAGGCGAGGGCGGCGAAGGCCGAGGTGGGCGCAGGCACCACCTCGTACTCGATCCCGGCTTCGGTCAGGGCCTCGGCCTCCTCGCCACCGCGGCCGAAAACGAAGGGGTCGCCGCCCTTGAGCCTCACCACGCGCCTGCCCTGGCCCGCCAGCCCGATCAGCAGCGCGTTGATCTCGTCCTGCCTCATGGCGTGGTGGCCCGCCTCCTTGCCCACGAAGACGGCTTCCCGGCCTTCCACCAGGGACGGGTCCACAAGGCGGTCGTGAACCACCACGTCGGCGGCGTCGAGAAGCTCCCTGCCCCGAACGGTGATGAGCCCGGGATGGCCCGGTCCCGCCCCAACGATGTCGACCCTGCCGTCGGGGGAAGAGGAGCGCTCGGCGCCCCCGCCCTCGAGGGAACGGAGAACGACCTCCCTGGCCTCCGCCACTCGACCCTGGCGCACCAACGTCACCACATCCTGGTCCAGGGCCTCCTGCCACCGCTGTGACCAGGTGTCGAAGTCCACCTCCCGGCTGGCCAGGGCTTCGGTCCGCACCTCGGCCAACAGGTCCACCACCGCGCCCAGCTCAGGGCCGAGCTGTTGGGCCAGCTCCGAGCGGAGGTGCTTGGCCAGAGCGGGGGCCTTGCCTCCGGTGGAGATGGCTACGGCGAGGTCTCCACGACGCAGCACCGAGGGCACGGCGAAGTGGCAGTGCTCGGTGTCGTCCACGGCATTGACCAGCACGCCGAGCTCCTCGCCCTCCTTGAAGACCCGGGAGTGCACATTGGGGTCATCGGTGGCGGCGACGGCGAGGAAGGCTCCCTCGAGATCACCGTAGGAATAGGACCGTGCCGTCAGCTCCACCTGACCGTGGCGGGCCATGCGCTCCAGCTCCTCGGTGGCGCTCTCGGCGATGACGGTCACGGCCGCACCGGCGTCGAGCAGGCCACGGCACTTGTGCTCAGCCACCGGCCCACCCCCGATCACCACGCAGCGCCGCCCCTCGATGTCCAGCGTCACCGGGTAGCGGAAGGACACGTCAGCCCCGCTACAGCCCAGTCACAGGTGCAGACCGCACTCGGTCTTGGCCAAACCGGGCCAGCGGCCGGCACGCGGATGAGCGCCGTCCTCAACCGGCCGGGTGCACGGCCAGCAGCCGACGGAGGGATAGCCCCGCGCCACCAAGGGGTTGACGGGAACGTCGTTGTCGGCCACGTAGCGGGCCACGTCGGCGTCGGACCAGGTGGCGAGGGGGTTCACCTTCACCAGGCCCCGCTGGTCACGACCGACGACGGGCGTGTCGCTCCGGGTGACCGCCTCGGTACGACGCACCCCGCTCATCCATGCCAGCTTGTCGTCCAGGGCGGCGTCGAGCTGGGCCACCTTGTAGGCCGAGCAGCACTCGACCGGGTCGACCTTCCAGAACTCCGCCGGCGCCGAAGTCGGGCCCATCACCCTCACCTTGATCCCGTAGTGGCGCTGCACCGCCTCCAGCGTCTGCAGGGTTTCGGGGAAGTGGTAGCCGGTGTCGATGAAGACCACCTCGACGGTGGGCTCGGCCCGGAGGGCCAGGTCGATGAGCACGGCGTCGGACATGGACGCGGCCACACACAGCCGGGGGTGGAACTCCTCGACGGCCCAAGCCACCACGGCCCCGGCCGGCTCGCGCTCGAAGCGCCTGCCGAGGGCGGCCAGCTCGGCTGCGCTCAACGAGCGTGCAGCGCCCGCCATACCGCCTCCGCCGACTCCTCCACGGACTCGTTCTGCGTGGCCACGACCACCTCGGGACTGCTGGGCGGTTCGTAGGGGTCGTCGACCCCGGTGAGGCCCCTCAGCTCACCGGCGCGCTGGCGGGCATAGAGGCCCTTCACGTCGCGCTCGGCGCACACCTCCACGGGAGTGGACACGTACACCTCGATGAGCCGGTCGCCGTGCAGAGCCCGCACCTCCTCGCGCACCGAGCGAAAGGGGGCGATGACGGAGCACAGGACGGTGACGCCATTGCGGGACAGGAGGTCGGCCACGAAGCCCACCCTACGGATGTTCTCGTCCCGGTCCTCCCGAGAGAAGCCCAGCCCCTTGCACAGGTGGGTGCGTACCACGTCGCCGTCGAGGACCTCGACCTTGCGACCCTCGTCGAGGAGCCGCTTCTCCAAGGCCCGGGCAATGGTGGTCTTGCCCGCCGACGGCAGGCCGGTGAACAGCACGGTGACGCCCGTGGTGGCCGGATCGTGGTTCGTCATGACGCGTACGCCTCCTTGAGGATGACCGCCACCTCTGGTCGGGTGAGCTCGGGGGGCGGCAGCTCCCCGGCGGAAAGCAGCTCCCGCTGCCTGGTGCCCGACAGGTGGAGGTGGGCCGACTTGTCGTGCGGGCAGGTCTTGGCCGAGGCGACGGCGGCGCACGCCCCGCAGTAGAAGCTGTGCTCGAAGGGGACCGGGACCACCCCGAGGGCCTCCTGGCCCAGCGAGAGCAGCAGGTTCTGGGCCTCGTAGGTGCCGTAGTAGCTGCCGACGCCGGCGTGATCTCGACCGACGATGAAGTGGGTGGCGCCGAAGTTGGCTCGCACCAGGGCGTGCAGCACCGCCTCCCGGGGGCCGGCGTAGCGCATGGGTGCCGCGAACAGGGCCAGCAAGGCACGGTCGGGCGGGTAGTAGTTCTCGAGCAGGACCTCGTAGCAACGCAGGCGGACGTCGGCAGGGATGTCGTCACCCTTGGTCTCGCCCACGAGAGGATGGACCACCAGGCCGTCCACCGTCTCCAGGGCGCACTTGGTGAGGTACTCGTGCGCACGGTGGATGGGGTTGCGGGTCTGGAAGAACACGACGGTGCGCCAGCCCCGCTCGGCGATGGCCGCTCTCACCAGGGCCGGGGTGGCGGGGTGGCGGTCGAAGGGGGCTGAGAGCGAGAGGTCGGCGGTGACCTCCACCTTGCCGCCGAGGCGCCACGGCCCCGAATCGAGCACGGCGGCCACTCCGGGATGGGCGGGATCGTCAGTGCCGAAGAGAGACTTCACGTCGGTGGTGGGGTCGGTGCGGTACACCTCGGGGTCGCTCACCGCGCCGAGCAGCTCCCCGTCGGGACCGATCAGGTCGACCGAGGAGGCCCCGTCCACGGCCCGGGCCCCGTCGTCGTCGAGGGCGGGGGCGACGGGGAACGGCCACAAAGCCCCCCCGCTGAGCCGCATGTCGTTGACGATGCAGCGGTGGTCGGCCTCGTCGGTGAAGGCATCGAGTGGCGCGTAGGCACCCCAGGTCAGCAGGCGCAGATCGGAACGGTCCCGGGGGCTCATGACGACGGAGGGCATAGGGAGCGATTCCTAGCACCCCCCGCCTATTCCTGACAAATCAGATCAAGTTTGTAAGGATTTGGGCCTAACCTTCTAGTTTGTATAGACATGTCCTGGTATGATATAACATGGGACACGCGCCCGGTGAGCTCCCCGGGCTGTGGGCGGCCACGCAGTCCTTCCATCCCCGGAGGGGGCGAGATGCGAAGCCGCGGCGGTGTGCTCCTGGTGGTGACGACGGCGGTCGTCTCGATGGTGTCCGTGATGGGAGCGGCCACGAGCTCGGGGCGCCCAGCCGGGGCTGCGGTGGTCCGCGTCGGCGGGTTCTCGGGCACCGTCCACGGCCATCGGGGTTGGTTCGGCAGCTACGACCTGGCCGGCATCGGCACCGTGTGGTGCGTGGACCACGGCATCGCCGCCCCCGACGCCGACCACCGATACCTGCCCGCCGAGTTGAACCAGATCCTCCCGGCCACCCGTACCGCCATGGCCTGGACCCTGGGCCGGCACGGTCACGGGCCCGACCGGGTCACCGCCGCCGCCCTCACCCTGGTCCTCCACGACCTGATGGGGGCGCCGTACCCCGCGGGGCGTCTCGACGTGGCCCGCCTGAGCGCGTCCGACCTCACCGGCTTCGAGGGCGACGAGCAGGCGGTGCTGTCCAGGGCCCGGGCCATGAAGCGCGAGGCCCTTGCCCACGGCCACCTACGGGGACCGCTGACGCTCAGCGCCCGCGCCGACGCCGTGAGACCGGAGCGTCCCGGTGTCCTCGTGGCCCGCCTCACCGACTCCGCAGGGGCCGCTGTCCCGGGGGTGGAGCTCGCCGCCACCGCCACCGGCGCCACGCTCAGCCCCGGCTCCTCCACCGCCACCGACCCCCGGGGCGAACAACGCTTCACCTTCGTGGCCGCCGCGGGCGAGAACCGCTTCCACGTCTCCGGCGTGGTGCCTGATCTCCAGCTCCAGTCCTTCGTCCCCTCCACCAGGAGGGCGCAGCGGGTGGCGACGCCGGGGCGGGTGCCGGTCAGCGCCGGGCTCGCCGTCGAGACCCGGACCCAGCGGCTCTCGATCCACAAGACGGGCGACGCCTCGGCCTATCTGCCGGTGACGGGCGCTCGCTTCGAGGTTCGGCCCGTGGGCGGCGACGGTCCGGTATCGACCCCGGTCGGCGAGCTGGTCATCGAGGCCGGCGGCAGGTCGAGGTCTCTCGAGCTGGATCCGGGCAGGTACCAGGTGACGGAGGTGGCGGCGCCGGCCGGGTACGCGCCCGCGGGCCCGTGGACCGCCGACCTCACAGCCGCCGACGTGGTGCTGGAGGCCGCCAACACCGCTGTCCCGGGAAGGGCGCAGCTGACCAAGGCCGACGCCAACACCGGGCGGGCCCTTGCCGGGGCCACCCTGACCCTGGCCTATGACGGAGACCGGGACGGCGTCTACGAGGCGCCCGCCGGTCAGTGGGTGAGCGACGCCGGACCCGAGTCTCGAGAACTGCGGCCGGGCGACTACGAGGTGCGGGAGGTAACCCCTCCCCCCGGGTACGGTCTGGCGGGCGTTCCCGTTCGGTTCTCGGTCGGTCCCGGCCGGGTTACGCCCGTCACCGTCACCAACGCTCCCCTCCCCGCCCCGGTCCCCACCGCTCCTCCATCCCCGACGACCGAGGTGACGGCACAGGCCAGCCCCGCGCCAGCAGCCCGGCGTCCGGCTCGGGAGCAACCGCCTCTGGCCCGTCTGCCTGAGACCGGCCAGCCGATCACCCTTCTGGCCGTCACGGGTTCGGGTCTGGTGGCCGGCGGGGTGCTCCTCCTCGAGACCGGGAACCGGCCGTCGGGACGGGCCCGCCGCAGGGCCCGATCGCTCCGGGCGCGGCGCCGGCCCGGAGCTCGCCCGAAGGGCGGGTAGGAGGGCTCTACACTTGACCGCTGGTGGCGAAGACCGCGGCTGCCACGTCGATGGGAGGCAAGAGATGGGTCTGGTCGTGCTGCTGTTGTTGCTGGCGCTGTTGTTCGGGGGCCTCGGGCTGTTCGTGGAGGGCCTCAAGTGGGTGCTGATCATCGCCCTGATCCTGCTCCTGCTGGGCGCCGTGTCGGGCTTTCGAACCCGTGGGCGCCTCTAGACGGGGAGGCCCCAGCTCCTCGAGCCCCTGAGTCCTGGTAGCACCCCTTATCCGAGGGCGTCCTGGTAGGCATGCCAGGCCAGGTGGGAATGGTCCCGCCAGGCGGCCCGCAGGAGCCGGGTCACGAGGTGGTCCGTCCTCCAGTCGAGCAATCGAGGCCCGTGGCCCTCGGGTAGCTGTTCCAGGCTCGTCAGCAACCCGGCCACGCTGGCTTCCCGCCGCTGATGGGCGTCGGGCTCCTCCAGGCGGACACCGACCTCGGCGATCAAGACCCCGAAGAGCGCCCCCATGACGGCCGAGATGCCGGCATCCGGGTGGCGGGCGGCCAGTTTGGCCACGACCTCGCCCGCCTCCAACAGCTGCTCGGCCCGGAAGACGGAGTCCAGCTCGGCCAGGAGCCGGGGAGTGTGATGCACCCCCTCAGCCTCGCACCTCGGCCAGCAGCCGGCCCAGGTCGGCGGCGTTGCGCACGCCGTAGTCCTGAAAGCAGTTGTTCATGAGCAGGTGCACCTCCTGGCTGTCCTCGGCCAACTGCTCCACTCGCGGCACCCATTGCCGGAGCTCCTCGTCGTCGTAGAGGTACCGGAATCGCTCGGCGGCGGTGATGCCCCGCTTGCTCCAGGTGTCGTCGGCCCGGCCGTGGAAGCGCACCACGGCCAGGCCGCTGGTGGCGGCCACGACGATCGGGAGCTGGGAGGTGGGCGGGGCGTCCACCACCACGAAGGCCATGTCGTGCTCGGCCAGCAGGCCGAGCGTGCGGTCGCGCTCGTCCTCACCGAGCCACGACGGGGCCCGGAACTCCACGCACACGGGAAGGTCGCCCAGGCGCTCCCGGACTCGTTGGAGCTCAGCGCGGTTGGCCCGCTTGGCCGTGAACCACTGGGGGTACTGCAGCAGCACGGCACCCAGTCGACCGGCGTCGTGGAGGGGGACAACGGCGTGGCGGAAGCGCTCCCACGCCTCGTCGACGGCCTCGGGCGGGAAGTGGTGCGCGTAGACGTTGCCCTTGCCCTCGAACTCGGCCAGGACCGCCCGCCGAAGGTCCTCCCACACCGAGTCGGGGCGCGTGGGGTGCAGGGTGAGCAGCGAATAGGCCTTCACGTTCATACGGAAACCCTCCGGGGTGCGCTCCACCCAGCCCCTGGCCAGCTCCGGCGACGGCGGAAAGTAGTAGGTGCTGTCCGCCTCGACCACGGAGAACGAAGCGGCGTAGTGGGCCAGACGGTCGGCCGCCGACATCGAGCGCTTGGGGTACCAGTCCGTCTCCTTGACCAGCGTGGGATCGGTCCATGAGCAGGTGCCCGTGCGCACGTCGGCGCCGCCGATGTCCCACACGGGCCCGAGGGCCAGCTCCGCAGCCACCGTGGCCTTGACCCTAGTGAAGCCGTTGACCGGTCAGGGCAGGCGGGAGGACCACAGCATCGAGCCTGCGGCGGCCAGGGCGGCCAGCAGCAACCCGAGGCCCAGGAACCACGACCCGATCTCCCGCCGCTCCCTCGTGTAGCCCACCGACGAGCCGATGTCCTCGTACACCTCCCGCAGCTCCCGGCCCGAAGCCGCTTCGAAGAAGGATCCGTCCGTCTCCTCGGCGATCGCTCCGAGCGCCTCCCGGTTGGCGGGCACGGGCACCAACCGGTTCCCTAGGATCACCGTCCCTTCATCGGTACCGAAAGCGATGGTGGACACGGGGACACCGGCCGCTCGGGCCGCCTCACTGGCCTCGGCGTTCGAACGCCCGGCCGTCGTCTCACCGTCGGACAGCAACACGATGCGCGCCGGCGGCGCACCGGGCCCGTTCGGAAGGCCGGCCAACGAGTCGAGAGAGGCGAAGATGGCCTCGCCGATGGCAGTGCGGGGGCCGAGGGTCAGGCGGTCCACGGCCCGGCCTACCTCGGCGTGATCGGTGGTCGGGGAGACGAGCACCTGGGCGCTCCCCGAGAAAGAGACCAGGCCCACGTTGAACCGGTCGGGCAGGCCTTCCACGAACCTCCCTGCGGCCTCCTTGGCGGCCACGTACCGCGTGGGTTCCACGTCGTCGGCCATCATCGAGATGGAGGTGTCGATGGCGACGACCACCGTGGCCCGCTCCCGGGGCACCCGCACCAAGCCTGTGGGCCGGGCGAAGGCCGTCACCAGGCTGGCCAGCATGAGGGCGAAGGCGGCGGCCGGGAGGTGCCGGCGCCAACCCGGCCGGCGGGGGGCCACGGAGTCGAGCAGGGCCAGGTTGGTGAAGCGCACGGCATGACGGCGGCGGCGGAACTGGAGGGCCACGTAGCACCCGATCAGGGCGGGTATGGCCAGGAGCAGCCACAAGCGTCCGAAGGCGAGGAACGTCACCGGGCCGTCCGTGTCACCCGGCCGATACGCCTCTGGGCCAGGACGAAGCGCACCACGGCGAGGACCAGGTCGCCGTCGGTGCGAAGCACCAGGTGGGCGGCGCCGGCGCCACGGAGACGAGCGGCGATGCTGGCCCTCTGGTCGGAGGCAGCGGCGGCGTAACGCTCGCGCAGTGACCGCCTGGAGGTCTGCACGTCGCGCACCCGCCCCGTCTCGGGGTCGACCAGGGTGAGGTAGCCCACGTCGGGCAGCGCCAGCTCGACGGGATCCACCACCTCGATGGCCAGCACCTGGTGGCGTTGAGCCAGCGCCCGCAAGGGCCGGTCCCAGTCGGTGTCGGAGAGGAAGTCGGAGACCACCACGGCCAGCCCTCGCCCCCGCGGCGGTCGGGCCATGTGCTCGACCCCCGCGGCCAGGTCCGTGGTGGAGCCCGGTTCGCCCGAAGGAGCCGTCGCCAACCGCCGCAGCAAGCCCAGCAGGGCCTGGCGGCCAGGGCGGGCGGGAAGTCGCTGGGCCGGGCCGGGGCCCAGCACCACGGCGCCCACGCGGTTCCCGACCCGGAGGGTGAGGAAACCGACGGCCGCCGCCGCCGCCAACGCCATGTCGCGCTTCTCACACCGGGCCGTGCCGAAGTCCATGCTCGGCGAGCGGTCGAGTAGGACCCACGTCTCCAGCTCCCGGTCGGCGATCGGGTCCCGCACGTGGGCAGCGGCGGTGCGGGCGGTGACGTTCCAGTCCATGTGGCGCACGTCGTCACCGGGCTGGTAGAGACGGCTCTCGTCAGGCTCGCTGCCGGGCCCCGGGAGAATGCCTTCGTAGTCACCCTGCAGCAGTCCGTCGAGCCGCCGCGAGATCAACAGCTCGAGCCGTCGCAGCACCGCCTCGGGGGCCAGTTCCCGGAGGGAGGGGATCTCGCTCACGCCGGACGCTGCACGGTCCCCGGGGCCGGCGCCAGAGCCCGTTGCGAGCCATCGCCCTGGCGGGGAGCGATCCGAGGGGCGGGAATGGTGGAGAGGACCCGGCCGAGGATCTCCTCGGGGGTGACTCCGTCGGCCAGGGCCTCGTAGGAGAGGACCAGGCGGTGACGCAGGACGTCGGGGGCGGCATCGAAGACGTCCTGGGGAACGGCGTAGTCCCGTCCTCTGAGCAGGGCCAGGGCCCGACCGGCCGCTACCAGGCCGAGGCTGCCCCGAGGGCTGGCGCCGAAGGCGATCATCGGCGCCAGGTCGGGCAGGCCGTGCTCGGCCGGTGCCCTGGTGGCCAGAACCAGCCGCACCGCGTAGTCCACGACGGCCCGGTCCACGAACACGCAATCGGCAGCTCCCTGGAGGCGCACCACGTCGGCGGGTGTGAGCGCCGCGGACGCCTCCGGGGGATCGATCCCCATGCGCTGGACGATCTCCATCTCCTCGGCGCCGCTCGGGTACCCGAGCACCACCTTCATGAAGAACCGGTCGCGCTGGGCCTCGGGTAGGGCATAGACGCCCTCGGACTCGATGGGGTTCTGGGTCGCGAGCACGAAGAAGGGGTCGGGTGACGGGTAGCTCCGGCCACCGATGGAGACCTGCCGCTCGGACATGACCTCGAGCAGGGCTGACTGCACCTTGGCCGGGGCCCGGTTGATCTCGTCGGCCAGCACGAAGTTGGCGAAGACCGGCCCCAGCTCCACGTCAAAGGACTCACGGGACGGGCGCCAGATGCGGGTGCCCACGATGTCGGACGGCACCAGGTCGGGCGTGAACTGGATGCGGGCGAAGGAGCCGCCCGCCACCCGTGCCACCGTCTCCACGGCCAGCGTCTTGGCCAGTCCGGGAACCCCCTCGAGCAGGCAGTGCCCACGCGCCAGTACGCACACCAGGAGCCTCTCCACCATGTGGCTCTGGCCCACGATCACCCGCTTGATCTCGAAGAGGGTCTGCTCCAGCTGGCCCGCTGGAGTGGCCTCGCTCGCCGACGCCATCAGCTCTCTCCTTCCGGCACCGGGGAGGTGCGCGATACCGGCCCGCTCGTGGCCTCTGGACGTGGGACTGGACACAGGGCCCCGTCGAGGGGCAGCGCCACCCGGAACGTGGCCCCCGCTCCGGGCCTCGACTCCACGCTGGCCGCTCCCCCATGGGACCGGGCGATGGCGGCCACGATGGAAAGGCCGAGGCCGGTGCCGCCGCTGGCCCTCGACCTCGAGGGGTCGGCACGGTAGAACCGCTCGAAGACACGCTCGGCCTCGTCGGGGGCGAGGCCCGGCCCCTCGTCGGTGACCTCCAACACGGCCGAGCCGTCCGACGCTCGCACCCTCACGTGCACCGGGGTACCGCCCGGCGTGTGGAGCCGGGCGTTGCTGAGGAGGTTGGCTGCCACCTGGCGAAGCCGAGCCTCGTCCCCGCTGACGACCACGCTTCCGGCACCCTCGAGCTGAACGGGACGATCGGCATCCACCACCCGGAGATCGGCCACGGCGTCCGACGCTATCTGCACCAGGTCCACTGGCGACCTCGCCAGCGACTGGCCCTGGTCGAGGCGGGCCAGCAGCAGCAGGTCGTCCACCAGGACGCCCATGCGCCCCGCTTCCTCCTCGATGCGGCGCATGGCGGTGGCCAGGTCCTGGGGGCGGTCAGCCGCTCCTCGCCGGAAGAGCTCGGCGTAGCCTCGGATGGAGGTGAGCGGCGTGCGCAGCTCGTGCGACGCGTCGGCCACGAACCGCCGGAGCCGATGCTCGGACGCCGTGCGCTCGGCGAAGGCCCCCTCGATGTGGCCGAGCATGGCGTTGAGCGCCCTGCCCAGCCGCCCCACCTCGGTGCGCTCGTCATCGCGCTCGATGCGGCGGGCGAGGTCGCCGGCGGCGATGGCCCCGGCCGTGGCCTCGATCTGGGCCAGAGGCCGCAGGCCCACCCGTACCACCCAGAAACCGAGGGCACCGAGCACGGCCAGGATCGAGACCGTGACCACCCCCTCGATCACGAGGAGGCGCCGCAGGGTCTGGTGCACCTCCCGGAGGGGGAGGGCCAGGACGAGGGACCCGTCGTCGGGCGAGCCCCCGGACAGGGGCGTGGCCAGCACTCGGTAGCGGGCCCCACCGCCCTGGGCTTCGACGTTGAACATCCGCTTGTTCCCGCCGTCCGGCATGGGCAGGGCCTGCGGTAGCTCGGGGGGCGGGTCGCCGGCGTCGCCGAACGTGGATGTGAGCGTGGCCGTCACGTCGCCGTTCCCGTTCCGCAGCTGGGCGTAGGTGCCCAGGGGCACCATGGCCTTGCCCGTGGTGCCCGTGGTGCGCACGCCCGGACGCGAACCGAACAACAGCTCCCGCCCCACCGGCGCCGCCGCGGCCACCAGCTGCTCGTCCACCCTCGTGGTGAGGAACGACCGCAGGGCGGCGTAGGTGGCGACGCTGGCCACCACCAGGCCCGCCGCCACCAGCACCAGGACGCCGGCCAGGAGCCGGGCTCGCAGCGACACCGGCCTCACTCTCACCGGTGGGTCGGCAGCCGCAGCACGTAACCCACCCCCCTCACGGTGTGGATGAGCCGCGGCTCCCGGTGGTCCACCTTCTTGCGCAGGTAGCTGATGTACGTCTCCACGACATTGGCGTCCCCGCCGAAGTCGTAGGCCCACACATGATCGAGGATCTGGGCCTTGGACAGGACGCGCTTCGGGTTCGCCATCAGGTAGCGCAGGAGGTTGAACTCGGTCGCGGTG
>JALZJC010000154.1 GCA_030859945.1 Actinomycetota bacterium | reverse complement strand
TCAACATCAAGGGACGCGAGCTGCCCTCGGACTACTGCATCGCCGTCAACGCCCATGCCCTGGCCCGTTACGCGGCCCTGGCCCAGGAGGCGGGCCTCGTGCCCATCGTGGAGCCCGAGGTGGAGATAAGCGGCGACCATACCCTCGAGCGCTGCTACGAGGTGACAGAGGCCACCCTCAGAGCCGTCTTCAACGAACTGGCCCTGCAGCGGGTGGAGCTCGAGGGCATGATCCTCAAGCCCAACATGGTCATCTCGGGCAAGGACGCCGACCCCCAGTCATCGGTGGACGAGGTCGCCGAGGCCACCATCTCGTGCCTGCGAAAGGTGGTGCCCGGCGCGGTGCCCGGAGTGTGCTTCCTGTCGGGCGGCCAGACGCCAGAGCAGGCCACTGCTCACCTCGACGCCATGAACCGGTTGGGCCCGCACCCCTGGGAGGTCAGCTTCTCCTACGCCCGGGCCCTGCAGGAGCCCGTGCTCAAGACCTGGAAGGGCGAACAGTCCAACTGGGACGCTGCTCAGGAGGCTCTGGCCCATCGGGCCAAGCTCAACTCGGCAGCCCGCGAAGGCGCGTACTCCTCCGACATGGAGCAGGGCTAGCCCACCATGGCCGACCAGTCGGTACTGGTGGTGCCTTCGGTGCTGCCTGCCGATTACGCCTGCCTGGGCGAGGAGGTCCAAGCCCTCGAGCAAGCGGGGGTGGACCGCATCCAGTGGGACGTCATGGATGGCCATTTCGTTCCCAACCTGACCTTTGGTCCCGACATCATCGAGGCGTGCCGCAAGCACACGTCGGTGCCCTTCGAGGCCCACCTCATGGTCACCGACCCCGACGCCATGCTGTCCCAGTACGTCGACGCCGGCTGCGAGTGGATCATCGTCCATGCCGAGGCACCCATTCACCTGCACCGCAGCCTGGACGCCGTCAACGAGGCGGGGGCCAAGGCGGCCGTGGCCCTGAACCCGGCCACACCGGCGTCGGCGGTGGCCCACGTCCTCGACCTGGTGGACCTGGTGTTGGTCATGACCGTGAACCCCGGCTTCGGGGGTCAGGACTACCTGTCCTCGATGGAGCCCAAGATCACCGAGGTGCGGGGCATGATCGATCGCTCCGGCCGGGACATCGACCTCGAAGTGGACGGTGGCGTGGGGCCCAAGAACGCAGCGGGCCCGGTGGCGGCGGGGGCGCGGGTGCTGGTGGCGGGAAGCTCCCTCTACAAGCACGAAGACGGTCTCGAAGCCGCGGTCGACGCCATCCGCACCGTCGGCGAGCAGGCCCTGCCCGGCGACGGCAACTGATTCTGGGCTGATCCCGCCACTGACCACCGAGGAGCCATGTCTGACACGGAGATGACCATCGAGCGACCGGGCCGCAACAATGGTGAGTCCGACCGGCCCGTCATGTTGGCCATCTGTGGCGACTCGGCCACTGGAAAGACCACCATCTCCGACGGCCTGGTGGGGGCTCTCGGGCCCGAGCGCATCACCGCCGCCTGCGTGGATGACTACCACCGCTACGACCGCAACGAGCGCAAGGCCCTGCCGTTCACCCCGCTCAACCCGCAGTGCAACTACATGGACATCATGGCGCAGCACCTCAAGCTGCTGGCCGCGGGCGAGCCCATCCTGAAGCCGGTGTACTCCCACAGCGACGGCTCGCTGAGTCGCCCGGAGCTGGTGGAGCCCCGGGACTTCGTGATCATCGACGGCCTCCTCCCCCTGTACACCAAGCCCCTCCGGTCCTCCTTCGATGTGACCGTCTTCCTCGATCCCCCCGAGGAGATCCGCTACGAGTGGAAGTACAAGCGGGACACGTCCAAGCGGGGCTACACCAAGGACGAGGTGGCGGCCGACCTCAAGAAGCGCGAGCCCGAGTCCAAGAAGTTCATTCACCCCCAGCGAGCCAATGCCGACATCGTCGTTCGCTTTGCGCCCATCGAGGAACGGGGCGAGACCCCGGACGACCCTCTGTCGGCCACGCTGCTCTTGCGGCCAACCATCTCCCATCCCGACCTCACCGGCATCGTCACCGACGACGTGCGTGAAGCCATGCACCTGAAGCTCACCCGCGACGACGACGGCAAGCCGGTGGACGCCCTCCACATCCACTCCTACGCCCCGAGAGAGATGACCAGGCAGGTGGAGGAGGCAATCTGGTCAGAGCTCGGGGTCGACGAGCCGTTGCCGGACACCTTGGGCATGATCGACGGCGAGCGCGACGAGCCGTTGGCGATAACTCAGCTGATCCTCCTGTACCACCTCATCCAGGCCAAACAGGAGCGCTGACCTTCCTCGCCTCGCAAGGTTGCCTCGCCGGGTGATCCCGCAACCCCTCAGTTCCCGACGCGGAACGGGCGCTCCACGAGGTTCACCTCGATCTCCCCCCTTTCGGGCACGAACCATGGGGCGTCGGGAGGGCCATCGGGGCGGAGCCGCCACCGACGGCACACCTTCTCGACGCCGATCGGGAAGACGGTGAGCGCCCCGTCGCCATCGATGTGCAGCCGCAGGAAGTGCTTGAAGTCCTTGACCCGAAGCGGTGCATACGCCTCGTTGGCGTGAAAGCCCAAGCAGTTGGTGACCCACAGGTAGGCGGCGAAGCCGAGCGCTCCACCGAACCCCCCCAACACGCCGAGGATGCCCAGAAAGGCCACCACGGAGCCGAACCCGTTCAAGCCGAGGGTCGAGGCGAGGTTGGAGGCGGCGATCATCAGACCACCCGTGGCTGTCAGCTGGAACGCCGAGTGGGCGGCCCCGAGCAGGAGGCGAGCCATGCCCGGGGCATCGTGGGCGAAGCGCACCATGGCCCCGAGTAGGACGACCATCAACAGGATGAGGAGCACGGCCGTGGGGCTGGTCCACAGCGCCTCCCACAGGTCCGCCGCACCCAGCGACTCATGGGCGCCGTCCCGATGCAAACCGAGCATCAGAGCCAGGAAGACGTTGACGGCGCCGAGGAACCCGGCGAAGGTCGGATTGCGCAGCGGCAGCAGCCACAACCTTTTCCTGAGGCGCCTCGAAGCCAGCAGGGAGGGATAGGTGGTCGTTCGTCGATAAGTGACGGACGACCCGTCCCCACCCTCCAGCTCCAGGCGCTCCGGCAGGTGGTGGGTCGGGTGCAGGAAGGCGCCTCCGCCCCCAGTGCTGATGTGGTTCCGGGGGCCGTGGGTCTCCTGGTAACGGGCGTAGTGATGGCGGCCGCTCGCCAGCTGCAGCACCACCTGTGCGCCGGTCCGCTCTACGACCTCACGCTCGAAGTAGTGGAGGTTCCGCTCGGCGTACAGATGAGGCTGGCCCCCGCCCGTCCCTGGTGCCCTCGCGGTGCACAAGATGATGCGATCCCCCGGTTCCACCTGCGTGGTCGCCACCTCGGTGAAGTACCGCAGTTGGGCGTCGTCGACGTAGTCGCCGAACTGGATGTCGACGCTCCACAACCACCAACGGTGGGGAAGCTTGAGCGCGAAGTGACTCCGGTTCTGCCGAGTCTTCCACCCGCCGATCCAGTATTCCCGGCAGAAGACGCTGGTGAAGTTGACCAGACCGTCGAACCAGTCATGGCTCCCGGGGATGGCGAACAACTCGGGATGAGTGTCGTGAGTACAGGGCAGAGCGGCCCGGTACGGCCCGAGCGTCCGGTTCTCGTAGTCGGCCCGCTTGGGAACCGGATAGACCTGATCTCCTCCCATCACGAGGACCCGTCCTCGCTCGGTCGGGTACGCCTCTCCCTCCCAGGCGGGCTCGAGCCCCTCGTTGGCGAGAAGGGTGGCCACGGTATAGGTCGGGTCCCAGCCGTCGCCCAGGTCGGCCACGTAGTCCAGCCACAGCTCCTCGTGGTCCGAACGGTCGTAGACCTCGCTCGGCATCAGAGCCTGGAGCTCCCGCTTGTCGGAGTAGGTGCCAAAGATGCCCGACAACACAACCCGCGCCGCGGTGTCCAGGAGCTGACGTGGATCAAGCCAACGCACCATGGGTTTGCGCACGAAGCCCAGCTCCTCCAGCCTCGAGGAGGACGGGCGCGGGGGGCAATCCCGCGTCGACGTCGAAGAAGCCTCTGGGTCGGCCGGCGACGGCTCGACCTCATCGACGTTCTGCGCTTCCCAACTGGTCATGGTTGGACTCTACGGGCCGCTTGGGCCTGTAAAGTGGGTCTTGTGAAAGGTATCACAAGAATCGAGGCTGGCGGCGCCTCTCCGATGGGAGAGCCGACGCGGATCCCGTTCAGCGCCGTGGACGAGGCCGTCCACCTGCTCGACACCGAAGCCGCGCCGTGGAGCATCCAGATGGAGGTCCGGGTGACAGGGCGCTTCGACGAGGCCCGTCTGAGAAGCGCGCTCTCGGAGGCGCTGGGCGCTCATCCCATGGCCCGAGCTCGCAAGCTGGCGTCCCGCCCCGGCCTGCATCAGGACCACTGGGAGATCCCCCGCAGCGCCGACATAGACCCCGTCCGCGTGGTCGACTGCCCGGACGATGGCGCGCTGGCAGCCGCCCGAGCCGATCTGCAGAGCCTGGCCGTGCCTCTGGCGGAGTCGCCTCCTATCCGGGTTCGACTGGGTCGGCATCCCTCCGGCGACGTCCTGATGCTCAACGCCAACCACGCGGCCATGGACGCCTTTGGCGCACTGCGACTGCTCTACTCCGTGGGGCGGGCTTACACGGGCCAGCCTGATCCCGCTCCGGCGGTGGGCCACCTCCAGGCGAGAGAGTTCCTCGCCCGGCTCGCCGCCGCCGACAACCGCACCCGCGCCCGTCGGCGCCTCGTCCTGGTCGAGAAGCTTCGTGATCTTGTCGTCCCGCCGGCCCGCCTGGCGCCTGAAGGAGGCAACCGAGAACCAGGCTATGGCTTCCACCAGGTCTCGCTCTCCGGGCCCGAGACCCGGACACTGATGGAGCTGGAGCACGACGGCACGGTGAACGACGTCCTGCTCGGCGCGCTCCATCTGGCCATTGCCGGGTGGAACGCGGAGCATGGGGAGCCGTGTGGTCGCATCGGCGTGCTGGTGCCTGCCAACCTGCGGCCGGAGCGGTGGCGGCAGGACGTGGTCGGCAACTTCTCGCTGCCGGAACGGGTGTCGACCAGCCGATCCAACCGACGCAGCCCGCGGGCGGCGCTCCGGGCCCTCACGGCCCAAACCGGGCGGAAGAAGAAGACCGGTATGGGCACAGCGCTCCTCGAGGTGCTCGATCGGTCGCACCGGTTCCCTCTCTGGGCCAAGCGGGCCTTGGTCACGCTGATGACGATCACCGGGAACCGCCTCCTCGACACTGCCATGCTCTCCAACCTCGGTCAGCTCATCGAACCTCCCTCATTCGGCCCGGAAGCGGGCGACACCGCCGAAGTCTGGTTCTCCCCGCCGGCTCGCATGCCACTCGGACTTACGATCGGCGCTGTCACCGCCGCCGGACGCCTGCATCTGAGCTTCCGCTACCGTCACCCGCTGTTCGGTGCCGACGCCGCTCGCCTCTTCGCCGATCGCTATCTCAGGGAGCTGAAAAACCTGATCGACGATGCTGAGAAGCTGGCGTCGTAGCCACAGCTCGGGCAACGGCGGTGACAGCATCACCCACGGCGTCAGCGAACTCCTTGGCCTTCACGAGCGGGGCGTCGTGGTCGCCGCCGACCCTGAATTCGCGAGCGCCCAGCGACACGGACAGCTGCCGCTGCTTGTCCGGACGCACCAGGCGATCGGACGTGGTGACGACGGTGGCGCACGGGACGTCGATGGCACCGATGAAGGGACGGGCGTCGAACCTGGACAGCGCCCACCCGGCGGCCACCACGTCGCGGGGATAACCCCGCTTGAGCTCTCCACCGACCCAGGCCCGCAGCTCGCCGACCTCGGGTACGTCCGCCATCGCCTCGCGCAGGTAACGCTGCACGAACCCGTCGCCTCCTCCAACCCGCAGGACCATGTCCAGCAGCGTGACCGAGCGCCAGAGCAGTCGCTCCCGAGGACTGGAACGCCACTCGAGGGCGGTGCCCGACAGGACCAGGCCCGCCACCAGGTCTGGACGGCGCTTCCAGAGCAGCATGGCCACGGCCCCGCCCAGGGAATAGCCGGCCACGATGGCTCGTGTGACCCCGAGCAGATCCAACAGGGCAGCGGCGTCGTCGGCGCACTCCTCGAGGGAGAAGGGGGACTCGGCCCGCAGGCCGCGCCCGTGGCCCCGGTGATCGAGGGCGAGGACGCCGTGGTCGGGGGCCAGAGCCGGGTACACCGAGAACCAGGTGGTGTCGGCGGACGCGGTCCAACCGTGCAAGAGGAGCACCGGGAGGGCACCCTGCGGCCCGTCCTGCTCCCGGAGGAACATCTCCCCCCGGCCCGGGACGTGCACCACACGACCCACGGGTAGGTCCGGAGGGGGGACCGGGGTCTCCGGCTCATGGGTGAGCGCCGAGCAGATGCGACGGATGCGTCGGAGCGCTTCTCTCACACCGGGGGCGAGCCGACCACGCTGGTCCTTGGAGGAGAAGCGCTCATCTCCTGGGCACGCTGCTCGGCAGGATCTGGATGGTACCGATCACGGTGTTCACCAGGGAGATCAAGCGCTGAGCGTTGTCGTGCGCACCCAGCACGACGTAGAGGCAGAACGCCCGATCGCGGGCAGAGAAGAAGACCTGACTTCCGGCTTGGTCCGGCAGTGTCCGCTGGAGAGATGCCGGACTGAAGCTGGACGTCGAAAGAGACCTGGGCTGGGACTGGTGCTCGAAGAGGGGTGTCCCCACGCTCTCGGGCCCGTACTCGAACAGGGCTATGAAGACGTGATCCCGGCCCATGAGCTCCACCGCTCCGCTGCCGAAGTCACCACGCTCCACCGGCAGTGCGAAGTTTGCCGCGTGGGCGATCGACTGCGTCGTCTCGAGGCCCGCCGCTCGAAAGCCGGCGCCGCCGGGCGGCTCCAGCGGCTGGCTCACCGGCCGCCGGTAGACGCGCCCGTCCCAGCCTGCCGGGAGGTCCATGGCGATTTCCATGCCCGTCAGCCGAGGCATCGCGTCAGTCCCATCCGGCGGCAGCGGCGCCGACGACCATGACCAGGGCCATGCACGGCAGGGCCAAGCTGGCGCCACGAGCGACGGGGGCCGCGGCTTGCATCCGCCGGTGTGTGGCCCTCAAGTGGGCGGGTGTTGCCACCCGGGCGACGGCCAGGATGGGAGCGGCGCGGGTGGCTCCGAACACCGCCCCGATGGTTGCCGCCATCCCCACGGAACCGGCCAGCCCGACGAGGAACGCCATGGCAAATGTGAGATACACCGTGGCCGTGGTGACGATGGTGGCGATGCCAAGACCCAGCTGGAAGCCGAAGCCGACGCCATAGACCCAGCCGCGGTAGAGAGCCAGCCAGTCCTCGTTCACCTGCCGGCGAACGGTGGGCAGGGAAAGCCCGGCCACGCCGAGGTCGAACGCGAGGGTGACGGCGCAGGCGGCGACGAACAGCGCCAGGACCAGTCCTCGAGGGTGGCCTGAGACCAGCCCCATGGCGTGGCCGGCCAAGCCCAGGGCGGCAGCGAGGGCGGCGCCACCCACGGTGGAGCCGATAGCGTACGCGCCGGCGGTGATACCCCACGTGGTGTGCCTGGCCCGCTCCCCGAGCGGGTGGATGCTCGCCAGCATCGACTCTCCTCACGGAGACCAGCTGGAGCGGAGACCAGCCACCGAGGCGACGAGCGCCCCTACGAGCAGGAGCAGCCAGGAGGGCACCGTTCTACTCGGCGCCCTGGGGGGGCGGCTTCGACGACTGTGGGTGCAGGGTGGGGTGTCCGGGGTGGATGCCTGCGGCCGTGAGCTCCTGATCGGCCCTCGCCTCGCGAGCGGCATCGCTGGCCCTCACCCTCGCTTGCCGCTCCTGGCGCTCCGCCTCGCTGGCGTCGCCCGTCCGACCGGCATCCTCGAGAGACTGGCTGAGCAGCAATGACACCTGCTCCCAGGTGCCGGCCGCCCCCTCTCCCACCACTTGCCCGGACGGACCGTCGACATAGATGAAGTAGGGCGCTACCGGCACCTCGTACTCAGCCCAAGCTACGGATGACATCACGAGTGGTACCCGGCGCGGAGCCAGCTGGCGAAGCTTCGATTCGCTCTCCTCGTCTCTACCCTTGGTGACGACCACGAGCCGGGCCCCGCCAGGAACCGAGAGGTCACTTCCAGTCGACAACCTCTCCCAGAAGGCGCCACAGGTGAGGCAACCACTCGAGAGGAAGGCCAGGAGCGTGGAGCGCTCGGCACCGACCACGCCAATGGACACGGCTTCGTTGTCGGGGGTGGTGCCGACCACGTCGTGTCCGGCGCTGCTCGAGGATGTGCGGAGGGAAACGGCAGTCGGTCGCCCCGCACGCTCGTCGTCGGGGTCCAAACCGCTCCCCAGCCGATGCAGCAACCGGAGCATCTCCGCGTGGCTCCGGAGGAGGCCGGCCACGAGCAGGCCGAGGAGGAGGATGGCAACGGCTTCCAACGTGACCAGGATCGTCATGACCTGTACCTCAAAGGGCCACCCCGGCGGTGTCGAGGCCATCGCCGTTCCAATCGCCCACTACAGGGACAGCGCGGTAATCGCCGTAGCGGAACACACCGTCGGCATTGCCGGTGGAGTTGCTGTTGCGCAGAGCCCAGACGCCACCTCCCTGGACCACGCCGGCGGTGTCGAGGCCGTCGCCGTTCCAGTCGCCCACGATGGGGTCGTCGCCGGGATTGCCGTAGCGGAACACACCGTCGGCGTAGCCGGTGGAGTTGCTGTTGCGCAGAGCCCAGACGCCACCTGGCTGGACCACGCCGGCGGTGTCGAGGCCGTCGCCGTTCCAGTCGCCCACGATGGGGATGTCTCCTGGGTTGCCGTACTGGAAGACGCCGTCGGCGAAGCCGGTGGTGTTGCTGTTGCGCAGAGCCCAGATGTTGCCTCCCTGGACCACACCCGGTGTGTCGATACCGTCGCCGTTCCAGTCGCCCACGATGGGGATGTCTCCTGGGTTGCCGTACTGGAAGACGATGTCGGGGTCGCCCGTGGTGTTGCTGTTACGGAGGAGCCAGGTGTTGCCCCTCACCACACCAACCGTCTTCAAACCGTCGCCGTTCCAATCGCCCACGATGGGGATGTCTCCCGGGTTGCCGAAACGGAAGACGCCGTCGGGGCTGCCCGTGCTGTTGCTGTTGCGGAGGTACCAGAACCCATAGGTCATCGTTCGCCGGCCGATAGGCAGGCGAGGGGGGGGAGGAGGGTTGAGGCAGGCGGCATGGTGACCGGCGGTGGCATTGTCAGTCGCGCTGGACCGGGTGCACGTGCCGTCCAACTGCCAAGGAGGCGTGCAGCTGACGACGCGGCAGCGGATCGGGGTCACCCCTGGGATCCCCTGATTGCACTGGCCATACCGGAAGGCGGTGCAACACGTCTTTCGATTGTTGCAGTTGAACCCGGCGCAGCCACAGCCGCAGCCGTGCCCCGGCAGCATGTTGCAGTCGATGTAATAGCGTGCTGCCCCACCGCAGAACGACGTACCGTCGGCCTTCCACCAACCCCCCGCGAAGGTGCCGCCAGGGCAAACGTTGGCCCCGGTGATGGTGCAGCAGAACTCCGTGTACCCGTCGCAGCAGGCCGATCCGCACGTGCAGCTCTGGTTGGCGCACCGGCAGACGGCGGCATAGGCAGTGCCCGGACGGAGGAGGTAGCGGAGAGGAGATACCGTGAGCGCCGAGCCCACGACCGCGGTGCGGACGAGGAACCCACGCCGGCTGCTCCGTGACTCGAGGATCGAGCTCGTCTGCTCCGCCAGCCACTGGCTCACGAGGCGCCTCTCATGGCCACCGCCAACCGCGCTCGGAGAGTGAAGTTTAGGTAGACGAGGAAGGCCGAGGTGCCGGTCAGCAGCACGAACGGCGCGCCCCCCAGGGGCTGAGAGAGCACGATGGAGGGCACGCTCCAGGCGGAACCGAAGACGACGGCGCCGGCGACCATCGCCGCCATGACGTTCAGCACGAGGTGGACGACGCTCACCGGCGTGTCGGGCCGGCCGAAGCACCCGCACGAGGACAGAGGCAACTTTCGGACGAGGGCAACAGCGACGAAGCTGGCGAAGGCGGCATACGACAGGGAGACGGCGCCGGCGAGCCACCGGGCCTCGACGATCACAGCGCCCGCACCCACGGCCATTTCAAAGAGCCCGAGCAAGCGCACGAACCATGCCGCGCCGGGAAGTCCCATCGTGGAGAGAGCTCCAATGGTCGGCGCCGGCCGCCACACCTTCAGCCCACCACCTACGGCAAGGACGATCGACGCCACGGCGAAGGGGCCCGCCAGAGCTTTCACTGCGGCGAATGATACTCAGAGCCATGCCTTTTGTCCCACCCCGGGCGCGAACGTTCACGAACCGCTAGGGGTCGACCCTCCCCGTGAAGTGAGCGTCGGCTTCGGGCCGGACCAGCTCGTAGACAGCGACGCGCTGCCCGCCCACCGCCGTGAAGCTGGCACACGGACCCTGGGGTATCTCCAGTTCCCTGATCTCGGTCACCCCATTTGACCGAAGCTCCCGGAGCGTCGCCGCGTAGTCCGCAACGCGGTAGATCAGGACGGGAACCTCTCCCTCCAGGTGACCTGAGAGCAGTATCGCCGTTGCCGAGTCGCCCATGCGCAAGCAGGCGACCGTGGTCCCCATGCCCCGGACCTTCCACTCGAGACGGGCACCGAGGGCGCTCACGTAATGGCCGACGGCTGCATCCACGTCGGGCGTGGGCACGTACACGAAGTCGAGGGACAGGAACATGCTCGACGTAGTCTCGCTCTACCACGATGTGGCGCGAGTCGTGCTTCACCGCACCCGCTGGCTCACCTCTCCTCGGGTCACTTCTTGGTCGTTGCCGAACTGACCCCGATGGCGACGAGCTCCCTGACGATCTCCAGGATCGGCTTGGTCGCGGCCACGAGCTTACCGACCTGAGTCTGGAGCGTGTTCGGATCCCAGAAATGGAAGATCGTGAGGTCGGTGGTGCGCGTCGCCCAGTCCTCGGTAAGGCTCGTCGACCAGTAGTCGGTCCGGTCGCTGCGACCGATCCAGGTTCCATCCACGCCGAACCGCTGCGTCGCCGTCATGCCGACCGGGAAGCCCTCGGCATCCGAGAAGACGATGTTCACACCGCCCCGGAAACCGCCGAACATGGTGATCGTCCATGTTCTCGTCGTGGCGTCGATGCGCCCGCCCGGCGACGTCTTGCGCAACACCCCATAGGTCCGCATGTAGTGCCCGGAGCGGAGGAAGGAGTAGTGGTCGAGGACGATCTGCTGACCAGCTGCGAGCGAAAGGGGCGCCCCCGCCAGCGGGATGCTCTCGAGCTCCTCGTCATCGATGACCTCCACGTCGGCAGGGTCATAGCCCGCGTCGAGGAAGGCCTGCACGTCCGGGATCGGGTGGCGGCGACCATCCTCGACTCGGTAGAGACGACCACCCTCAGCAGGATCGGCCATGCCCTGGTTGCGCTGTCCGTCGCCTTGCACCAACGCCCCGTCACGAACCGCCATCACCAGCCCCTTCGCCTCGACAATGCAGCAGGAGGGTACCAAGGAGGCGTTAGCTCCCATGCCCCCTGGCGGCGGCGCCCTCGTCGGATGAGAATCGGGAGGTGCCGGGCCGGGCAGCCGTCGTGTTCCTATGGCGCTTGGAGCCCGTCGTTAGCTTGACGCGGGGGTCTCGG
>JALZJC010000145.1 GCA_030859945.1 Actinomycetota bacterium | reverse complement strand
GGCGCCGAGTCTGACCTCCCCGAGGGGCCGCTCGTCGGCGACGATGTGGCTGGAGAGGGAGAAGAGGAGGAGATGTCCGTCGTCGACTCTCTGGTCGAGGAGGCGGAGGAGGCCATCGCCGAGGACGTGTCGGAGCTGTCCCGGCTCACGATGGAGCGGGACGAGTACCTCAACCAGCTGCGTCGCCTCCAGGCCGACTTCGAGAACTACAAGAAGCGTGTCGTCAGGCAGCAGACCGAGCATCTCGAGCGGTCGACGGAGGAGCTGGTGGGGCACCTGCTGCCGGCGCTCGACACCTTCGACCTGGCCCTGGCCCACGGCACCGAGGGCCTCGAGCCCGTCTACCGTTCGCTGCTCGACATCCTGGAGGGCACCGGCCTCGAGCGGGTGGACCCACTCGGGCAGCCGTTCGACCCCAACGAGCACGACGCCGTGCTGCACGAGGAGGGCGAGGACGACGGCGCGCCAGCGTCGCCGGAGGTGGTGGAGGTCCTACGGGCCGGTTACCGGTGGAAGGGACGCGTCCTGCGCCCCGCCATGGTGAAGGTCAAGGGCTGAGGCCAGAGGGCTCACGTCATGGCGCCGCAACGCGAGTGGTTCGAGAAGGACTACTACAAGGTCCTCGGGGTCCCCCAGAGCGCCTCGGACAAGGAGATCAAGGCCGCCTTCCGCAAGCTGTCCAAGCGCTACCACCCCGACCAGAACCCGGGTTCCGAGGACCGGTTCAAGGAGGTCTCCGCCGCCTACGAGGTGCTCGGGGAACCGGCCAGGCGCAAGGAGTACGACGAGGTGAGGCGCATGGGTCCGGTGGGCAATCCCTTCGCCGGCGCCCGCGCCGGGCCCGGGGGGTCGGGAGGCTTCTCGGGCACCTTCGGCACCGAGGACCTCGGGGACCTGCTCGGCAGCCTGTTCAACCGGAGCCGGCCCGGCGCCGCTCGTCCCCGGATGGGCCCGCTGCGAGGCGAGGATCTCGAGACCGAGTTGCACCTGTCGTTCCAGGACGCCATCGAGGGAGTCACCACCACGGTCAACGTCAGCAGTGACGCCGCGTGCGGTACCTGCGGCGGGACGGGGGCGGCGAGGGGCACCTCCCCTGTGATCTGCCCCGACTGCGGGGGACGCGGCGTGCTGGCCGAGAACCAGGGCCTGTTCTCCTTCAGCCAGCCATGCCCCTCCTGCCGTGGTACCGGCATGCGGGTGGAGACGCCGTGCGGGACCTGCCAGGGCTCGGGGATGGAGCATCGGGCCCGCCAGGTCAAGGTCCGCATCCCGGCGGGGGTCGACGATGGACAGCGGATCCGGCTCAAGGGGCGGGGTGGCGTCGGGCCCAGCGGCGGCCCGGCGGGAGACCTGTACGTTGTGGTCAGGGTGGGCCAGCACGAGTTGTTCGGGCGTAGTGGAAAGGACCTCACCCTGCGCCTCCCCATCACCTTTGCTGAAGCGGCGTTGGGCGCCACGGTGAAGGTGCCCACCCTTCACGCCCCGGTGGGCCTGCGCATCCCACCCGGCACGAGGTCGGGCCGCACCTTTCGAGTTCGCGGCCATGGGGCGCCGGCGTCCAGCGGGGCCGGCGACCTGCTCGTCACGGTGGAGGTCACGGTGCCCGAGCAACTGTCGGAAGCCCAGCGGGAGGCGGTGGAGGCGCTGGCGGCCGCTTCCGCCGAGTCCCCGCGGCGCCACCTCGGAGTGGAGTGAGGCCCGTGGCCAAGGCTGGAGTGACCGGTGGCCGCTGACAAGAGGCGAGCCGTCTACGTGATCTCGGTTGCCGCCGAGCTGGCCGGTGTCCATCCCCAGACGCTGCGGGTCTACGAGCGCAAGGGGCTCCTGGAGCCGGCCCGGACCGTCGGAGGCAGCCGGCGCTACAGCGAGGGTGACATCGACCGCCTCTTCCGCATCCACGAGCTGACATCGGCCGGCATCAACCTCGAAGGCGTCAAGCGCATCATGGACCTGGAGGACGAGAACGAGCGCCTGGGCCAGGACCTGACCCGAGCACGAGCCGAAGCCAAGGAGGCGGTCGAGCGCACCCACCGCCAGTACCGCCGGGAGCTGGTGCCCGTGTCCAGGGCACCGGTTCCCTACCGCCGCCGGCGCTGAACCTCTCCCCAGCTCTCCCCACACGAGCAGGCCACACCAGCCACCTAGGATGGCGCGACGTGCCGGCGACGGTGGTGGTCGGAACCCAGTGGGGCGACGAGGGCAAGGGCAGGTTCACCGACCTGCTGGCCCGAGAGATGGATGTCGTGGTCCGCTACCAGGGCGGCCACAACGCCGGGCACACCATCGTCGTCGATGGCGAGACCTTCGCCCTCCAGCTGATCCCGAGCGGTGTGTTGTACTCCCACATCACACCGGTGATCGGCAACGGCGTGGTGGTGGACCCCGCCGTTCTGCTGGAGGAGATCGACACCCTCGACGCCAAGGGGGTCGATGCCGGCCGGGTCCAGGTGAGCGGGAACGCCCACCTGATCATGCCCTACCACCGGGAGCTCGACCGGGTCACCGAGCGCCGGCTAGGGCAGAACAAGCTGGGGACCACCCGGCGGGGGATCGGGCCCGCCTATGCCGACAAGGCCACGAGGGTGGGCCTGCGGGTCCAGGACCTGCTCGACCCCAAGATCTTCCGGGAGAAGCTCGACGTCGTCCTCAAGGAGAAGAACGCCATCCTGGCCAAGGTCTACAACCGACTTCCCCTCTCGGCCGACGACATCGCCGACACCTATCTCGACGAGTACGCGCCGCGGGTGGCGCCCATGATCACCGACACCGTCGGCCTGGTGCACGAGGCGCTCGAAGCTGGGCGCAACGTCATGTTCGAGGGGGCCCAGGCCACCTTCTTGGACCTCGACCACGGCACCTATCCCTATGTCACCTCCTCGAACCCGGTCTCGGGGGGCGCCTGCACCGGCGCCGGCATAGGCCCTCGCCACGTGGAGCGGGTGATCGGGGTGGCAAAGGCCTACGTCACCCGGGTCGGCTCCGGGCCCTTCCCCACCGAGGTCCACGGCGAGCTGGCCGAGGCCATGGTGGACCGGGGTCACGAGTACGGGGTGAACACCGGGCGCCGCCGGCGGGTTGGGTGGTTCGATGCGGTCATGATGCGTCACGCCGTGCGCCTCAACTCGCTGTCCGAGATCGCCCTGGCCAAGCTGGATGTCCTCGGCACCCTCGACACCATCAAGGTCTGCGTCGGCTACGAGGCCAGCGGCGTGCGTCACGAGCGACTGCCCTACCACCAGTCGGTCCTGCACAAGGTCACCCCCGTGTACGAGGAGCTGCCCGGTTGGCGATCCGAGCTGTCGGAGGCCACCACGCCGGCCGAGCTCCCCGGCGCGGCGAGGGACTTCGTGGAGCTCCTCGCCGGCCAGGCCGGGGTCCCCATCGGCCTGATCAGCGTGGGGCCCAGCCGCCAGCAGTACGTCACCCTGCGCCCAGCGGACCTGTGAAGGTCTGCGTCGTCGGCGGCGGCGGCCGGGAGCACGCCCTGGCCCACGTGCTGGGCCGGACCTCCGAGGTCGTCCGGCGCAAGGACGACCCCGGTGGGACCGACGCCGACCTCTACGTCATCGGCCCCGAGCGACCGTTGGTGGACGGACTGGCCGATCGCTTGCGGGACCAGGGAAGGCTGGTCTTCGGCCCGGGCGCGGCCGGGGCCCGCATCGAGGGCTCCAAGGCATGGATGAAGGAGGTGCTGGCGCAGGCTGGCGTCCCCACCGCTCGCCACGGCACCTTCACCGAGCCGGAGCCGGCCGTCCAGTTCCTCAAGTCCCTCCCTGGCCTGTACGTGGTGAAGACCGACGGCCTGGCCGCCGGCAAGGGCGTGCTCGTCACCGAGTCCCTGGACGAGGCCGTCGACGACGTGCGGGCCAAGCTGGCCGGCACGTCCTTCGGGGATGCCGGGCGCACGGTGGTGATCGAGGAGGGTCTCCGCGGCCCCGAGCTGTCGCTGCTCGCCGTCTGCGACGGCCGCCGAGCCGTGCCCCTGGCTCCGGCCCGGGATCACAAGCGCCTGGGCGAAGGCGACACCGGCCCGAACACGGGCGGCATGGGGGCCTACTCGCCTGTCGCCGAGGCGGGAACGGAGGTGGTCGACGAGGTGATGGAGCGGGCTGTGCTCCCTACCCTCGCGGCCCTGAGGCGGCTGGGCATCGACTACCGGGGGGTGCTGTACGCAGGGCTGATGCTGACGGCCGACGGCATCAAGGTCCTGGAGTACAACGTGCGCTTCGGCGATCCCGAGGCCCAGGTGGTGCTCCCCCGTTACACCGGCGACCTGGCCGCCTTCCTGGCCGAGGCGGCCGCCGGGCACCTCAGCGCGGAGCCCACGTTCAGCGACGACGCCTGCGTCACCGTGGTCCTTGCCGCCGCGGACTACCCCGCCTCGCCCCGGAGCGGTGACGTGATCACCGGCGTCGAGGAGGCGGAGTCGGGGGAGGGCGTGACCGTGTTCCATGCCGGCGCCGAACGCCGGGCCGACGGGCGCCTCGTCACCGCCGGCGGTCGGGTCCTCGACGTCACCGCCCTCGGCTCCAGCGTCGAGGAGGCCCGCCGGCGGGCGTACCAGGCGGTCGCCCACATCTCCTTCCCGGGCGTGCAGTATCGAGGGGACATCGCTTTGGAGGCGGAGGGGGCATGAAGGTCGCCGTGGTCATGGGTTCGCCCAACGACAGGGACAAGATGCGGGCCGCGGGCCAGATGCTCGAGCGCTTCGGGATCGAGGTCGACGAGCGCGTGATGTCGGCCCACCGCAACCCCGACGAGGTGGCCGCCTTCGCCTCCGCGGCCCGTGACGACGGCTATGCGGCGGTAATCTGCGGGGCCGGCATGGCCGCCCATCTGGCCGGCGTGGTGGCCGCCCACACCACGCTGCCCGTTGTGGGGGTGCCGCTGTCGGGGGGGATACTGGGCGGCGTGGACGCCCTCTACGCCACGGTGCAGATGCCGGCGGGTATCCCCGTGGCCACCGTCGCCGTCGACGGCACCGCCAACGCCGGCATCCTGGTCGCCGAGATGCTCGCCATCACCGACCACGCCGTGTCGGAGAAGCTGACCGAGTTCCGGGCCGGAGGCGCCCGGTGACCGGGTTGGCGCCGTCGTCCTCGAGAACGACGGAGGGGTGGCGGTGATCCCCCGGTACACGCTGCCCGAGATGGCGGCGTTGTGGAGCGACGAGGTCCGCTTCGCCACGTGGCTGGAGATCGAGCTACTGGCCGTCGAGGGGTGGGCCCGCCTGGGCATGGTGCCCGCCGAGGCCGCTGTCCAGGCCAGAGAGCGGGCTCCCCGGATAACGGCCGCCTTCGTGGACGCCGTGGCCGAGCGGGAGGCGGTCACCGACCACGATGTGGCCGCCTTCGTGGACGTGGTCCAGGAGGCCATCGGCCACCCCGCCGGCAGCTGGGTCCACTACGGGCTCACCTCCTACGACGTGGTGGACACCGCCCTGTCGGCCCGGCTGGTGGAGGCCGCCGACCTCCTCCTCGACGCCAGCTCGTCCCTGGTGGCGGCCCTCAAGCGTCGTGCCGTCGAGTTCCGGGCCACCGCCATGGTCGGTCGCACCCACGGGATGCACGCCGAGCCGGTCACCTTCGGCGCCAAGCTCGCTCTGTGGTGTCTCCAGGCCGACCGCGACCGCCGGCGCCTGCAGGCCGCCCGCCGAGCGGTGGCCGTGGGCAAGCTGTCCGGCGCCGTGGGCGCCTACTCCACCATCGATCCCACCGTGGAGACCGATGTCTGCACCCGGCTGGGCCTCGACCCGGTGCCCGCCACCCAGGTCATCGCCCGTGACCGCCATGCCGAGTACCTGTGGGCCTGCGCATCGGTGGGCGCCAGCGTGGAGGCGTTCGCCACCGAGGTCCGCCACCTCCAGCGTACCGAGGTCGGCGAGGTCCACGAGCCCTTTGCCAAGGGCCAGAAGGGCTCCTCGGCCATGCCCCACAAGCGCAACCCGGTGGTGTGTGAGCGCCTGTCGGGCCTGGCCCGGCTGCTGCGCGGCTACCTGGGCGCGGGCCTGGAGGACGTCGCCCTCTGGCACGAGCGGGACATCTCCCACTCGTCCGTGGAGCGTGTGGCCCTCCCCGATGCCAGCCACCTGGCCTACTACGCCCTCCGGAAGATGACCGCGGTGGTGGAGGGCCTCGAGGTGGACGCGGCGCGGATGTTGGAGAACCTGGAGCGGTCGCACGGGCTGGTGTTCAGCCAGCCCGTCCTGCTGGCGCTGGTGGGAGCAGGGCTCGATCGAGACACCGCCTACCGGATCGTGCAGCGCAACGCCATGGCCGCGTGGGAGCAGGGCAAGGACCTGCGCACCATGCTGGAGGCCGACCCCGAGGTCGTCCTGCCCGCGGATGCCCTCGACGACGCCTTCGACCTGGAGCGGGCCCTGCGCAACACCGGCCGCATCTTCGAGCACCTGGAGGCTGTCGAGTGACGGCGCTCCCCCTCGTGCGATCGGGGAAGGTCCGTGACGTCTTTGACGCCGGGGGCGGCAACCTGCTCATGGTCACCTCGGATCGCATATCGGCCTTCGACGTGGTGATGCCCGAACCCATCCCCGACAAGGGCAGGTGCCTCACGGCCTTGACCGCCTTCTGGATCGACCGGATGGCCGACGTCGCCCCCAGCCACCTGGTCTCGGTGGATCCCGACGACTTCCCGGACGGGGCCTCCGGCATCGCCGGCCTGGAGGGACGGGCCATGCTCGTGCGCCGGGCGGACATGCTGCCCATCGAGTGCATCGTGCGGGGTTACCTCTCGGGGTCGGCGTGGAAGGAGTACCGCTCTCACGGCACCGTCCACGGAAGTCAGGTGCAGCCGGGTCTCGAGCAGTCGGCCCGGCTGCCCGAGCCCATGTTCACCCCCTCCACCAAGGCCGAGTCCGGACACGACGAGAACGTGTCCTTCCACGAGGCGTGCCGGCTGGTCGGCCCCGCCGTGGCCGAGGAGGCCAGGAGCATCAGCCTGGCCTCGTATCACCGCGCCTCGAAGTGGGCTGCCGAGCGGGGGATCGTCCTGGCCGACACCAAGTTCGAGCTGGGCTTCATCGACGGCGAACTGGCCATCTGCGACGAGGTCCTCACCCCCGACTCCTCCCGCTTCTGGCCCGCCGCGGAATGGCGCCCGGGCGCCGTGCCCCCCTCCTTCGACAAGCAACCGCTGAGGGACTGGCTGGAGGAGAGCGGCTGGGACAAGTCCCCGCCCCCGCCGCACCTTCCGCCCGAGGTCGTGGAGTCCACACGCCGGCGTTACGTCGACGCCTACGAGCGCATCACGGGCCGGCGCTTCGCCCACTGGCCCGGGGTAGCCGAGCGGTCCGGAGCACGAGAGCGGTGAGCACCTACGACATCCTGGTGGAGGTCGGTCTCCGTCCTGGCATAGCCGACCCCGAGGGGTCCACCGTCGAGCGGGCCCTGCCCGCCCTCGGGTTCACGAGCGTCCACGCGGTGCGTATGGGCAAGGCCATCCGCTTCGCCGTCGAGGCCGAAGATGAGGACGAGGCCCGCCGGACCGCAGAGGAGCTGTGCCGGCGCCTGCTCACCAACCCGGTCATCGAGGATGCCCGCGTCGAGGTGACAGGACGGCGGGAGGTGGTGGCTGAATGAGCGCTCGGGTGGGGGTGGTCCTCTTTCCGGGCTCCAACTGCGAGCACGACGTGGTGGAGGCGGTTCAGTCCCTCGGAGCCGAGGCCCGGATCGTGTGGCACGGCGACACCGTCCTTCCCGACCTCGATGCCGTCATCCTCCCGGGCGGGTTCGCCCACGGCGACTACCTGCGGCCCGGGGCGGTGGCCCGGTTCTCACCGGTCATGGGCGCGATTGGCGACTTCGCGGCCGAAGGGGGCCCTGTCATCGGGGTGTGCAACGGCTTCCAGGTGCTCACCGAAGCTGGTCTCCTCCCCGGCGCGTTGCAGAAAAACAGCGGGCTCCGGTTCCTCTGTGCCATGGTGGAGGTGCGGGTGGAGACCACGAACTCGGTGCTCACCTCGGCCGCGGAGAGGGGCCAAGTCCTTCGCATGCCCATCAACCACTTCCAGGGCAATTACACCTGTGCCGACCGGACGTTAGCTGAGCTTCGAGACCAGGACCGGGTATTACTGCGCTACATGGACAACCCCAACGGTTCCACCGAATCCATCGCCGGCGTCTGCAATGAAGGGCGGAACGTGGTGGGCCTCATGCCCCATCCCGAGCGCGCCAGTGACGCCCTGCTCGGCTCCGAGGACGGGCGAATCCTCCTACGTTCCGTGTTGGAGCGTCCGGTGCTGAGTCCGGTGCCCGAGCGTTCGCTCTCCTAGCTGTCGCCGCTGCTTCTGCGGATTCCGGCTCGCCTGAGCACGCCGGGGTCGACGCCCTGCTCTCGCCACGTGGCGTAGGTGATGCCCTTGCGATCACCGTAGGCCTTGGCCGACTGAACGAAATCCTCCTCGAGCTGGGCCAGGTCGATGCCGTTGGACTTGGCCTCGAGCTCGGCCTGGAGATCCCTGCGCTCCTGGCGCAGTTGCAGGCGCGTGAGGGGGTCGGCCGCTTCCAACCTGGCCTCGATATCATCGAGTCGCTTCTGGATGGATTCCGGTGTACGCTTCCGGCCACGTTTTGGGCGATGAGCCTCGAGAGCGTCAAGGTAACGGCGCACCGAGCGGCCCTGTTCCCTTCCCTGCGCGAGGGCGTCCTTGTGCTCCTGCGTCATCGGCGATTTGTTCCGCTTGGTCTTAGCTGCCATTCGGCAATTATGCCCATCCACCAGTGCACATTCAAATCAAGGACCGCTAGCTATTTGCATGTTGTCCCTAGCACCGGCGGCGAAGGGGCCGGGTTTTCTCTTGACTCGCCTGACCGCAGGCATGATGCTCGGCTTGAGGGGAACGGCAGGAGCCAGCGAGGGGGAACAGTGAGCGAAGCTACAGCCACCATTGCCGGGAAGATTGGCCGACGGTGGCCCCGGCTTACGAGCGCGGCGGCCGTGGGGGCTGTGCTCCTTGTGGCCGCCGCTCACCCCGCCGCGGCCGTCGAGACGATCGTGCACAGCGATCCCCCGTCGGTCGACTTCGGAATCCAGCCCGTCGGGAGCTCCACGTCCCAAGAGCTGACCCTCCGGGTCAACCCTGGCCTCCCGGTTGGGGGCCTGGCCAGGAACCTCGTCGTCGACGTGAGCTCTATTCCGTTTGCACTGGTCTCAAACGACTGCCAGGCCATCCAATTCATCAATGGCACGGCGGGTATCCCGACCTCGTGCCGGGTCGTCGTCGCCTTCCGCCCGACCGAGCCTGGGGAGTTCACTGGTTCGGTGACCATCCGGTATGAGGTAGACACACCCCGAGGCTGGGTTACACGTAGTCTCACGGTGACCCTTAGAGGCGCCGCCATCCGGTGCAAGCCCGGCTACGGACACGGTGACAAGAACCACTGCCACGCGGGGCCCCGAGCTCGCACCTAACCGACCCTGCCGGATGTAGGTGGGTCCAGGGCTCCCGGACCAAGCCATTTCATGGCCGCCGAGCGCCGGTACGGTGAGGTCGTGAACGGCGCGCTGCACAGGGCATTGGGGTTGACCGACGACGAAGCGCTGACCATCGAGCGCATCCTCGGCCGGGCTGCCAACCACCTGGAGCTGGCCATGTACGCCGTGATGTGGAGCGAGCACTGCTCGTACAAGTCGTCCCGGGCCCACCTGGGGCGCCTGCCCAGCGAGGGGCCGCAGGTGCTCGTGGGCCCGGGCGAGAACGCCGGGGTGGTCGACGTGGGGGACGGAGTGGCCGTGGCCGTGCGCATCGAGAGCCACAACCATCCTTCTGCCGTCGAGCCCTACCAGGGGGCTGCCACCGGCGTGGGGGGGATCCTCCGCGACATCTTCACCATGGGAGCCCGACCCATCGCGCTCATGGACTCCCTGCGCTTCGGTCCTCTCCACGAGCCCCGCTCGCGTTGGCTGTTCGAGGGTGTCGTGAGCGGCATCTCGGGTTACGGCAACTCGGTTGGCGTGCCAACGGTCGGTGGCGAGGTGGTGTTCGACGAGGTCTACGCCGAGAACCCGCTGGTCAACGTGCTCGGCCTGGGGGTCATGCCCACCTCCCGCCTGGTGCTGGCCCAGGCCAGTGGGGTGGGCAACGTGGCGGTGTTGCTCGGGTCCAGCACCGGCCGGGACGGGATCGGCGGGGTGAGCGTGCTGGCCTCGGCCGGCTTCGGCGAGGCCGAGGCCGAGCAGGCCAAGCGCCCGAGCGTGCAGGTGGGCGACCCGTTCGAGGAGAAGCGCTTGATCGAGGCCTGCCTCGAGCTCCTCGACGCCGGTCTGGTGGTGGGGATCCAGGACCTCGGTGGCGCCGGCCTCACCTGCGCCGCCAGCGAGACGGCGGCCCGCGGTGGGGTGGGCATGGACGTGCACCTCTCCGAGGTGGTCCGGCGGGAACCGGACATGGCGCCGTTCGAGGTGATGACCAGCGAGAGCCAGGAGCGCATGCTGGCCATAGTCAGCCCCGACGCTCTCCCTGAGGTGCTGGCGGTATGCGGCCGTTGGGAGGTGCGGGCCTCGGTGGTGGGAACGGTCACCGAGGGAGGCCGTTTGCGGATCCTCGACCGGGCGGGAGGCGACGTCCTGGCCGACGTGCCCGCTTCCTCCCTGCACGACGAAGCTCCTGTCTACGACCGGCCTGCCGCGCCCCCCGCCGACCTGGCCCGGCGACGGGCGGACGACCCAGCTCGCCTGCCCGCTCCGCGGGACTGTGGAAGGGACCTGCTGGCGTTGCTCGCCGACCCGGCCTGGGTGTACCGCCAGTACGACCACCAGCTGTTCCTGAACACCGTGGAGCCCCCGGGAGGGGATGCGGCCGTGCTCCGGCTAAAGGCGCCCGGACTGCCCGGGCCCACGCCCGAGGGGCCGGGCTCAAAGGCGCTGGCGCTTTCCACCGACGGCACCGGCCGCTGGTGCGCCCTCGACCCCCGGCAGGGCACGGCCATGACCGTGGCCGAGTCGGCCCTCAACGTGGCCTGCGTCGGCGCCCGCCCGCTGGCCCTGGTCAACTGCCTCAACTTCGGGAACCCCGAGCACTCCGAGGTGATGTGGCAGCTCTGCGAGGCCATCGACGGCATGGCCGAGGCGTGCCGGGCCCTCGCCCTCCCCGTGGTGGGGGGCAACGTGAGCCTGTACAACGAGAGCAGGGGCCGAGACATCGACCCCACTCCCGTCGTGGGGGTGGTTGGCCTCATCGAGCACTTGGACCGTCGTCCCCCCGGCGTCGGCCTCGCGGAGGGCGGGCGACTGCTGCTGCTGGGCCGGACGGTGCCCACCGTGGCCGGTTCCCTGTGGGCGCTGCGGAACCATGACCACCGTGGCGGCACCCTGCCCCCGCTCGACCTCGAGCTCCACGCCCGGTTGATCGAGCTGGTACGGGTTCTGGCCAACCAGGGGGTGGTCGCCGGCCTCCACGACGTGTCCGAGGGAGGCATCGGTGTGGCCCTGGCCGAGATGGCGGTGCGTTCCGGTACGGGCTTCCAGGTGGGGCGGATCGGCACCCACGCCGCGCTGTTCGCCGAGTCACCTTCCCGGGTGGTGGCGTGTGCCCGGGGCGATGCGGCCGAGCATGTCCTGCTGCGGGCCGAAGAAGCCGGAGTGCCGGCGTCCATGCTCGGCGTGGCCGGCGGGGACCGCCTGGTGGTGGAGTCTCTGCTCGACGTGAGCCTCACCGAGGCGACGGCGGCGTGGCACGACGCCCTCCCCGAGGCGCTCGCTGCCGTCTGACGCCTGACAACGGCCCCTCCGAGACATCTACGGGAGGCGGTCGGCCAGCTCCTCCAGCGCCCGGTCGGGGACGTGCAGGTCACCGCGGCCGACGCCTACCCGCAGGTCGGGCTTATAGGTCCCGTGGTGGTCCGAGCCGCCGGTCACCACCAGTCCCAGTCGGCGGGCGATGCCGGCCAGCTGCTCCCGCTCCTCGGGCGAGTACCGGCCGTAGAGGCACTCCATACCCGCCAGGCCGAGCTCGGCCAGCTCCCGCAAGGCGCCCTCGAGCTCCGGCTCCGGCAGCTCCAGGCTGAGGGGGTGCGCCACTGAGGTCACGGAGCCCGACTCCCGCGCCAGGCGCACGGCCTCGGAGGGCTCCAGGCGCCTTCGCTCCACGTATCCCGGTCGTCCGTGTCCCAACCATGTCTCGAAGGCCTCCTTCACCGAGCCCACGACGCCCTTGCGCACGAGCACGGCGGCGGCGTGAGGCCGGCCCGCCCCCGAACCGCCCGCCTCGTCCTGCATCTCCTCGTAGGTGATGGGCAGGCCCAGCTCGTCCAGCCGGGCCGCGAGGGCACGGTTCCGGTCGTCGCGCCCCTCCTGGAGCTCGAAGAGCTCGTTCTGGAGCGGGCCCTCGCCCGGCTCCAGGAAGTACACGAGCACGTGCATCGAGGCCGAGGAGGCCCCGAAGGAGCAGGAGAGCTCGCAGCCCGGTACCAGGGTCACACCCAACTGCCCGGCACGGGTCCGAGCCTCGTCCAGCCCGTCGAGGCGGTCATGGTCGGTGAGGGCCACTGCGGAGCACCCGGCTTCAGCCGCCAGCTCGGGGATGCGCCCGGGCGCGTCGGAGCCGTCCGAGACGGTGGAATGGGTGTGGAGGTCGATCACGGCCCAAGGGTAGGGGAGCGTGTCCCCGGCCAAGGTGGGACATGCGCGAACATGAGTCGGTGAGAGGGCAGCCACCATGGGCCCATGACGAGGGCCAGTGCGCGGACCAGCCCAAGGAGGCGTGCGGGGTCTTCGGGATCTACGCCCCCGGCCTCCGGGTGGCTCATCTCACCTTCGACGGGCTCTACGCCCTCCAGCACCGGGGCCAGGAGTCGGCGGGCATGGCGGTGAGCGACGGCGACACCGTCACCATCGTCAAGGAGATGGGCCTGGTCACGAACGTGTTCGACGACCGGACGCTGGCGCCGCTCAAGGGTCACCTGGCCATGGGCCACACCCGCTACTCCACCACCGGCTCCAGCACGTGGCGCAACGCCCAGCCCGTGTACCGGTCCCCGGGGGAGTCGGGCTTCGCCCTGGGACACAACGGCAACCTCACCAACACCTGGGAGCTGGCCGAGGGCGCCGGCATGCTCCCGGGGGTGGTGGCCAGCGACAGCGACCTCGTGGCCGAGCTCATCGCCGCCGCTTTCCCGCCCGAGGGCCGGGAGCGCAGCGACGGGCGGGATCTCGAGGAAGCGCTCATGCGGGTGCTGCCCACCCTGGAAGGGGCCTTCTCCTTCGTGCTCATGGACGCCGGCCACCTCATAGGCGTGCGCGACCCCAACGGCTTCCGCCCGCTGTGCCTGGGTAAGGTCGAGACCGGCTGGGTGCTGGCGTCCGAGACCACGGCCCTCGACGTCATCGGCGCTCACTTCGTGCGCGAGGTCGATCCCGGCGAGATGATCGTGATCGACGCCACCGGCTGGCGGTCGGCCCGTCCTTTCCCGGCCGAGCGGGTCAATCCCAAGCTGTGCATCTTCGAGTTCGTCTACTTCGCCCGGCCCGACAGCCAGCTCTACGGCAAGGAGGTCCACGGGGCCCGCCGGCGCATGGGCCAGCTGCTGGCCGAGCAGGCGCCGGTGGTGGCCGACATGGTGATGGGCGTCCCCGACTCCGGCGTGCCCGCCGCCGAGGGGTACGCCCTCCGGAGCGGCATACCGTACGGCCAGGGGCTGGTCAAGAACCGCTACATCGGCCGGACCTTCATCGCTCCCAACCGGGAGATGCGCGCCGAGGGAGTGCGGCGCAAGCTAAACCCCCTGAAGGAGAACATCGCCGGCAAGCGCCTAGTGGTCGTGGACGACTCCGTGGTCCGGGGTACCACCACCAAGGCCATGGTGCGCATGGTGCGCGAGGCCGGCGCCCTCGAGGTCCACCTGCGCATATCCCTGCCGCCGATCAAATGGCCGTGCTTCTACGGCATCGACATCGGCACCCGGGCCGAGCTGCTGGCCGCCAACATGTCAATGCCGGAGATCCGGGATCTCCTGGGCGTCGACTCCGTGGCCTACCTGACCCTCGACAACCTCATCCGGGCCATCGACGCGCCGGGGGCCGGCTTCTGCTCGGCCTGCCTCACCGGTGAGTACCCGACGGAGGTCCCCACCCGCGTCACCAAGGACGTTCTCGAGGGCGGCTCCACGCAGGCCAATCCCGACGACGCCAAGCTCTTCACCGATACGGGTGTCTGAGGGCGACCCGACTCCGGAGGGCGACCCAAATCCGCCGGGCGGCAGGAGGCAGGTCGACACGGGACAGTCCGTCACCGGGCAGTCCCAGGCCGGCGCCACCTATGCCGGGGCGGGCGTCGACCTGGCGGCGGCGGAGCAGGCCCTGGAGCGGATCAAGGGCAAGGTCCGCTCCACGTTCCGCCCCGAGGTCATCGGCGATGTCGGGGGCTTCGGGGGCCTCTTCGCCTTCGACACCGGTCGCCACCGAGAACCGGTGCTGGTCGGCTCCACGGACGGCGTGGGCACCAAGGCCCTCATCGCCCAGGCCACCGGGCGGTTCGCCACCATCGGGATCGACCTGGTGGCCATGTGTGTCGACGACCTGGTGTGCCACGGCGCCGAGCCGCTCTTCTTCCTCGACTACATCGCCGTCGGGCGCCTCGACCCGGACCACATAGAGGACCTGGTCGAGGGGGTGGCCGAGGGGTGCCGACAGGCCGGCTGCGCTCTCATCGGCGGGGAGATGGCCGAGCACCCGGGGGCCATGGAACCGGGCCAGTTCGACCTGGTGGGCTTCGCCGTGGGTGTGGCCGAGCGCTCTCGAGTCGTCTCCGGTGCCCGGCTCGAGGCCGGCGACGTCCTTCTGGGCCTTCCCTCTCCCGGGCTCCGCGCCAACGGCTACTCGCTGGCCCGTCACGTGTTCTTCGAGGTGGCGGGCCGATCGCTGGACGATCCTGCCTACCCCGGCGCCCACCACTCGCTGGCCGACGAGCTGCTCGAGCCCTCCAGGATCTATGCGCCGGCCATGACCGCCCTCCTGCGCTCAGCCGAGGTGCGGGCCGTGGCCCACATCACGGGCGGCGGCATCCCCGCCAAGCTGGGCCGGGTCCTGCCGAGGCACCTGGACGCCGTGGTGCGGTGCGACGCCTGGGAGCAGCCGCCCGTGTTCGACGAGATACGCCGCCTGGGGTCGGTGGCCCACGAGGAGATGGCTCGCGTGTTCAACCTCGGGTTGGGGATGATCGTGGCTGTGGCGCCCGACGACGCCTTCCCGGCCCTCGACGTGCTGCGCACCAATGGTCACCGCGCCGTCGGCGTGGGCGAGATCGTGCCTGGTCGGGGACAGGTCGTTCTCGAGCCCTGACCAGCATCGCCACGCCGATCGGACCGGACCGAGCACACCATGACCGCCATCGAAGCCGTCACCTTCGACTACTGGAACACGCTGGTGTACGAGGTGCGCGGGCACTTGCGGGGTCGTCGCCTCGAGGCCTGGTCGGGGCTCCTCGAGGAGGCCGGTTTCGCTCACGAGCGGATGCAGTTGGAGGCGGTGTACGACGTGGCCTGGGACACCTACGTGAAGTCGTGGCGAGCCAACCAGCAGTTCCAGGCTGCCGAGGCTGCGGAGCAGTGCGTGGAGCAACTCGGCTTCGACGTCCCGGACGACGTGCGCAGCGCTCTGGTGGACAGCTTCGGGCGGGCAGGGGAGGAGGCCGAGCTGCACCTCGCAGATGGGGTGGAGGGGTGCCTACGCACCCTCAAGGGGGCCGGCATCAGGCTCGGGATCATCTGCGACGTGGGCTTCACGTCCTCGACCATGCTCCGCGACCACCTCATCCGCCACGGCGTGCTGCCCTTGTTCGACCATTGGTCGTTCTCGGACGAGGTGGGCGCCTACAAGCCGGCGCCGGCCATCTTCGAGCACGCCCTCGAGGGCCTGGGCGGGCCCACGCCCGAGCGGGTCGCCCACGTGGGAGACCTGCGCCGCACCGACGTGGCCGGGGCCCTGGCCATGGGCATGGTGGCGGTGCGCTACACGGGCATCAGCGACGACGACTCCCAGCCGGAGCCCGAGGCTCGGCACGTGATCGTCCGCCACTCCGAGCTGCCAGGAGTGCTGGGGATCGAGTGAGCGCCGGAACCCGGCCAATGGCCTGACGAGCCGGCATCAGCCTCCGGTCGACCGCCTGTCGAGCCGCAAGCCGAGAGAGCGCCGACGGCCGACCGTCAAGAGCCTGTTGCCAGCAGATGGTTCTGGACCCGATGACGCGGCAAACAACAGTTCGGGCGCCGAAGAGCGTCCGGACCATCCTGGCGGCGGCGATGTTGGCGGTGATGCTGGTCGCCTGCGGCGGATCGGATGGGCCGGACACCGAGACGGAAGTTCCGCCCGAGACGTCATCCACCACGACCTCGACGTTGAAGGCCCAACCCGGCACAACCGCTGCCGCCGCAGGCTGTGCCGATCTGGCGGCGAAGGCCCTCAGACTCGCTCAGGACGCCCGCGCCACCATGCGCGGGATCGCGGGGCCCAGTCCGGAAGCCGAGGCACAGTTGAGGGCGCGTGGTCAGGCTTTGCGCTCCGAGGCGCGCCGGCTCGGATGCCCCGTGCCGCCCGGACTGCCGTCCTGACATGAGCACACCGCGCTGACCCGCCTTCCCCCGTAGGGGTCGGCGCCTAACCCCGCTGCGCCGGGGCGCCGACGGTCAGGCGAGCCGGCCAAGTGGTTTGGCCCCGTCCCTCTGGACAGGGCTGTCCAGTTCCATGGATGTTGCTGGTGTTGAAGGGATCACCGGAGTATCTGCAGCTCCGTGTCGTCGATGACCTCCGCCATGCCACCATGCTCCGGCAATGCGCGACCTCGTAGAACGACATCTTGGGCCCGTGGTCGGCCGAGTTCCAAGCGTCACCGCGGTCGCTCTCATGGGCGACGACGCATGTGTCGTGAGCCTGGGGAGTCTCCCTCATGGGGGATCACCAAGCGATGATCCCTGGGAGATCGGCTCGATTACCAAGGTCTTCACCGCTGTACTGCTGGCCGAAATGACCGCCGCCGGCGATGTCGCACTCGAGCATCCGATCGGGCGGTACTTGCCTGATTCCGTGGCGAGCCGCCTTCCGCCCGAGGCCCAGCAGCCGACCCTGGAAGACCTCGCCACTCACACCGCGGGCCTGCCCTCCTTGCCTCTCAGAATCGTGCCGAGGGGGATGGGGCGAAGGGACCCGTACAGCGAACTGACCGAGGCAGACGTCTTCGGTTGCCTGGGACCCAGAACACGCCGTCCTCACCGAGCCCGGTTTCGCTACTCCAACTTCGGCGTGGGCCTCCTGGGGCACCTC
>JALZJC010000088.1 GCA_030859945.1 Actinomycetota bacterium | reverse complement strand
CCGAGATCATGTGCCGGGAGGCCATCGACGCCGTCATCGAGCTCGAGCACTTCGGGCTGCCGTTCAACCGCACCCCAGAGGGAAGGATCGACCAGCGCCGCTTCGGCGGGCACACCCGCAACCACGGTGAGGCCCCCGTGCGCCGAGCCTGCTATTCAGCCGACCGGACGGGTCACATGATCCTCCAGACCCTCTACCAGCAGTGCGTGGCCCGGGACGTGAACTTCTTCGACGAGTTCCACGTCCTCGACGTGACCTTCGGGGACGGGCGGGTAAGTGGGGTCGTCGCCTACGAACTGGCCACCGGCGACCTCCACGTGTTCCACACCAAGGCCGTGCTGTTCGCCACTGGGGGCTTCGGGAAGGTGTTCAAGGTATCGTCGAACGCCCACACCCTGACCGGGGACGGCCCGGGACTGCTCTACCGCCGGAGCATCCCGCTCCAGGACATGGAGTTCTTCCAGTTCCATCCCACCGGCATCTACAAGCTGGGCATCCTGCTGTCCGAGGCAGCCAGGGGCGAGGGCGGCATCCTGCGCAACGAGGATGGGGAGCGCTTCATGGAACGCTACGCCCCCACGGTGAAGGACCTGGCGCCCCGGGACATGGTCTCGCGGGCCATCCAGAGCGAGGTCCTCGAGGGCCGGGGGGTGGGCGAGGCCGGGGACGCCGTCCACCTCGACCTCACCCACCTGCCACCGGAGCAGATCGACGCCAAGCTCCCCGACATCACCGACTTCGTGCGCACCTATCTCGGCATCGAGCCCAAGACCGAACCCATCCCCATCCAGCCAACCGCCCACTACGCCATGGGCGGCATACCCACCAACGTCGACGGGGAGGTGGTGGTGGACCCTGACGGGACGGTGTTCCCCGGCCTGTACGCCGCCGGTGAGTGCGCCTGCGTCAGCGTTCACGGCTCCAACCGGCTGGGCACCAACTCGCTGCTCGACATAGTGGTGTTCGGCAAGCGGGGGGGGCGAGCCATGGTGGACTTCGTGTGCTCCAACGACCTGCCCGAGCTGCCCGACGGCGCGGAGGCGGACGTGCGGAGCCGGGTGGAGCGCCTCCTCGGGCGGGCGAGTGGTGAGAAGGTGGCCCAGGTGCGAGCCGACCTCCAGGCAGCCATGACGGAGAAGGCGTTCGTGTACCGGACAGAAGAGACCCTGTCGGCCATGATCTCCACCCTGGGTGAGCTGACCCGGCGGTACGACGAGGTGGCCATCGACGACAAGGGCCCCACCTTCAACTACGACCTCACCGAGGCGTTGGAACTGGGGTATCTCCTCGACCTGGCCGAGGCCCTGGTGGTGAGCGCACGGGCCCGCACCGAGAGCCGGGGGGCCCAGTTCCGGACCGACCACCCCCTCCGCGACGACGCCAACTGGATGCGCCATACCTTGGCCACCCGACTGGAGCACGGCATGGTCGAGCTGTCCTACAAGCCGGTCATAGCCGGCAACTACCTACCCACGGAGCGAAAGTACTGATGGCACTCATCGACGTGGAGCTGAAGGTCAAGCGCTTCAATCCCGACACCGACCGCAAGCCCCACTGGCAGGCCTTCACGGTGCAGGCCGAGCCCACCGACCGCGTGCTCGACGCCCTCCACACCGTCCGTTGGGACCAGGACGGCACCCTCAGCTTCCGTCGCTCGTGTGCCCACGGGGTGTGCGGGTCCGATGCCATGGTCATCAACGGGGCCAACGCCCTGGCTTGCATCGTGCTGGTCAAGGACGCCGCCGGCCACGGCGGCGGCACCATCACCGTGGAGCCCATCAGGGGCCTGCCGGTGATCAAGGACCTGGTGGTGGACATGGAGCCCTTCTTCGCCCAGTACCGCTCGGTCCTGCCCTACCTAGTCAACGCCGACGACCCCGGTCACACCGAGCGGCTCCAGTCGCCCGATGAGCGCGCCCGCTACGACGACACCACCAAGTGCATCCTCTGCGCCGCCTGCACCACCGCCTGCCCCGTCTACTGGGGCAACTCGCGCTACGTGGGGCCGGCCGCCATCGTCAACGCCCACCGCTTCGTGTTCGACAGCCGGGACCAGGCCGGCGCCGAACGCCTCGACATTCTGAGCCAGCGCTCGGGGGTGTGGAAGTGCCGTACCGCCTTCAGCTGCTCGGAAGCCTGCCCTCGGGGCATAAAGGTCACGCAGGCCATTCAGGAGGTGAAGCGGACCATCCTCTTCGACCGCATCTGAGGGACGGCCGACTGCCGCTGAGGGACTAGCCCTCCCGCCGGAGGCGGATAACACCACAGGCCACGCGACGCCCCCCGGAGGCTCCCATCTGGCCGGGAACACCCCGGTCCTCGTCCTGGTGCAGGATGACGGCGCTGCCGTCGGCGTCGAACACGCTGAGGGGCCCGGGTGAGAGCGTGACCCGGCTGGTGGTGTAGCTGAGGCGGCCGATGCCGCCCTTGCCCACCTCGAGGTTGGGGAGGTCTCCCAGATGGAAGGGGTGGTTGTCGTCGGGGTTGGAGTTACCGGACGGCCCCGGGTCGAAATGGCCCCCCGCGCTCATGAAGGGGGGTTCACAGGTGCCCTTCTCGTGGATGTGAAAGCCCTGACGGCGGCCATCGGTCAGGCCTCGGAGCCGGGCCACGACACGTACGCCCGGCGTCGGCAGGTTCCTGCCCGGAGGAGCCTCCACGAAGGTGACGTCTCCGCTGATGCCCGACCCGGGTTCTCCCTCGACGGCCGCCTTGGCTCGCAACGACCTACCCCCGGAGCCGGAACCACCGTCGCTCTGGCCACAAGCCGCTAGCGAGCCCACCGCCACCATGAGGAACAACACCAGAGTCACCAGACGCGACAACGCAGAACACTTCATCCCGGACCCCCTGAGACGGGAGGTTAACGCGGGCGCGGTGCCATCCACTCGACCCAACCCGTACCCCCTCCGAGACGCGGGTCCCGGAAGCGGCACAGCCAGCGCTCCAGGGTCGCCTCCACTGCATCCGTCTCCAGCGAGAGGGGAGCCCGGTGGCGGGCCTCGATGTGGACGTCGTCGCCCACGCTCTGCAGTCGGTGGGGCGTGCCGTCGTCGAGCCTCCCGCCCAGCCACGACCTCGGCGCCGCCACACCCTCAGGAGATCCTGGTCGTTCGGGCCCATGGCGGGGACGGTCACCCCACGCGTGACGACGCCAGCCGTGGCCCTCGAAGGCGATCGTCTCCACGCCGGCGCCGCCCACGAGGATCTCGCCGTGGACGATGCCGGGCTGGTCGTAGGAGCCCTCGCCGCCCTCGATCCCCGCCACCGCCTCCCACTCGATGTCGAGCCCGAGGCCCAGACGCTCGCCTCGCTCGGCCCTGAGCGCCTCGTCGGGATCGTCCATGGCCACGCCGAAGGCCTCCAACCCGAGCGACCAGTGCTCGAAGGGCGTCTCGCAGTTCATGTCGGCCCACAGGGCCTCGGAGCGGATCTCACGCGACGCCGGCAGGCGCGGCAGCGGCACCTCCAGGTCGCGCACGAGGAGGTAGCGCCGGCCGTCGCCGACGAGGGCCGCCCAGTACCAGCACCGGCGCAGGTCGGGGTGGAAGGAGAGGCCGACGAAGCCGCCGAGCGAGGCGTCGGCGGTGAAGAAGTCGAAGGCCCAGGACTCCCACCGTCCCGGGTGGCGACGCTCCCACGATGTCGGAGTCATGATCCCCGCGTACTAGACCTTGGCCATGGCCCGCTACCTCAGCCCGGAGTGGTTCGAGGACGTCAACGCCGCCGCCAGGGAGCGTCCGAGCGCTCACGCCGCTCACGCCGCTCACCTCACGCTCCAGCAGGTGGTCACCGGCGGCCCGGACGGGGACGTGCGCTACTGGGTCCGTCTGCATGACGGACGGGTGGAGACCGGTCTGGGTGACGCCCAGCTCCCGGACGCCACCATCAGCCAGTCATACGACACCGCAGTGGCCGTGGTGACGGGCGAGCTGAGCGTGCAGGCGGCCCTCATGTCGGGCGAGATCCGTCTCTCCGGGGACATGGCCACCCTCGTCGAGCACCAGGAGGCACTGCGCGGCCTCGACGCAGCCTTCTCCGCCGTGCGTCGAGGTACCTCGTTCCGATGAGCGACCCCGAGGGGCAGGGGCCGGACCCCGGCGCTGTCCGGCTACCGGCCGGTGAGGGCGTCCATCGCCGTCGCCGCTCGCCGCCGCCCTCGGGACGGTGGTGGCTGCTGGCCGCCGGCGGCCTCTTCGTCGCCCTCTTCGTCATCGTCGTCAGCCGAGGGCTGGGCGGGGGGCCGACCTTGCCGCCCCGCACCGTGGAGGACCAGGAGTTCACCCGCCAGGCCAACGCCGCCTGCGCCGGAAGCCTGCCCGAGCTGCGCCGAGACCGAGCCCGGCGCAGGACGGGCGACGAAGGCAGGGAGGAGGCGCTGGCGGGAACCGTCCAGCGGGCGGCCGACGACCTGGAACGACTGGCCGGGGAGGTGCGAGGCCTGCCCGTCGCCGCTGCCGACCAGGGGGAGGTGGCGCGCTGGCTCGACGACTGGGACGCGTACATTGCCACCGGCCGTCGCTTCGCCGATGCCCTCCGCGCCGGCGACAACAAGAGCTACGCCGACATCTCGGCCCAGAGCACGGCCCTGAGCGAGAGGATCTACGCCTTCTCCAAGGCCAACGGTCTCCCCGACTGCGTCTTCTGATGCCCACGTCGGGGATGCCGGCGGGGACGAGGTCCGTTACGCTCGGTCCATTCGTTCCCGGGACTGGCGCCGGTCCCTTACCGGCAGCAAAGGGAGGCTGAGACGTGACGTTGGCCGAGGTGATCGACGACCAATTTCTGAGGCGGTACCGCGAGCTGCTCGATGCCGAGGATGCCGCCTTCGACGAGTTGGAGCACGCCTACGAGGACGGCGACCGCTCACACTTCGATACCGACCTGGCCGCCTGGCAGGCGGCCATCGAGCTCAAGCTGGCCTACCTGCGCCGCTTCGGCGTGGAGCTGGAGCCCGCCACCTCCTGACGGAGAGGAACGGGGCGCGGGGGCGGCAAGACCCGGCCTCTTCCTAGGACCTGCCGAGAAGCTCCCTCACCGCCTCCCGCTCGGCCAGCAGCTCGTCGGTGGTCACCCGCAGCTTCTCCCTGGCGAAGCCGTCCAGCTCGAAGCCGTCGGCCACCCGCCACGAGGAGCCGTCGCTCACCACGGGGAAGCCGAACTGGAGCCCTTCGGGGATGCCGTACTCGCCACCGCTCACCACGCCCAGCGCGGCGTTGTCACCGGGGGGCGTGGGCTCGATGATGCTTCGCACCGAGTCGATCACGGCGTTGGCCGCCGACGCCGCCGAGGACGCCCCCCGTGCGGCGATGATGGCCGCTCCCCGCTGTTGCACGGCGGAGATGAACTCGCCCCTCAGCCAGTCGTGGTCGTCGATGACGGTCATGGCCGGTCGCCCGGCAATGAGGGCGTTGGCGAAGTCGGGGTACTGGGTGGCCGAGTGGTTGCCCCAGATGGCCACATTGGCCACGTCGGCGACCGCGACCCCGGCCTTGGCGGCCAAGCGGGCCCTGGCCCGGTTCTGGTCCAACCGAGTCATGGCGAACCACCGCTGGGCCGGTATCTCGGGGGCGCTGGATCGGGCGATGAGGCAGTTGGTGTTGCAAGGGTTGCCCACCACCAGCACGGTCACGTCGTCGGCGGCATGGGTGGCGATGGCACGTCCCTGGGGACCGAAGATGCCCCCGTTCACGTTGAGCAGGTCCTTCCTCTCCATGCCCGCCTTGCGGGGCACCGAGCCCACGAGAAGGGCCCAGGATGCGGCGTCGAAGGCCTGGTTCGGGTCCGTGGTGGCCACTACCCCTGCCAGCAGCGGGAAGGCGCAGTCCTCGAGCTCCATGACCACGCCCCCGAGGACGCCCATGGCCGCTTCGACCTCCAGAAGGCGCAGCACAACCGGCTGGTCGGGGCCCAGCAGCTGGCCCGACGCGACCCGAAAAGCCAGGGCGTAACCGATCTGGCCCGCGGCTCCGGTGATGGTGACGTGGACGGGCTGGCGCTCGGCCATGGGAGTGTTCGGCTAGAGCCGGTCGACGATGGCCGAGGCGAACTCCGAGCACTTGACCTCGGTGGCGCCCTCCCTGAGCCGGGCGAAGTCGTAGGTGACGATACCGTCGGCGATGGTGGCCTCGAGGGCGCGCAGGACGTCGGCGCCGGCGTCATCCCAGCCCAGGTGCTCGAACATCATCACCCCCGACAGCAGCAACGAACCCGGGTTGACCTTGTCCTGGCCTGCGTACTTCGGCGCCGTGCCGTGGGTGGCCTCGAAGATGCCGTGGCCGGTGACGTAGTTGATGTTGCCGCCCGGAGCGATGCCGATGCCACCGACCTGGGCCGCCACTGCGTCGGAGAGGTAGTCACCGTTGAGGTTGGGGGTGGCGATCACGTCGAAGTCCTCGGGACGGGTGAGGACCTGCTGGAGCGTGATGTCGGCGATGGCGTCCTTCACCAGTACCCGGTGGCCGGGCTTGCCGCCGCAGTCGTCCCACCCCACCGCCACGTCGGGAAACTCCTCCCGTGCCAGCTCGTAGCCCCAGTTGCGGAAGGCGCCCTCGGTGAACTTCTGGATGTTGCCCTTGTGCACCAGGGTCACGCTCTGGCGGCCCCGGCTGACGGCGTAGGTGAGGGCAGCCCGGACCAGACGCTTGGACCCGGTCACCGAGACGGGCTTGATGCCAACGCCGGAGTCGGGCCGGATCACCCAGCCCAGCTCGTCGTGCAGCAGCTCGATCAGGCGCTTGGCCTCTGGCGTCCCCTCCTCCACCTCGAGGCCGGCGTAGATGTCCTCTGTGTTCTCCCGGAAGATGACGATGTCCACCTTCTCGGGGTGCCGCACCGGCGACGGCACACCCTGGAACCATCGAACGGGCCGCAGGCAGACGTAGAGGTCGAGGATCTGGCGCAGGGCCACGTTCAGGGAGCGGATGCCGCCGCCCACCGGGGTGGTGAGCGGACCCTTGATGCCCACGAGGTGGTCACGGAAGGCCTGGACCGTCTCGTCGGGGAGCCACTCCCCCGTCTCGTCGTAGGCCCGCTGGCCGGCCAGCACCTCCTTCCAGGCGATCCGCCTTCCGTGCTTGGCTGCGGCGGCGTCGATGACAGCCCGGGCCGCGGGCCAGATGTCGATGCCGGTGCCGTCTCCCTGGATGAACGGGATGATCGGCTCGTCTGGGACGTGCAGGGCGCCGTCGGCACCCGTGGTGATCATGGCGGACATTGGCCGAGCGTAGCCACCGGCCGCTTGGGCAAGATGGGGTGATGACGGGAGAGAGGACCGAGCTGGTCTGGTACGGGGACGACGCCCCGTGGTACGACCACGGGCCACAGCACCCCCTGCGGCCGGCCCGCGTGATCCTCACCCGCGAGCTGGTCCACGCCTACGGAATCGTCGATGGCGACCGGGTGGTCGAGACGCTCGCTCGCGACGCCACTCCCGAGGAGCTCCTCCTGGTCCACGACGAGGGGTACGTCGACGCCGTCACCCGCGCCGGGCACGGCGAAAGCGGCCCGTGGTGGCAGTACGGTTTCGGGCCGGGGGACAACCCGGTCTTCCGCCACATGCACGAAGCGTCGGCCCGGGTGGCGGGGGCGTCGGTGGTGGCGGCCGACGCCGTGCTCTCGGGTCGGGCCCAGCACGCCTTCAACCCAGCCGGTGGGCTCCACCACGCCATGCCCGGCCGGGCCAGTGGCTTCTGCGTGTACGACGACCCGGCCATTGCCATCGCCTGGCTGCTGGCCCGGGGCGTGGGCCGGGTGGCCTACGTGGACGTGGACGTCCACCACGGCGACGGGCCGCAGGAGATCTTCTATCGAGACCCACGGGTGCTCACCATCTCCCTGCACCAGGACGGCAGGACGCTGTTCCCCGGCACCGGTTCTGTGGACGAGGTCGGCGAGGGGGATGCCAGGGGGACGGCGGTGAACGTCCCCCTCCCGCCGGGGACCGGTGACGAGGGCTGGTTGGCCGCCTTCAGCCAGGTGGCGCTGCCGATGGTGGAAGCCTTCGGCCCCGATGTTCTGGTCACCCAGCTTGGCTGCGACAGTCACCGCAGCGACCCGCTGGCCAACCTCATGCTCACCACCGCCGCCTACCGGGAGACCGCTCGCATGCTGCACGACCTGGCCCATCGGGCGGCCGATGGCAGGTGGATCGCCACCGGTGGTGGGGGCTACCAGTGGGCGGCGGTCGTGCCTCGGGCCTGGACCATATACTTCGCGGAGATGGCCGGCACCGAGGTGCCCGACGAGCTGCCGGCGTCGTGGGTCGAGAAGGCGGCGGCAGAGGCGGGCGGTGGTGTGCCGGAACAGCTCTCCGAGTCACCGAGCGAGGGGCTGGGCGCCGATGACGAGGCCGTCACCCAGGTGATCACCCGGGTGAAGGATGTGGCCTTCCCCTTCCACGGACTGGCCTAGGAGCCCTTCGCGGTGGGGCCGAGACCCAGGTTGGCGTGGATCTCCCGCGTCGCCGTGGAACGGTTGAGGGTGTAGAAGTGCAGGCCGGGCGCACCGGCATCGAGCAGCTCCTGAGAGAGCTCGGTGGCCACCTCCACGCCGATGCGGCGGACCTCGTCGGGGTCGGCGGCGGCCGCCTCGAGCCGGGCCGCCAGCTCGGGTGGGAACTCGGCCCCCGACATCTGGGCGAAGCGCTGCACCTGTTTGGCGTTGGTGACGGGCATGATGCCGGGCAGCACCGGCTTGTCAACGCCTCGCTCGGCCAGGTCCTCCATCATGCTCAGGTAGTCCCCAGCCCGGAAGAAGAACTGGGTGACGCCGAAGTCCGCGGCCTGGAGCTTGGTGGCCAGGTGGTCGCGGTCCAGCTTGCGGTCCTTGTTGGATCGGGGGTGCAGCTCGGGGTGGGCGGCCACGCCCACGCAGAAGTCTCCGATCGAACGCACCAGCTCCACCAGCTCCAAGGCGTATTCGAACTCACTTACCGGCTCCGGCTCCCCGTCGGCCAGAGCCGGGGGGTCACCGCCGAGGGCCAGGATGTTCTCAAAGCCCTCCTCCCTGTAACCGTTCACGATGTCGGTGATGTCGGCGTAGGTGTGGGCCACACAGGTGAGGTGGGGCATGGCCGTCATGGTCGTGTCGCGGTTGATGTAGGAGACGATCTCCTGGGTCCGTTCCCGAGTGCTGCCGCCGGCGCCATAGGTCACCGACACGAACGAGGGCTGGAGCGGCTCCAGCTCGTGCAGCGTCTTCTCGAGGAGCCGCTCGGCCTCGTCGGTCTTGGGAGGGAAGAACTCGAAGGAGTAGGTCCGCCCCGCCGCCAGCAGGTCCGCGATCCTGGTCATCCCCGAAGCCTACGGCGATCCGGCCCACCGCTCGGCGGCGGCCACGGCGTTGGACAGGAGCATGGCGATGGTGGTGGGCCCCACACCTCCGATGCGCGGTGTGATCCACCCCGCCACCTCGGCCACCGACTCGTCCACGTCGGAGAGGAGCCGCCTGCCCTCCGCCCAGGTGATGCCGGCAGCGACGACCGCGGCCCCCGGCTTCACCATGTCAGGGGTGATCATGGACGGGGAGCCGGCGGCGGCCACGAGGATGTCGGCCTGGCGAGTGAAGGCGGCGAGGTCGGCGACCGCGGTGTGCACGACGGTGACGGCGGCGTTGGCATTCGGGCGCTTGAGCGAGAGGAGCAGGCCGAGGGGCCGGCCTATGGTGAGGCCCCGGCCCACGATGACCACGTGCCGGCCCTCGATGGGCACTCCGGAGCGCACGAGGAGGGCCTGGATCCCGGCGGGAGTGCACGCCCTCGGGGCGTCGGCGCCCATGGCCAGGCGGCCCAGGTTGACGGGGTGCAACCCGTCCACGTCCTTGTCCGGATTGACGGTTAGAAGCGCGGCCTCCTCGTCGAGCCCCTGCGGCAGGGGCAGCTGCACCAGGAAGGCATCGATCTGAGGGTCGTCGTTGAAGGCCCGGATGGTGGCGTGCACCTCCTCCTGGGAGGCCGTGGCCGGGAGGGTCTGGTGAAAGGAGACGATGCCCATCTCCTCGCAGTTGCGGTGCTTGCGCTCCACATAAGCGGCGCTGTTGGGGTCGTCGCCCACGAGGAGGGTGCCCAGGCCAGGCGTCACTCCCCGGTCGAGAAGGGCCTCGATGCGTGCCGCCAGCTCCACCTTGGTGGCCTCCAGCAGGGCGTTGCCGTCTAGGAGCCGAGCCGTCAATGGAGGAAGTGACGTTCGCCGGTGAAGACCATGGCCATCCCGTGCTCGTCGGCGGCCGCGACCAGCTCGTCGTCGCGCAACGCCCCGCCGGGCTGGATCACCACGGCCACGCCGGCGGCGGCAGCGGCGTCGACGCCGTCCCGGAAGGGATAGAAGGCGTCGCTGGCGCATGCTCCTCCCTGCGCTCGGCCGCCAGCCTTGCTGGCGGCCAGCTCGGCGGCATCGACCCGGCTCTGCTGGCCGGCCCCGATGCCCACGGCCTGGCCGTCCCGCACGAGGACGATGGAGTTCGAGCGCACGTGGCCGCCGATCCGCCACGCCAGCTCGGCGTCGAGCCACTGGGCCTCCGTGGGGGCGGCCTTGGTGACAACCTGCCAGTCGCTGCGGTCCGTGGCGAAGTGATGAGGCTCCTGGACGAGGAACCCTCCGCCGATCTGGCGGAGGTGGAGACGCTCCTCGTCCGGAGCGGGGGCGAGCAGGATGCGGGTGGCCTTGCGCTTGGCCACCAGGCCATCCACTGCCTCGTCCTCGTACTCAGGAGCCACCACCACGTCGGCCTGGGGCGCGCCCACCATCTCTCGGGCAACGGTCTCGGTGAGGGGCCGGTTCAGAGCCACGATCCCGCCGAACGCCGACTTGTCGTCGCACTCGAGGGCGAGGCGGTAGGCGGTGGAGGGGTCGTCGGCCACGGCGACCCCGCAGGGGTTGGCGTGCTTGACGATGGCACACGCCGGCTGGTCCCCGAGATCGTGCACCAGGCGCCAGGCGGCCTCGGTGTCGTAGAGGTTCAGGTAGGACAGCGTCATGCCGGCGAGCTGGGTGACGGCGTCCCACCAGCTGTCCCCGTTCACCTCCCGGTACCGAGCGGCATCCTGGTGGGGGTTCTCGCCGTAGCGGAGGGTCAGCTCCGATCGCTCCAGAGCCAGGTGCAGGGTTGGCGCCAACAGAGTCCCGTCGGCGGCGTCGAACCACGAGACGACGGCGGCGTCGTAGGCCGCGGTGTGGGCGAAGGCGGCGCGCGCCAGGCGGTGGCGGGTCTGGTCCGACAGCTCGCGGTCTCGGCGCAACTCGTCGAGCACCGATCCGTAGTCCGAAGGGTCGACGACCACCCCCACGTGGGAGTGGTTCTTGGCTGCGGCCCGCACCATGGCGGGGCCGCCCACGTCGATCATCTCCACCGACGGCTCGGAGCGGAACGGATAGAGGTTGCACACCACCAGGTCGATGGGGGCGATGCCGTGGACCTCGAGGTCATCCAGGTGCTCGGGGCTGTCCCTGTCGGCCAGGATGGCGCCGTGGATCTTGGGATGGAGGGTCTTGACCCGGCCGCCCAACATCTCGGGAGCGCCGGTCACCTCCTCGACCTCGGCATGGGGTATGCCCTCCTCGGCCAGGGCCCGCGAAGTGCCACCGGTCGACAACAGCTCCCAGCCCAGGCTCACGAGGCTCTGGGCCAGAGCCGGGAGACCGGTCTTGTCGTAGACGGAGATCAGGGCCCTCATCGCCGCAGCATGTCCTTGATCGTCGCCGGGTACAACTCCCGTTCCACCTCCTTGATGCGCTCGTGCAGCGTGGTCACCGTGTCATCGGGCCGCACGGGCACCGCCTCCTGGGCCAGGATGGGCCCGGCGTCCACCTCCAGGGTGGCCACGTGGACGGTGCAGCCGGTTACCTTCACGCCCGCCTCCAGCGCCTCCTCAACCGCGTGCCATCCGGGGAAGGCGGGGAGGAGGGCAGGGTGGGTGTTCACGATTCGTCCCCCGTAGGCGTCGAACATGGGCTTCTCCAGCACGGTGCCGAAGCCGGCCATGGCCACCAACTCCACGCCGTGGGCCGCCAGGGCGTCGATCACGCGGTGCGTGTACTCGACGCGATCGAAGTCGGCGCCGAAGCTGTGACGCTCCACCACCTCCACGGCGGCGCCGGCGGACTCGGCCACCTCGATGGCCCCGCAGGTGCGGTCGACGACGACGACTCCGATGTCGATGCCGGCCTCGATGATGGCCCCGAGGATCGTCCCGCTACCCGAAGCCAGCACACCGATGCCCACGGGCGAACGCTAACCCAGCGAGTCGGGACTCCTGCGCTTCTCCTTCACGATGCGGTTGACCCGGTCGCACTCACGGACAAGGGCGTCCAGCGACGCCGGACCGGCCGGGCTCCCGACGCCGTCACGAAACTCACGGACCCTGGCCCGGAGCGGCCCCCAGCGTTCGTCCACCCGCGCCGCCGCCTCCGCATCTCGGGTGGCGGCGGCCAGGGCGCCGGCCGACGGACGCTGATCGTCGGCCACCGGCTCCAGAGCGGCGATGCAGGCATCCTGGGCCCTGACCGCGGCCTGCTCCTCCGCAGTGCGCCCGCCGCAGCCGGCCAGGACCAGGACCACCGACCCGAGCACCCAGACCCCGGCCCTCGTCGCCACTCAGGCAACCTACAGCGGGGGGTCGACGCAACCCGAGCTGCCGCCTCCCGGTCCGGCCGGCTCGTCCCGGGGGTAGGGCGTCACGTAGCCGGATCCCGGATCGTCGGAGGTGAGGAACCGCAGGATCCCGCGGGCCACCGCTTCGCCTTCCACCTGCTGGACGTCGGGGCGGGCCAGCAGATCGGCCTCCGGAGGGTTGGAGATGAACGCCAGCTCGGCCAGCACGCCGGTCACCTCGCCGGTCTGGCGAAGGATGCCGTAGTAGTCCCCGCCCCTGGAGTTCTGGCGGTACTTGGCCCCGGCGTCCCGGTCGGCCACCCAGGCCACGCGGTAGACGGACAGCGCCCTCACCACCTCCTCGTAGATCAGCCCCGCCAGGCGCTTGGAGCCGGGCGACTGAACCTGGTAGTAGGTCTCGCTGCCAGGGCCGGCCCGGGTTCCATCGGGCTCGGAGTTGTGGTGGATGGACACGAAGGCGCGGGGACGCAGGGCCAGGGCCACTCGGGCCCGAGTGCCGAGCGTCATGCGGTAGTCGCCGGTGCGGGTGAGCACGGTGGCCGTCCCCTGGCCGTCCAGGTAGGCCTTGGCGTGGCGGGCCACGGCCAGGTTGACGACCTTCTCGCTGAGCCCGTTGGGACCGACCGCTCCCCGCTCGTCGCCCCCGTGGCCCACGTCGAGCACCACGGGGGCGGCGGCGACCGGTGTCCCATCCCTCACCAGGGCGGTGTTGGCACAAGGAGTCTCGACGCGGTATCCCCCACCCTCCCTGGCCCTCACGGGAAGGACCACTCCCCGGCTCGACACCACCACCTTGGCCTCGCCGTTGGACGGGACCGGGGGAGGGGCTGGTGCCGGGACGGGTGCAGGCTCAGGAGCGGTGGTGCCGGCCGTGGTGCCGGGCGTGCCGGGGACGGTGGTCGGAGGCGCTCCCCCCCGAGAGTCACCTGCGCTGCACCCGGCGACCGCCAGCACCGACGCCAGTAGGACGCCGGTCCACCTACGTCTGACCAACCGAAGACCCAACGACGTGTCGGCGATCAGGCGTCGGCCACTACCCGGGCCATGAGCTCACCGGCCTCGGTGGGGTTCAACGCCACCTCGGCGCCCGCCTCCCGCAGGGCCGTCATCTTGGCCTTGGCCGTCCCCTTGGAGCCGGACACGATGGCACCGGCGTGGCCCATCCTCCTCCCCGCCGGGGCGGTGACCCCGGCCACGTAGGCGACCACCGGCTTCGTCATCTCCACCGCCAGGAAGTCCGCGGCCTCCTCCTCGGCTGTGCCACCGATCTCACCGAGGATCATCACCGCCTTGGTGTCAGGGTCGGCCTGGAAGGCGCGTAGGCAGTCGACGAAGCTGGTGCCGGGGATGGGATCGCCGCCTATGCCGACGCACGTGGTGACGCCGATGTCCTTCTCCTTCAGCTCGTACAGGGCCTGGTAGGTGAGGGTGCCCGAACGGCTGACGATCCCGACCGGCCCGCCGCCCTTGGCGATCTCGCCGGCGGTGATGCCGATGTTGCACTGGCCCGGAGTGATGATGCCCGGGCAGTTGGGACCCAGCAGCCGGGTGCCGGGATGGTCGCGCTTCAAGAGATTGTAGAAGCGGGCCTGGTCGTGGGCGGGCACGCCCTCGGTGATCACCACCACCAGCCCCATGCCCGCCCCAGCTGCCTCCAGCACGGCGTCGGGCACGGCGGGAGCGGGCACGAAGATGCACGATGCGTTGGCGCCCGTGGCCTCACGGGCGTCGTCGACGGTGGCGAACACGGGGATGCCCTCGACGTCGGTGCCCGCCTTCCTCGGGTTGGTTCCCGCCACGACCTGGGTGCCGTAGTCGCGGTTGCGCAGGCCGTAGAAGCGGCCCTGGCTCCCCGTGAGACCCTGGACCACCACCCGGGTGGCGGCGTCCACGAAGATGCTCACGGCCGCTCCATGGCCAGCTCGACGGCCTTGCGGGCTCCGTCGAGCATGGTGGCCTGGCTGACGAGCCGCTCGGACTCGTGCTCGGCGAGGATGGCCCTGCCCTGGTCGGCGTTGGTGCCGTCGAGACGCACGACGATGGGCGAGGACAACTGCACCCGGCCCAGGGCCTCGACCACACCGTTGGCCACCTCCTCCCCCTTGGTGATGCCGCCGAAGATGTTGATGAAAATGCACCGCACCTTGGGGTCCCTGTCGATCACCTCGAGGGCGCTGGCCATCACAGCCGCCTTGGCACCTCCACCGATGTCGAGAAAGTTGGCCGGCCTGCCGCCAACCTGGTGAACGACGTCCAGGGTGCTCATGGCCAGCCCCGCCCCGTTGGCGATGATTCCCACGTTGCCGTCGAGGCCCACGTACTGGAGCCCGCGCTCCTCGGCCAGGCGCTCCCGCTCGTCGAGCACCCGGGTCCCCTCGAACTCGGCCCACTCCGGGTGGCGGAAGGCGGCGCTGTCGTCGAGGGTGACCTTGGCGTCGAGAGCCAAGAGGCTGCCGTCGGCCGTGAGAACGAGAGGGTTGACCTCCACCAGGTCGGCGTCACCCTCGGTGTAGCAGCGGTACAGGGCGGACAGCAGGTCCACGGCGCCGGGCGCGGCGTCACCGCCCAGGCCGGCTCGCTCAACCCAGTCCCGGCATGCGGCTGGGCCCAGGCCGTCGACAGGGTCGACACGCAGGCGGGCGATGGCGCCGGGGCTCTCGGCGGCCACCTCCTCGATGTCCACCCCGCCCTCCGACGACAGCAGGCCGAGGTCGAGCTTGGCCGAGCGGTCGAGAGTGAACGAGGCGTAGTGCTCGCGGGAGATCTCGGAGGCCTTCTCCACCAGCAGCCGCCTCACCACGTGGCCCCTGATGTCCATGCCCAGGATGTCGCCGGCATGCGAGCGGACCTCGGAGGCGTCGGCACCCACCTTGATGCCCCCCGCCTTGCCTCGTCCCCCCACCTGCACCTGGGCCTTGACGACGGCGGGGTAGCCGGCCTCGTCGGCTCGGGCCACCGCCTCCTCCACCGTCTCGGCCACACCGCCCAGGGACACCGGAACGCCGAAGCGGGCCAGGTAGCGCTTGCCCTGGTACTCGAGGAGGTCCACCGGGCCGAGCGTAGAGCTACTCGAGCGCCCCAAAGGACGAAGGTCGAGAGATGGTGGCCCGCGATGCAGGATGGGCCCATGAGCGCCCCCCGGCGCCCGTTCAATCGGCGCACACCAGACCGTGCCCGCCTCATCGTCGTCGCGTCACTCGTGGCTCTGGCGTTTGCGGGCGTCCTGCTGTTCTTCGTCGTCCGCTTTGCGTCCCGGAACCCCGACCAGGCCAACCTGGGGCCGCGCCTCTTCAGGGTGGGGGCGGCCGCACGGCTGGCCCGGGAGATCGACGCCCGGGGCCCGTTCCTCTTCAAGGACCCGCTCAACCGGGAGCGTGAGGTGTATGTGCAGCACATCGGTGACGATCCCAACGCCGGCTGGTCGGCCATCCGGGCCTACGCTTCCCGTGAGGCCGTCGAGTGCCTGTTGCGCTGGGACCCTGCCTCAGGGCGCTTCGTCGACCCGTGCACCACACAGAGCTTTCCCGCCACGGGCGAGGGCCTCACCACCTATCCCGCTCGCGTGGACAGAGGCGTGGTGAGCGTGGACCTCCGGGCTTCCCGGCCATGACCGTTCCCTCGTTCCTCAGGGGGTCGCCCGGCGCCGCTGGCGGGAATTCCACCGAGCTGCCAACTCCGCGGCCAGACCACCCACTCCGATGCAGCAGGCAAGGTCGAGGGGGGCCCGCATGCGGGGAGCGGCCACGGTCACCGCGCTCAGGGCCGTGAACACCACGGCAGCCAGGACCAGCGGCCCGATACCTGGACGGTGGCGCAGCATCCAGAGCCCGGCCACGCCGGCGACGAGGACGTACCAGGCAAAGGGCACGCTCCATGCCTGCAGCTCCACATCTCGACCGTCGTTGACCAAGGCCACGTCGTTGCGGCCCGGTGCGGGCTCGAGGATGTTCTGAAGACCCCCCGGCGCGATCCGCAGGACGTGGAAGGGGTCTCTGCGCAGCTCGGGCAGAGCATGGCGGCGGAAGGCGGCATCCAGCTCTGCCTCGTTCCTGATCCCGGCTCGGAGCTGGGCAAAGCGAGGATCGAAGAACCCGTCGACGAAGCCGCCGGACGCCTTGGACTCGGGTGAGTAGACGGCGTTGAGATTGAAGCCGTTCGACGTCACCAGGACCGGGGTCCCCAGGCGCACCCAGTTCCGGACGAGCCAGGGCGTGGCGACCAGGACCGCACACACGATGAAGTACGAGGCCCGCCTCCAGTCAAGCCGCCACGCCACCCACATGACGAGCACGATGACGAAGAGCTGGGCGCTGGGCCGGGTGAGCAGCAAGAGCCCACTGCTGACGCCCGCCCACAGGGTCCGGCGGTCGACCAGCAGCAGCACGGTCGCGGCCAAGAGGAGCAACCCCAGGGGCTCGCTCAGCGGCAGGCCGTCGTTGAACACCAGCGGCGGGTACACCGCCGCGAGCAGCCCCGTCACGACGCCCGCTCTTCCACCCGCCAGGCGCCACGCCAGCAGGGACGCCAGCACGACGACGCCGGTGCCCACCGCCAGATTGAGGGCCTGGGCCGCTCCCAGCTTGGGGCCGGTTATGGCGTACACGCCGCCCAGCAGGAGCGGATAGAGCGGGGGCCTGAAAGCCGTGGCATGCGGAAAACCGAAGGGGAACCGGTGGACCATGCCCCGGCCGTCCCCCACCGCCGCCGCCAGGGAGTGATAGTGCAGGGCATCGCTGACGGGGGCGTAGTCCTCGAGCACGAGCACCACGTAGAGCACCCGCACCACGAGCGCGACCAGGCCCACCCCGAGAAGCCACCGGGAACGCCGTTCGGGTTCAGCCCCGAGGACGCGCCGCGCCAACTCGCGTAACGGCCGTATGGCCACGGTCGATCACGCTACCGGCAGGCTTGGTTAGACGACCGGGGGGAGCGAGTGGCTCGACGCCCTGATGGCTTTGCAGCACGCTGATGGGCGTCATGAAGTCCCCGCCCCGGCGCCACCAAGGAGAGACGGGTGGGGCGCCACCGCTCGCTGCCACCGATCTGGACCGCCTGCGAGCACGGATCACCGCTCTCGAAGCCCGGTTCCTCAGTCCGGCTCGGCAACCGGACGGGCCCGTGGCCCCCGAGGTCCCTAGCCGGCGGGGGCGGATCCCGTGGCGGAGGGAGGTGATCTGGCTCGTCATCGCCTTCGTGATCACGAGGGTTGTCCTCGTCCTCATCGGACTGATCTCCCGGGACATCACGCCCGGACCCGTGGTGCACCCACAACCGCTCGGCATGGGCTCCTCGTACTCGAGCCTGCCGTTCCTCGACCTGTGGGGCCAGTGGGACACGTCCTGGTACCTCACCATCGCCGAGCACGGTTACAAGTCGTTTCCCCTGGAAGGCCCGTTCACCAACTACGCCTTCTTCCCGCTCTATCCCTTCCTCGCCCGATGGGTGGGGTGGTTCGTCGGGGGCCCGTTCATCGGCGGCCTCGTGGTGTCCAACGCCGCTTTCCTCGTGGCCTGCGTGTTCCTGTACCGGCTCGTGGAACTGGACGACGACGCAACCACGGCCAGGAGGGCGGTGAAGTACCTCTTTGCGGCGCCGGCCGCGTTCCTTTTCTCGGCCATGCTCACCGAGTCGCTCTTCCTGGCCCTGGCCGTGATGTGCTTCTACTTCGCCCGCACCAGGCGATGGTGGGCGGTCGGTGTGCTCGGGTTCTTCCTGGCCCTGAGCCGCGCTCCGGGCGTCCTCGTCGTGATCCCAATGCTGTGGATGTACCTGGAGCAGCGGGGCCGCTCGCTCCGCCGGGTACGGCCCGACGTGCTCTGGCTGGCCGCCTTCCCGGCCGGCCTGTGCGTGTTCATGGGCGTCAACGAGGCGTTGACCGGGGACGGGTTGGCCTTCACCAGGATCCAGGTCACGGCCTGGGGCCACCGGCTCGAGGACCCTCTCTCGGCGGTGTGGCGAAGCATCTCGGGCGACAACGTCATCTGGCGCTTCAACGCCTGGTACCTGATAGCGGTCCTGGCCCTGACCCTCGTCTTGGCCAGGAGGTTCGGCGCCGCTTACCTGTTGTTCGTGCTCGTCTCGGTGCTCCCCCCCATGTCCTACGGCGTGTGGTACTCGATGGTCCGCTACACCGTCGTGATATTCCCGTTGTACGTCGTCGCCGCCCGTGTCACCGGTTCGAGACCCATTGTCGACCACGCCCTCACCATCGCCCTGGCCGTGCTCCAGGGTTTCCTGATGACACATTGGGCCAACAACGGCTCGTTCGTGATCTGACCGCGACCAGCCCGCTCAGAAGTGGTTGGCGACGATCCAGGCGTAGGAGTGGACGGCTGAGGTCAGGATCAGGGCCCCACCGATGCCCGCCTTGTTCCCCAGGCCGTCCGCTCGGGCGAAGTTGTGCCAGAACAGGATGGCCAGAGGGAGCGCTGCAGGGGCATAGAGGTTCCAGTCGTTGTACACGCCGAGGTCGGCCCGCCAGGTGTAGACGTACCCCAGGAACACGCCGGCGGCCAGCAGCATGAAGACGTTGAACGAGCTGAGGGAGACGCGCCGGTAGGCGATCAGGGGAACGAAGCACAGCATGGGCGGGAAGAGGAGCAGGAGCATGCTCGTGATCTGACCGTGGTAGGCCGGGTCGGGGCGGGCAAAACGCTGGAGCTTGCCCGCCTGACCGAAGGCGTTGCTCGTGCGGATCACCTCCAAGGGCAGCCCGTGGAAGTGGAAGTAGGTGACTACGGCCACGGGGATGGCGATGAGGGTCACGGCCGCCCCGGCGACGGCCACCCACTGCCGCCGCCGCAGGGCCACGACGTGGAGGTAAGCCAGGCTGAGCAGCAGGAACGCAGCCAGGAGGTGAAAGCAGATGGCAACGGCCAGGACCGCGCTGGGAACGATCACGCTGGTCCTGCCTTCGAGGTAGAGATAGCCGGTGAGGAAGTACCCGAGCATGAGCAGCGTGACCAGCGTGTAGTTCTCCACGTCGCCGAAGAAGAGCTGCATGAAGCCGGCTGACCCGGTTCCGAGGACGAGGACCATCCAGCGCTTGGCCCCGAGAAGGCACCAGCTGAAGACGAGGAGCAGGACCACGAAGACACCACCGGCGAGCGACGACAGGAATTGGTACGAGTACTCCACCGACCAGCCGAAGGCCCGGCTGGTGTGGTGCCAGAAGCGAGAGTGGACGTAGAGCTCAAGGATCTCGTCATGGGTCACGCTGGCGCCTCTCACCGGTACGTCGGCGTGGAACTTGGCCGCGAAGGCCATCCCGTCGGGGTTGAGGAACTGGTTCCGGAGGCCGAGGAACCAGATGAAGCTGTAGACGCCGACGCCCACCGTCAGCACGACCTTGGTCCGTAACCCGAGTCTCTCCACGGTGCCCAGAGCGGCCTTCAGAGGGGGCACCAGGCGGTGCCAGGGAAGGCGAAGCACGACGGCGACGGCCACGGGGAGAAGGAAGGCGAACGGCCCCAGCGGCCGAAGCTGGTCGAGCCCGAAGAGCATGCTGTCGACGGTTGGAGAGCGAGCCCTCATGCTGCCGGGCAGCACCGCGGCGGCGGCGTAGAGGACGGCCAGGAGCAGGACCAGCCCGCCCCAGTGGGCTGCCTCCCGTCGACGCCCCGCCGTGGGTTCGGGTGTTTCCCTCCCGCTCCCCACCCCGGCCATGCCGGGAAGCTATCGGCTGCTCCCAGTCAGGCCCGGGGCGGCGGGGGACATAGCATGGAACCCATGGCGTTCCGCCGCACCCACTCCCGGCCGTCAGACCGGGGCAGGGCTGCCCACCAGGGAGGTGCCGTTCTGATGGATCTGATGGAAACGCACGACGCGACTGCCGGGGGCCGGTGATGGAGCCTCCCTATCAAGGCGGCCCCGACGTCCACGTCCTCCCCTCCAGCGTGACGCTTCCCGGGGTGGGAGTCCTCACCGTCAACGCCTACGTGCTCCTCGCCGAGGAGCCAGTGCTGATCGACACCGGCATGGCCATGGACGGGGACGAGTTCGTGGACGCCTTGGCGTCGGTTGTCGCCCCTGATGCGCTGCGCTGGGTGTGGCTCACCCATGACGATGCCGACCACACGGGAAGCATCCAAAGGGTGCTCGACCTGGCGCCCAACGCTCGCCTCGCCACCCCGGCCTTCAGTGCTCTGCGGATGGGGTCGTGGTGGCCGGTGCCGTTGGAGCGAGTCCATGCCATCCGGGCAGGGGATGAGCTTCATGTCGGGGATCGAACTCTCACCGCCATCCAGCCCCCGCTCTATGACAATCCCATGTCGACAGGAGTATTCGACGCCGCGACCGGCGCCCTGTTCTCCGTGGACTCGTTCGGGGCGATCATCCCGGAGCCGGCCCAGGACGCGGCCGAGATACCACAAGATGCCCTCACCGGCGGAATGCTGGCCTGGGCGACGTTCGACTCGCCGTGGGCCCATCTGGTGGACCGCCAGCGGTTCAGCCAGGTTCTCGAAGGCGTGCGCCGTCTCCAACCCAGCCGCATCTTCTCGTCGCACCTCCCCGCCGCCACCGGCTCGCTGGAGCGCTTCTTGCAGCTACTCGAGGCGGTGCCCAACGCCGAGCCGTTCATGCCACCGGGCCACGAGGACTTCGCACACATGGTGGCCGCCATGGCAGCGATGCCGCCGACGGATCAGCCGGGCGCGGCGACGTAGCAGAGCTTTACCCAGCCGCCACTCCGACGTCGATCGGCGGCTACCTGGCTGCAAGGCCCGACTCCTAGGTTCGGGTCATGACCTCAATCGATCGACGCACGTTCATAACCCGGGGCGCAGTGGCAGCGGGAACGGCCACCGTCGCATCCACCTCTCTCACCGGGCTTCTCGCCCGCGCCAGCGCCGCGCCCGGCGGCCGGGCCCTCGGCTCGCAGGCGCCGAAGAAGGAGGGCGGCTACGGGCCGCTCGTCAACATGGGCGATCTGTGGCTGCCCCAAGGATTTCGCTACGTGGCCTTCGGCCGGACCGGAACCCCGCTTCCCCTGACCAAGGACGGTCCGCCGGCCGGAACGCTGCCCCGCGGTCACGACGGCATGGCCTCCTTCGCCGCCGGTGCCGGCCTCGCTCGCCTCGTGCGCAACCACGAGAACCGCACCCAGGTGAGTCCCCTCGGGGGCGGCGGCTACAACCCCGCCCGCTTCGGCGGCACCACCACCATGGAGTTCGACGTCACCGCCCCCGGCGACACCAGCAGGGACGCAGGTCGCTTCCGCGGCCAGTGGACCAGCATCCGGGGCACCAGCACCAACTGCGCCGGCGGCCTTACTCCCTGGGGCTCGTGGCTCACGTGCGAGGAGACCACCGAGACGGTGGGCGCCATCCCCCATGGATACGTCTTCGAGGTCCCCTCCGCCGCCGACGGCCCCGTCCCCCCGCTGCCTCTCAGGGCCATGGGCCGCTTCGTCCACGAGGCGGTGGCCATCAACCCCCGAACCGGCATCGTCTACGAGACGGAGGACCGCCGCATCAGCGGCGAGGGCACCGGGTCGGGCTTCTACCGGTTCATCCCCACACCCGGCGCTCCCTTCGGCACCGCGGGCCGCCTCGAGATGCTGGCCGTGAAGGGCCGCCCGAACTACAACACCTCCACGGGCCAGCGCATCGGCCAGGTGCTGCCTGTGCGGTGGGTCCCGATCCCCGACCCCGACCCCGCCAACGCCTCGGCCGACAGCCAGGCTGTGTTCCGCCAGGGCTGGGCCCAGGGGGGCGCGGTTTTCAACCGGCTCGAGGGCGCCTGGTACGGGGACGGGAGCATCTTCTTCATCTCCACCAACGGCGGTGACCCCCGACCCGGAGGCGACCCGGGACTGGGCCAGGTGTGGGAGTACATCCCCCGGGGCAGAAGCGGCGGCCAGCTGGTGCTGCTCGTCGAGTCTCGTGACCCGGCGGTGATGGAGGCGCCCGACAACATCACAGTCAGCCCCCGTGGCGGACTGCTGGCCTGCGAGGACGGCGACGGCGCCCAGTACCTGCGGGGCATCACCCCCAACGGCCGGGTGTTCGACTTCGCCACCCACAACGTGGTGGGCTCCAACGAGTTCGCCGGCGCCAACTGGAGCCCCGACGGCAACTGGCTGTTCGTGAACATCCAGGACCCGGGCGCCAGCTACGCCATCACCGGCCCCTGGCAGGACGGCGCACTTTGAGAACCGGTAGGGCGCGCGCCGGCCTCCGCTGGGTGGCCGGCTTGGCTCTGGCCGCCATCCTGAGCGGGGCCAGCCCCGCCAGCGCCGCTCCACCCCAGGCCAACGGTCCCAAGCCCAAGCCGGACGAGATCCTGGTCATCGGCCACCGGGGTGCCAGCGGTTACCTGCCGGAGCACACCCTGGCCGCGTACCAGCTGGCCATCGAGCAGTGCGCCGACTTCATCGAGCCCGACCTCGTGTCGACCAAGGACGGCGTTCTCGTGGCCCGGCACGAGAACGAGATCAGCGGCACCACCGACGTGGCCCAGCACCCCGAGTTCGCCGACCGCTACACCACCAAGACCATCGACGGGGTGACGATCAGCGGGTGGTTCACGGAGGACTTCACCCTGGCTGAGCTGAAGACGCTCAGGGCGGTCGAGCGGATCCCGAGCGTTCGCCCCCAGAACGCTGCCTACAACGGCCTGTTCGAGATCCCGACCTTGCAGGAGGTGATCGACCTGGCCCGGTCGTCACGCACCTGCGACGGGAACGTCGTCGGCATCTATCCCGAGACCAAGCACCCGTCGTACTTCGACTCCATCGGGCTGTCGATGGAGGAGGAGCTGATCCGGGTCCTCCACGCCAACCGTTACCGGGGCCCGCGGGCGGCGGTGTTCATCCAGAGCTTCGAGGTCGCCAACCTCCAGGACCTGGCCAGGATGACGAAGCTCCCGCTCGTGCAGCTGATCAACTGCAGTGGCCGGCCCGCCGACTTCGCCGCCGCCGGCGACGACCGGACCTACGCCGACCTGGTGACGCCGGAAGGGCTGGCCTTCGTGGCGAGCTACGCCGACGGTATCGGCGCCTGCAAGGACGTCCTCATCCCGAGGAACCCCGACGGCACGCTCGGCGAGCCGTACCCGGTGATCGACGACGCCCATGAGGTCGGCCTGCTCGTCCACGGCTGGACGTTCCGTCGCGAGAACCGTTTCCTCCCCGTCGACTATCGCCGCGGCACCGATCCGAACGCTCCCGGCGACATGGCCGGCGAACTGCAGGCGTTCCTGGTGGCGGGAATGGACGGCTTCTTCACCGACAACCCCGACCTGGGGGCCCAGGCCGCCGAGCGTTTCGGTGACCGGGGGCGTAGGCCGGCGTCGAACGCCAAGCGGCGCTGAACCGGGGCGCCGGCGGGCCGCACATCTGGTTCGGTCCGGGAGTCGTCGCTCAGATGCCTAGAAGCCCGCGCACGTAGGCCGCCTGCCCGGCGTGCTGCAGGCTGTCGTCGGCGATGCTGACCAGCCGCACGCCCAGCGTCACCGGTGGATCCCACCTCCGGTCCACGATGCGGTCGAGCTCCTCGGGGACGAGGTCCTCCAGCATCGCTCGGGAGCGGCCGGCGACGGCGTCGAGGTACTCCAGAAGCACCTCCGGCCGATCCGGTCGGACGGCCGCCACCTCCGCGGCAGAGTGGCCGTAGCCGGTGTTCGAGGGATCCGGTTCGAGCCCGAAGCGGCCCGCCCAGTGGCCACCAACCCACACCTGATCGGCGCCGAGGAGCTCGGCGACGTGGTGGTCCTGCACGCGCGTGAGGTGCCACACCAGCCACGCCATCGTGTTCGCGCCCGGCGACGGTGGTTCGCTCAGCCGTTCAGGGTCCACGCCCTCGACCGCACCCCGCGCCAGCGGTGGGATGCGGCCGTAGAGCTCGATGAGCAGCGCAGCGACGTCCACACCGCCATTCCACCACGAACGCGCCGGCAGGGGTACCTTCGGTCGCCGGGCTACAGGACCCGTGCACTAATGGTGCGTAGACGGCCTGCGCCCGACGAAGAGCTGGCGCGGTGTTCGGTCCTCGCTTGTCTGCTCCGTGACGGCCCTCGCTTCGAATCCGGCCTCGGAGAGGAGCCGGAGCCAGACGTCGTGAGCGAACAAGCCGCACCGGTGTGTCTCGTGCACGGCTTGAACCGAACCGTCGGCGCTACGGAGCAGGAAGGCGTACTCGGCCAGGACCCAGGTGTCGTCCGGACTGGGATCCCACACCCACTCGAGATAGCGCACCCCGCGCCCACTGACGTCGTCGGTTCCCCCGTGGTCGCTCGCGGTCTCGAAGGTCTCTGCCGTGGCGTCGGGAACGAAGACGGCGATGCCCCCAGGACCGCAGTGGACGAAGGCAGTCTCGATGGCCTGGCGCAGATCCGCCTCGCTGGCCATGTAGTCCACGGCGTCGTGGACGAAGACGGCGTCGAAGCTGCGGCCGAGCCGCACGGTGCGCATGTCGCCCTGGTGGTGCTCGCACTCCGGGTTGAGTCGCCGGGACACTTCGAGCATCTCCTCCGACAGGTCAACGAGCGTCATGGCGAAAGAGGCCTTGAGGTGGGCGGCGTTGTGGCCCCCGCCGCTTCCGAGCTCGAGGACCTCCTTCACCGGGATGCCTGCCGAACCGAGAACCGTCGCCGCAAACGCCGCCTCCTCCGCGTATCCCTCCGGCGGTGAGATCAGGGGCCACCACACGGCAAGATCCCCATAGAAGCGCAGGTCGGACGCCATCTCAGCCATGAGCACCATCCTGGCCCGTCTGCCCGGCGGGTGGTGTCAGCCGCCCGCCCACGTCCCGTACGCCCGCTCCGGACGGAGGCGCAACACCAGACGGCCGTCCTCCACCATGGCGCGGCGGTAATCGTCCCAGTCCGGATGCTCACCCTGGAGCGAGCGGTACAGCTCCACCAGCTCGTCGACCACGGCGTCGTCAGGCGCGCCCGCCACCTCGCTGAGCTCCGCTTCACCTTCGAGCACCAGGTACGCCCAGCCGTCCTGACGACCCACGTACAGCGAGGCCCGGGGATCGCGACGAAGGTTTGCCGTCTTGGCTCGGCTGTCGGTGACGGACACGCGTGGCGAGCCGTCGGCGACGACGTACATGACGTTGGACAGCTGTGGGCGACCATCTCGCTTGAGAGTCACCAGCACGCCGAGCTTCTGGGCGCCGGCCAGTTCGAGGGCGCGAGCCAGGTCCATGGAGACGGCAACGCCGTGCCCGACGCCAACCTTCCCTCGGTCCCGGTCAAGGCCGCGACGGGCTGGTTGTGGTAGGGGACGGCGTGGTCCTCGACGTCGGCGAAGGGATCGAGGCGGTGGTCGGCGTTTGCGGTTGGGTGGTCGACTGCCGGGGGTCGGTGGTCGCCGTTGGCTGCGGCGGGCGCGTCGGGGGAGTCGTCTCAGCAGTGGTGCTCGTCGTGCTGGGCGCCGCCGTAGGGGGCGGAGCCGGCACTGGTGAGACCGGGACGTACACGGGACCAGGGGCCGGCGCCGGGCGCACCCCGAGGTACAGGACGAGCACGGCGATGAAGGCCGCCGCCAGCGCCACGGTGGAGCGTCGAGCCCGGATGGGACCGATCACGCGCGGGGACTGGGCGGCGTGAAGCCAGCGGTGCGCAGAGCACCGATGGCGCGGCGACGCAACTCGCGGCTGACCTCTTGGGCGCGCGCCGGAAGGGTGCGGGCCACCATCCGCAGGTTGGCGTAACCCACCTCGATCGACTCCACGCCGGCGAGGGTGGGCGCTTCGAGGAGCAGCCCGGACCACCCCTCGTCGGCGGCCATCTCGCTTCCAACCTGGCGCAGCACGTTGGCGGCCTCGTCGATGTCGGCTTCCAGCTCCACCGGGACGTCGACGGTGACCCGCGACCAGTCCCGGGAGCGGTTCATGACCTGGAGGATGGTTCCATTGGGAACGACCACCAGCTCGCCGCTCGTCGTGCGCAACTGCGTCGTGCGCAGGCTGATGGCCTCGACGGTGCCAGCCGCGGTCAGCAGGTTGGGCTGGGCTATGTGAACGGTGTCTCCCACGCCGTACTGGTCCTCGGAGAGGAGAAAGAACCCGGAAAGCATGTCGCCGACCACCCGCTGGGCGCCGAAACCGATGGCCAGCCCTGCGATGGTGGCCGGCGCCACCAGGCTCGTCACCGGCACCCGTAGGCGGAGGAGGATCATGAAGACGGTGACGAACCACAAGAGCCCCACCGCGGCGCGCTCGAGGGCTTGGATCACCGCCCGACGCCGCTTGTCCCGTTCGTCGATGGGCACCCCGGCATCTACGGCTGCTGTGGCTGCGGCGATGGCCCCGGACGCGGACCGCCCCGCCAGCCAGTGCACGAAGCGCGCCGCGAGGACCGCACCGATGGCCAGGAGGACGATCTGCAGGCCATCGCTGCGCGCCCAGCGCGACAGATCGTCCAGGTTCACGGCCTCAGGCCTTCTCCAGGGGAGCCCAGGCCAGCAGCAGGCGCTTCTCGCCCATATCGGGGAAGCGAACCACGGCCTCGGCCCCGTCGCCAGCTCCGAGGACCTCGAGCACCACACCCTCGCCCCACTTGGCGTGCACGACGTCGTCACCGACTCGCAGACCGAGCCTCTGGCCACCGCTGCTCCCGGCCCGACCCGCGGGCGGTGCCCGCAACGCCGACTCGACCACGCGTCCGCGGTGGCCTGCGGAGCTGGAAACCCGGCGGCGGGCTCCCTCGGCCATGTGGGTGAGGTGCTCGGGGACCTCCCTCAGGAAGCGGCTGGGCGGGTTGTACTGGGTGGACCCCCACAGCGTGCGGCACCAGGCGCTGGTCAGGTACAGGCGCTCCCGCGCCCGGGTGACGCCGACATAACAGAGGCGGCGCTCCTCCTCCAGCTCATCGGGGTCGCCCAGCGAGCGCAGGTGGGGGAAGACACCGTCTTCGAGGCCTACGACGAACACGACCGGGTACTCCAGGCCCTTGGCCGTGTGCAGCGTCATCAGCACTGCCTTCGACCCCTCCTCTTCCAGGTCGTCGCTGTCGGCCACCAGGCTCACCGCTTCCAGGAAGGAGTCGAGGTCCTCGTACTCGCCGGCCACGCCCAGCAGCTCGGCGATGTTCTCCAGGCGACCGGCCGCCTCCACCGTGCGCTCGGCCTCGAGCTCGGCCGCGTACCCAGTGCGGTCCAGCACGACCTGCACGATCTTGTCGGGAGTCACACCCCCTTCGGCCAGCGTCCGCAACTCGTCGAGCAGGCCCAACAGGTCGTGGATGCCTCCGAGGGCCTTGCCGGTGACGCCCGCCCGCTCGGCGTCGGCCAGGGCCTCGAAGAAGCCGATCCCCCGCGCCGAGGCCCAGGAATCCAGCCGTCCCACGCTGGTGTCGCCCACGCCCCGCTTGGGTACGTTGACCACCCGCTTGAGCGAGACCTCGTCGGCGGGATTGCTCACCGCCCGCAGGTAGGCCACCACGTCCCTCACCTCGCGCCGCTCGTAGAAGCGCGTCCCGCCGGCGATCATGTAGGGGATCCTGCGGCGTACCAACTCCTCCTCCAGGACCCGGCTCTGGGCGTTGGCGCGGTAGAAGACGGCCATGTCGCCCCAGGGCGCGCCCTGATGGTGCAGGCGCGCCATCTCCTGGCACACCCAGACCGCCTCGTCATGCTCGTCCTCGGCGTGGTAGCGGCTGATCAGCTCCCCACCGACCTGCTCGGTCCACAGGGACTTGGGCTTGCGCAGGGCGTTGTTGGCAATGATGGCGTTGGCAGCGTCGAGGATGGTCTGTGTGGAGCGGTAGTTCTGCTCGAGGACGATGGTGGTGGCCTCCGGGAACGCCTTCTCGAACTGGAGGATGTTGCGCACGTCGGCGCCCCGGAAGCGGTAGACGCTCTGATCGCTGTCTCCGACGACGCAGACGTTGCGGTGGCGGCGCCCGAGGAGAACCACCAGCTCGTTCTGGGCCCGGTTGGTGTCCTGGTACTCGTCCACCAGCAGGTGCTTGAAGCGCCCCTGGTAATGGGCCAGCACGTCGGGGTGGGACTGGAGCAGGTTGACGGTCACCATGATGAGGTCGTCGAAGTCCATGGCGCTGGCCGCCAGCAGACGTTGCTGGTACTCCCGGTAGACCTCGGCGATCCTGCGCTCATAGGGGCCGCTGGCCCGATCCTGATAGGACTCGAAGTCGACCAGCTCGCACTTGGCCTGGCTGATGACGGCGTGGACGCTACGAGGAGGGAACCTCTTGGCGTCGATGTTCAGGTCCCGCAGCACGTAACCCGTGAGACGTTGGGAGTCGGCCTGGTCGTAGATGGTGAACGAGGACCGGTAGCCGAGGCGGACAGCGTCGCGGCGCAGGATGCGCACGCAGGCGGAGTGGAAGGTGGACACCCACATGCGCAGGGCCACCGGCCCCACCAGGGCCTCGACCCGACGCTTCATCTCCCCCGCGGCCTTGTTGGTGAAGGTGATGGCGATGATCTCGAAGGGCGAGACACCCTTGTCGGCTATGAGGTGGGCGATGCGGTTGGTGAGGACCCGGGTCTTGCCCGAGCCAGCTCCGGCCACGATGAGGAGGGGGCCCTCGTCGTGCAGCACCGCCTCCCGCTGCACGGGGTTGAGTCCCGTCAGGAGGTCCTCCACGAAACCAGGCTACTGGGGGGCCGTGACGGCCCGAGGCTCCGTCACCGGCCCGTCACCGCCTCATTCACCGGGGTGGCCGCGGGGGTTTCGAGGCGGACGAGTCAGCTTTCTGACCAGGTCCTCGTCGAGATCGTGACCACCGGCGACGAATGCCCGGCACGTTCGCCGCTCGTGGTGCCAGTCCAGGATCCACTCGACGGCCAGGAGGTACAGCGAGCCGAGCAGGAGCGCGGCCACGATGTCGGAGAGCCAGTGCACCCCGAGGTAGACGCGGCTCATGGCCACCAGGACGATGACGGTGACCGACACCACCACCGACCACCACCAGAGCACGCGCTTGCGGGTGAAGAGGGCCACCACAGGGGGGAGCAGTCCCCAGAGCGCCATGGCCGCCAGGGGATGGCCGCTCGGGAAGGAGGGGCCCTCCCCGTGCACGAGCCGATCGAGGTCGGGTCGGGGCCGGTCGATGATCCGCTTCAGCGCCCACTCGAGCAGCGGCCGGGCCGCGGTGGCCAGGAAGAGCGCCAGGGCCAGGGAACGGCACTGGGCCAGCACCACGGAGAGCAGGACGAGCAAACCGACGACGGCGATGGTCGTCCCGCCCAGCTGGCTGATCGCCATCACGAGGGTGTCGAGCCACGGGGTCCTTGCGTTCTCCACCGCCCGCTGGACCGGCTCGTCCCAGACCCGCAACAGCGCGGCGTCGGAGACCGCTGCTGCCAGAGCCAGGAACACAAAGGCACCGAGCAGGAGAGGAACGGTGAAGCGGAACCGCAACAGCACCGCGGCCGGAGTCAGCGGGGGGTGGCGGTGGAGGCTCTGGAGGCTGAGCCGGTGACGAGCCCGAGCCAAGGCGCCGGTGCGGGCGCCCTGAGCCTCCGCCGTGTCCGTCGACAGAGGCTCGTGAGAATGCTGCGCCATGTGTCAACACCTCCCGACAAGCTATCCCGACACTGCGAGGAGACTGCCGACAACAGTCAACCATAGGAGTGGTGCTCGGCGGCCCCCGCTCACAGGCCCGCCAGCAGCTCGGCCCACGCCTGGCGCTCCCGAGCCGGGCTCACCAGCGGGCGACGTGCTTCACCGGTCGCCCGTAGAAGGTCGTAGAAGTCGGCGTCCTCGGCGGCGCGCTGCAGGAGCGCGGCCAGCTCCTCGGCGCGGCCCACGTCGAAGTAGCCGGGGTAGTCCTCCCCCAGGATGCCCACCGACCCGGGGATCCGAGACGAGAGGATCGGAACCGACGCAGCCAGCGCCTCGGAGACGACGTTGGCTCCCCCTTCGGCCCTCGAGGTGAGGACCATGACCTGAGACCGGGCCAGGAAGCCCATGGCCCGCCAGTGGGGAGCGTCACCCCGCCACTGGTAGCGAGGGTTCGTCGCCGTCTCGGCTCGAGCCCATTCCTCCAGCAGAGGGTCGAGGGCAGCGCCGAGGTGCACCACCTCGACCGGGGAGTGCGGAGGGAGCAGCCGTGCTGCTCGGGCCGCGAGCTGCGGGTCCTTCACCTCTCGGAGGTGAGCGAGCACCACGGCGCGAAAACCCCGGCGAGCCCCGGAGCCGGTGGAGATCGGCGCCGTCGCCGACTGGTAGATCACGTGAGCGCGTTGCCTGAGCGGGGCGGGTATCTCCTCCACAGCCATCGGTTGCAGCACCACCAACCGCGTGGCCAGCTCCAGCGAGCGCTGGGCTGCTTCGCTCGAGTGGAGGTCGCCGTACACGTCGGTACCGGTGAGGCCGAGGATCAGGGGTGACCCGGGGTGGCGCTGACCAAAGCGTTCCACGGACGGCGCGCTGCGGCGGGCGTGAAGGGCGACGAGCACGTCGCAGCGCTGCTTGTCGTACGACTGGGCCACGACCACCTGGTGGCCAAGCTCCCGGAGCAGCCGGGCCCACCGAATCGCCGTGGTGCGGTTACCGTGCCGGGAGCCGGGGGCCGCCGGCGTGACGATGCAGACTCTCACCCGCCGAGTCTCAGGACCCCGTGGCGCAGGTACGGAACCCGGCGAGCACGTCCCGCCGCTCAGGTGTGAAGTAGTTCCGCATGGTGGACCGCAGGAAGCGGGACCGTGTGGCCCAGGATCCCCCCCGGAGAACCTTGCGGGAGCCGAACCAGGGCTCGGACATCTCCTTGTAAGCGTCGCGTTCGAAGTTCGGGTAGGGGCCGAAGGTGCTTGCCGTCCACTCCCAGACGTTCCCGAACATCTGCCGGCAGCCGAAGGGGCTGTCACCGTCGCCGAAGCCGCCCACAGCGGCGGTGCCCATGGGCTGCCAGTCCAAGGCGGCGTGACGTGGCTGAGGCTGGTCGTCTCCCCACGGGAAACGACGTTTGGGCCGTCCAGTTGCGGCCAGCTCCCACTCCGCCTCGCCGGGGAGCCGGCGCCCTGCCCACCGGCAGTAGGCGTCGGCCTCGTACCAGCTCACGTGGACCACCGGGAGGTCGGCCTCGAGCGCAACCCAGCGATCGAAGTGGCGGCGCTGCCAGGCGCTGCCCTGCCGGCGCCAGTAGACGGGCTGGTCGATGCCCGCCGCGCTACGCCAGCTCCATCCCTCGTCCCCCCACAGCTCGCAGCGCCCGTAGCCGTCGTCGTCCACGAAGGTCGCGTACTCGGCCTGGGTCACCGGTGCCCGGGACATGGCGAACGGCTCCACGTGGACGGGATGGGCCCACTTCTCGTTGTCGAAGACGAACGGTTCCCGCCGGGTGGCTCCGAGGAGGAGCGTTCCTCCCGGTACCTCCACGTCACCGGCCAGCGACCCACTCTGGACGAGGCCATGGTCCGGGGTGGACAGACCGGACAGGACCGGTTCGGGGTAGCCGAGGGTCTGGCGGGTGTAGGTGATGGCCTCGGTGTGCATGTCGTCGTGGCCCACCGTGTACAGGGCGAAGTGGAGGATGACGTCGTTGTCGACCGCTCCCAGGACCCGGTCGACCACGCGGTCTCGCACCTCGTGGACGTAGTCGAGCGTCTGCTCCCTAGTGGGCAGGTTGAGTCGCCAGCGGGTGTCGTGCGGTATGGCCCCGGAGTCCCAGATGGCGTCGGCGTCGGCCCGGATGGGCGCCTGGCCACAGGCCTGGCGAAGCACGAACCGCTCTTGGAACCAGGCCAGGTGACCCACCTCCCAGAGCAAGGGGTTGACGATGCCGAGCATGGGACCGATGAGCTGCTCGTCGCTCAGGTCGGCCACCAGCTCGACGCTTCGCTGGCGGGCGTCGCCCACCCAGCCGGCGAGCTCCTCGGTCCCTGGACCTACTCCCACTCGATGGTGCCGGGCGGCTTCGACGTGACGTCGAGGGCCACCCGGTTGACACCGGGGACCTCGTTGATGATGCGGCTGGAGAGGCGCTCCAAGACGTCGTAGGGAAGGCGGGCCCAGTCCGCAGTCATGGCGTCCTCGGAGGTGACGGCCCGGATGACGATGGGATAGGCGTAGCTGCGCTCGTCACCCATCACCCCCACCGTGCGCACTGCCGGCAGCACGGCGAAGCTCTGCCACAGCTCCCGGTAGAGACCCGCCCGTTTGACCTCCTCGGTGACGATGGCGTCGGCGGCCCGCAGCACGTCCAGGCGCTCGGGAGTCACCGTGCCCACGATGCGCACCGCCAGTCCGGGCCCTGGGAATGGCTGCCGCCAGACGATGTCCTCGGGCAGGCCCAGCTCCTCGCCGATCCCCCGGACCTCGTCCTTGAACAGGTCGCGCAGAGGCTCCACCAGCTCGAAGTCCATCTCCTCGGGCAGACCACCCACGTTGTGATGGCTCTTGATCCTCGCTGCGTCGGCGGTGCCCGACTCGATGATGTCGGGGTAGAGCGTCCCCTGGACGAGGAAGCGGGCGTCGTCCAGCTCCCTGGCCACCTCCTCGAACACGCGGATGAAGGTCTCGCCGATGGCCTTGCGCTTGCGCTCCGGGTCGATGACGTCGTCCAGGGCCTCGAGGAAACGGTCGCCGGCCTTGGCGTGGACCAGGTCCACGCTGAACTGGCCCCGGAAGGTCTCCTCCACCTGCTCGGCTTCGCCCGCTCGCAGCAGCCCCGTGTCCACGAAGACGCAGGTGAGGCGATCGCCCACCGCCTTCTGCACCAGGGCCGCGGCCACTGCCGAGTCGACGCCACCCGAGAGCCCGCAGATCACCCTCTGGTCACCCACCCGCTCACGGACGGCGACCACGGACCGCTCGATGATCGAGGTCATCGTCCATGACGGCCGGCAACCGGCGACGTCGTACAGGAAGTGCTTGAGGACCTCCTGGCCCCGCGCCGTGTGGGCCACCTCGGGATGGAACTGCACGCCATAGATGCGCCGTTCGGGGTCCTCGAGCGCCGCCACCGGCGACTCGGCGGTGGTGGCCACCACGCGGAATCCCCCGGGTCCTTCCACGATGGAGTCGAAGTGGCTCATCCACACGTCCTGGTCCACCGGCAGGTCAGTGAACAGCGGCGAGCGGCCCACCACCCGCATGGGCGTGCGCCCGTACTCGCCTCGTCCCGTGGGCGCCACCTCACCACCGAGCTGTCGGGCCACGAGCTGGGCGCCGTAGCAGATGCCGAGAAGGGGGATCCCGGTGTCGTACACGGCCGGGTCAAGGGCGGGAGCCCCCTCCACGTGCACCGACCGGGGACCGCCACTCAGGATGACGGCGGCAGGACGCCTGGCCATCACCTCCTCGGCGGTGATGGTGTGAGGCACGATCTCGGAGTACACGTGGGCCTCGCGCACCCGGCGCGCGATCAGCTGGGCGTACTGGGCCCCGAAGTCAATGACCAGAACAGTGTCCAGGTCGCCACGGGCACTCATGTGGTAGCGGTGAGGAGCACGGCCGTGGGCCGGGCCGTCATCTGCCCATCCCGACCTGTTGGGTGCGCTGGAGGGCCTTGCCTTCGGTCTGGAGCGCCGGAGCGATCATCACCTCTGCCTTCTGGAACTCCTTCACCGACTCGTAGCCGCAGGTGGCCATGGAGGTGCGCAGGGCCCCGAAGAGGTTCAGGCGCCCGTCGTTCTCGTGGGCGGGGCCGACGAGGATCTCCTGGAGGCTTCCCCGTATCCGCGTCCCCACACGGGTGCCCCGGGGCAGGGTGGGGTGGAAGGTGGCCATGCCCCAGTGGTGGCCCCGGCCAGGCGCTTCATGGGCCGAGGTGAGCGGGGAGCCGATCATCACCGCGTCGGCACCGCAGGCGATGGCCTTGGCGATGTCGC
>JALZJC010000076.1 GCA_030859945.1 Actinomycetota bacterium | reverse complement strand
CCCGACCGTGAATCGGGTCCCGTGAGGCCCGAACGGAGGGATTGGTCAAGAGCATGGCTGAGCGGGAGCGGATCCTGACGGCTTCCCCGACCGGCGTGGGAACGCCGGTGGCGCGGGGAGTGTTCGTTCCCCGAGCGCACGTGATGTCGGCCGACGACGTGCGGCGCGCCCTCACCCGCATCGCCCATGAGGTCGTGGAGCGCAACCACGGACTGGAGGGTGTGGCCCTCGTCGGCCTCCAGACCGGTGGTGTGCCCCTGGCCCGGCGGCTGGCCGGCGAGCTCGAGCGCATCGAGGGCACGGTGGTCCCGGTCGCCTCCCTCGACGCCACGTTCTACCGCGACGACATCGGGCTGCGCCCCCTCGTGCCCGAGGCCGCCAGCGACATCACCTTCGATCTGGACGGGCTCCCCGTCGTGCTCGTGGACGACGTGCTCTTCACCGGTCGCACGGTTCGAGCCGCCCTGAACGCCCTCAACGACTACGGGCGCCCCCGGGCCGTCCAGCTGGCGGTGATGGTCGACCGCGGCCACCGGGAGCTGCCCATCAGGCCCGACTACGTGGGCAAGAACCTGCCCACCCGCCGCGGCGAGCTGGTGGACGTGAAGGAGGACGGCGTGTCCATCGGTGAGCTGCGAGCGCCCACGTGACCGGCGCCAACTTGCTGTCCGTGGCCGACCTCGGGCCTGACGGCATCGAGGAGGTCCTTCGGGTCACGGACTCGTTCGTGGAGGTGAGCGCCCGCGCCATTCCCCGTGTCCCCGCTCTCCGGGGCCGCACCGTGGTGTCCCTCTTCTACGAGTGCTCCACGCGTACCCGCTTGTCCTTCGAGACCGCGGCCCGGCGCCTCTCGGCGGACACCATGAACTTCACGGTCACCACGTCCTCGGCCAGCAAGGGGGAGTCCCTCCGGGACACGGTCGAGACCATCGACGCCATGGGCATAGACGCCGTGGTGGTGCGCCACTCGGCCGCTGGCGTCCCGTGGCAGGTCGCCCGCTGGACCGAGGCCTCGGTGGTCAACGCCGGCGACGGATGGCACGAGCACCCCACCCAGGCCCTGCTCGACTGCTACACGATCCGGCAGTGCCGCCAGCGCATGGGTCGCCCGAGCACGGGCGGCAAGAGCATGGGCCACCACAGCCTGGACGGCCTGCGTCTGGCCGTGGTGGGCGACGTCAAGCACAGCCGCGTGGCCCGCTCCGGCGTGCTGGCCTTCACCGCCCTCGGCGCCGACGTCACCCTCGTGGCCCCTCGCACCCTCCTTCCCCCGAGCGTCGAGGGCTGGCCCGTGGACGTGAGCCACGACCTCGACAGCGTGCTGCCCAAGGTCGACGTGGTCTACCTCCTGCGCCTGCAGAACGAACGCATGACCGAGGCCCTGGTCCCCACCCTCAGGGAGTACACCAGCGGCTACGGGCTCACCCGCCGCCGGGCTGCGCTTCTCCAAGACGACGCCCTGGTCATGCACCCGGGGCCCATCAACCGGGGAGTGGAGGTGGCCGCCGAGGTGGCCGACCTCCCCCGATCGGTGATCAGCCAGCAGGTGGCCAACGGCGTGGCCGTGAGGATGGCGGTGCTCTACCTGCTCCTGGCCGGCGGCGCCACCACCGAGGCCGGGGATGTCGAAGTTGGCTGACGCGGGCCTGGTGATCCGCGGGGGAACGGTCGTGGACTCCACCGGCAGCCGACGCGCCGATGTGCTGGTGCGTGAAGGCCGGATCGTGGCCACCGGATTGGATGGAGGCCAGCCGGTCTCCACGACTCTTGATGCCGACGGGTGCGTAGTCGCCCCTGGCCTGGTGGACCTGCACGCCCACCTGCGCGAGCCCGGCCACGAGGAAGCCGAGACCGTGGAGACGGGATCCAGGGCGGCCGCCCTCGGTGGCTACACGGCGGTCGTGGCCATGCCCAACACCGACCCGCCCATCGACTCGGCCGCCGTGGTGCGCCAGGTGCTCGCCCTCGGGGCCACGGCCCTGTGCCATGTGGCGGTGGCGGGGGCCATCACTGTGGGCCGCCGGGGTGAGCGGCTGGCCCCCCTGGCCGAGATGGCGGCGCTCGGCGTGCGACTGTTCACCGACGACGGCGCTGGCGTGCAGGACGGGCGCCTCATGCGGCGGGCCCTGGAGTACGCGTCCGACCTCGACGTGGTGCTGGCCCAGCACTGCGAGGATCACTCGCTGGCGGCCGGAGGGCACATGCACGAGGGAGGGTGGTCCAGTCGCCTGGGCGTTCCCGGTGCACCTGCCGAGGCCGAAGAGGTCATGGTCGCCAGGGACCTGGCCCTGGTGCGCCTCACCGGGGCCCGCCTCCACCTCCTGCACCTCTCCACCGCCGGGTCCGTGGCCATGGTGGAGGCGGCCAGGTCCGAGGGTCTCCCGGTCACGGCCGAGGTGGCTCCCCATCACTTCACCCTCACTGACGCCGACGTGGCGACCTACGACACCAGGTTCAAGGTGAACCCGCCCCTGCGGACCGGTGCGGACGTGGATGCGGTGAAGCAGGGCCTGCGATCCGGCGTCATCGACGCCATCGCCACCGACCACGCTCCCCATGCCCAGGAGATGAAGGAGGTCCCCTTCTCGGAGGCGCCGCCGGGAATGCTCGGGCTGGAGACGGCCTTGGGGCTGGCCCTCACCGAGCTGGACCTGCCCCTCGATCGGGTGCTGGCCCTCATGTCGTGGCAGCCGGCTGGCATCGCCGGGCTGGCTGGGGAGCACGGTGGGCCCGTGGCCGAGGGCCGGCCCGCCAACCTGTGCGTGATCGACCCCGGAGCCCACTGGGTCGTCGAGCCCGAGAGCCTGGCCAGCCGCAGCCGCAACACGCCTTACGCCGGACGCAAGCTCACCGGTCGGGTACGCCACACCGTACTGCGCGGCGAGCCGGTGGTGGTCGACGGGGAGGCTCAGCGATGACCGAGGCCCTGCTGGTCCTCGCCGACGGCACCACCTTCGAGGGCGAGTCGGCGGGAGCGGAGGCTCCTGGCGGGATCGCCACCGGCGAGGCCGTGTTCAACACGGTGATGACCGGCTACCAGGAGGTCATCACCGATCCCTCCTACGCCGGACAGGTGATCGCCTTCACCTACCCGCACATCGGGAACTACGGCGTCGCCCCCGACGACGACGAGAGCCGGCGACCGTTCTGCCGAGGCGTGATCGTGCGGGACGTGGCTCGTCGTCCCAGCAACTGGCGGACGGCCGAGAGCCTCGGGGCCTTCCTGGTCCGCCACCGCGTCCCCGCCATCACCGGTGTGGACACCCGCCGCCTGACCCGCCACCTTCGCCGCTTCGGTTCCATGGCCTGTGCCTTCGGCACCGCCGACCACGCCGACTTGAAGGCGGCAGCCACGGAGGAGCCGGGCACCGAGGGGATCGACCTCGTGGGCTCCGTGACCACGCTCGAGCCGTACACCTCCGGCCACGGCCCCCTACGGGTGGTGGCCTACGACTTCGGCATCAAGCGGGCCATCCTCCGCCACTTGGGGGCCATGGCCACGGTGGAGGTGGTGCCCGCCACCACCCCGGCCGACGAGGTGCTGGCCCGCGGACCCGATGGCGTATTCCTCTCCAACGGCCCGGGCGATCCAGCGGCGGTCACCTACGCCCATGAGAGCATCGGCCACCTCCTCGGTGAGGTCCCCGTGTTCGGCATCTGCCTGGGACATCAGCTGCTGGCCGCGGCCCTCGGAGCCGAGACCTACAAGCTCGCCTTCGGCCACCACGGCGGGAACCACCCCGTCGCCAGGACAGGTACCAACACGGTGGAGATCACCAGCCAGAACCACAACTACGCCGTCGCCGAAGGGACGCTGGCGTCGGCGGACGTCACCCACGTCAACCTGAACGACGGCGTGGTCGAGGGGCTGCGCTGCCGCGACGCTCCCGCCTTCAGCGTCCAGTACCACCCCGAAGCCGGTCCCGGCCCCCACGACGCGCGGTACCTCTTCGGACAGTTCCACCAGCTCATGACCGACCGGCGAGGCGGCCGGACGCCCGTGACCGGGCCCGGGCCCCGGACCGCACCTACCGGCCGCACCTGATGCCGAAGCGCGCCGACATCGAGTCCATCCTGGTGATCGGCTCCGGCCCCATCGTGATCGGCCAGGCGTCCGAGTTCGACTACTCGGGGACCCAGGCGTGCCGGGTCCTGCGGGACGAGGGCTACCGGGTGGTTCTGGTCAACTCCAACCCGGCCACCATCATGACCGACCCCGACTTCGCCCACCGCACCTATGTCGAGCCGCTCAGCCCGGACGTGGTGGCGGCCATCGTCGAGCGGGAGCGCCCTGACGCCCTGCTCCCCACCCTGGGTGGACAGACGGCCCTCAACCTGGCCATGGCTCTGCACGAGCGAGGCATCCTCGCCGACCGGGGCGTGGAGATGATCGGGGCCAATCCTGCCGCCATCGCCACCGCCGAGGACCGTGAGCAGTTCAAGGTCGCCATGACTGAGATCGGCCTGAGGGTCCCCTCCTCGGGCTTCGCCTACAACCTGGACGAGGCCCTGGAGGTCGGTGAGCGCATCGGCTATCCCCTGATAATCCGCCCCTCCTACATCCTCGGGGGGGCCGGCTCGGGCATGGCTCACGACCCCGAGTCCCTCCGCCTGACGGCGGCAGCCGGCATCGAGGCCAGCCCGATCTCCGAGATCCTGATCGAGCGCTCCATAGCCGGCTGGAAGGAGTACGAGCTGGAGGTGATGCGCGACCGCGTGGACAACTGCGTCGTGATCTGCTCGATCGAGAACGTGGACCCGATGGGAGTCCACACCGGGGACTCCATCACGGTGGCGCCGGCCCAGACGCTGTCGGACGTGGAGTACCAGCGCATGCGCGACGCGGCGTTCGCCTGCATCCGCCGCATCGGCGTGGAGACGGGGGGCTCGAACGTCCAGTTCGCCGTCAACCCCCTCGACGGCGACCAGGTGGTGATCGAGATGAACCCCCGGGTCAGCCGGTCCAGCGCCCTGGCCTCCAAGGCCACCGGGTTCCCGATAGCCAAGGTGGCGGCCCGCCTGGCCGTGGGGTACACCCTCGACGAGATCCGCAACGACATCACCCGCCAGACCCCGGCCAGCTTCGAGCCCACCATCGACTACGTGGTGACCAAGCTTCCCCGCTGGGCGTTCGAGAAGTTCCCCGGGACGGCCGACGTGCTGGGGACGAGGATGCAGTCGGTCGGCGAGGCCATGGCCATCGGCCGCACGTTCGCCGAGTCACTGCAGAAGGGCCTGCGCTCCCTCGAGCACGGACGCTTCGGCCTCAACTGCGATCCGGCCGGGACCCTGCTCGACGACCTCGACGACGACGAGCTCGTGCGCCGGGCCGCTCTGCCCACGCCCGACCGCCCCTTCCAGCTCGAGGCGGCGCTGCGCCGCGGTGTGAGCATCGAGCGCCTGGCGGCGGTCACGCGCGTGGACCCATGGTTCCTGGACCAGATCGCCCAGGTCAGCGAGGAGCGAGCCCGCCTGGCCGGCGTGGGCCTGGACGGCGCCGATCGAAGCGCTCTGCGCCGGGCCAAGCGGCTGGGTTTCAGCGATGCCCAGCTGGCGTGGCTGTGGAACAGTGGCGAGAAGCCGGTGACCGAGGGGATGGTCCGCTCCGCTCGCCTTGCCGCCGGCGTCAAGGCCACCTTCAAGGCCGTGGACACCTGCGGGGCCGAGTTCGAGGCCGAGACTCCCTATCACCACTCCACCTACGAGGAAGAGGACGAGATCGTGGGCGGGGCCGGCCGCACGGTGGTGATCCTGGGCTCGGGGCCCAACCGCATCGGCCAGGGGATCGAGTTCGACTACTGCTGCGTGCACGCCTGCTTCGCCCTTCGGGAAGCCGGCTTCCGGACGGTGATGGTCAACTGCAACCCCGAGACCGTCTCCACCGACTACGACACCAGCGACCGCCTCTACTTCGAGCCCCTCACCGCCGAGGACGTGCTCAACGTCATCGAGGCCGAGCAGGCCGCCGCCACCTCTGGTGGGGGACGCCTGGAAGGGGTCATCGTGAGCATGGGTGGGCAGACGCCGCTGAAGCTGGCGGGCGGCCTGCCCGAGGGCTGTGTTCTGGGCACCAGCCCCGAGTCCATCGACCTGGCCGAGGACCGCGAGCACTGGAGCTCCCTCTGCGCCCGCCTCGAGATCCCTCAGCCGGCGGGTGGGACGGCCACCAACCTGGGGGAGGCACTCTCGATCGTCGAGCGCATCGGCTACCCGGCCCTGGTGCGGCCCAGCTACGTCCTCGGCGGCCGGGCCATGGAGATCGTCTACGACGAGGACGGCCTGCGCCGGGCCATGACCCAGCTGGCCACGTTCGGAGGGATCGGTGAGGCCCACCGGCCCGGGTCGTTGGGTCGCGAGGGCGGGCTGTCGGCCGAGCGGCCGGTGCTGATCGACCGCTTCCTGGAAGACGCCATAGAGGTTGACGTGGACGCCGTGCGCGACGCCACCGGCGAGGTTGTCATAGGCGGCGTGATGGAGCACGTGGAGGAGGCCGGCGTCCACTCCGGCGACTCGGCGTGCGTGATCCCCCCCGCCACGCTGGCGAGCTCCGTGGTGGAGGTGATCGAGGGGTACACCCGAGCCATCGCCGGCGCCCTCGACGTCCGAGGGCTTCTGAACGTCCAGTTCGCGGTCAAGCAGAACCAGGTCTTCGTCATCGAGGCAAACCCCCGCGCCAGCCGCACCGTGCCCTTCGTGTCCAAGGCCACCGGCGTGCCCATGGCCAAGGTGGCGGCCCGGGTGATGGTGGGCGCCACCCTCGCCGAGCTTCGCCGCGCCGGCCTGCTCCGACCGGCCGTGAACGGCGGCCACGTGAGCGTGAAGGAGGCGGTGCTGCCCTTCAACCGCTTCCCCGACGTGGACACCGTCCTCGGTCCCGAGATGCGCTCCACCGGCGAGGTCATGGGCATCGATTCCACCTTCGGCCTGGCCTTCGCCAAGAGCCAGATCGCCGCCGGTGACCGCCTGCCCGAGTCGGGTTCGGTCTTCTTCTCGCTGGCGGACCGGGACAAGGAGACGGGCGTGGCCGCGGCAGGCCGGTTCGTGGAGCTCGGGTTCAGCCTGGCCGCCACCGCCGGCACCGCTGCCCACCTCGAGGGCCACGGCGTCCCCGTGGAGACGGTGGTGGGCAAGTTGGGGGAGGAGCCCCTGGAGGGCGGCACCGGCCGGCAACAGCACGGTGGCGTGACCGCCGTCGACCTCATCGCCAGCGGCAAGGTCCAACTGGTGGTGAACACGCCGAAGGGCATGGGTTCGCGCGCCGACGGCGCCTACATCCGCACCGCGGCCCACGTCCACAAGATCCCGTGCCTCACCACCGTGGCCGCGGCCCGAGCCGCGGCCGCCGGCATCGCCGACTGGGGACGGCACCGGCTCTCGGTCCGCAGCCTCCAGGAGTACCTGGAGCGGGACCAGCTGCGACTTCCCCTTTGAGGAGGTGGTGGTGAGCTTTCTCTCCCGCCGGCTCCGGCGCCACCGACGCCGGCTGAGTGGGGTGCATGGCCCAGGGGTCGATCTCCGCACCCGGGTCGGGTCGGTGGAGCTCCCCAACCCGGTGATGACGGCGGCGGGGACGGCGGGGCACGGAGCCGAGCTGGCCGGCTACTTCGACCTGTCGTCACTCGGGGCGGTGGTGGTCAAGTCCATCTCGGCCGCTCCGCACGCGGGGAACCCCCCGCCGCGGCTGTACCAGACGCCGGGGGGGATGCTCAACAGCGTGGGTCTCCAGGGGCCGGGCATCGAGGCCTGGCTCGAGCGGGACCTGCCCGCCCTGGCCGCGTGCGGCGCCCGGGTCGTGGTGAGCGTATGGGGCCTGACCGTGGACGACTACGCCAAGGCCGCGGCCATGCTGGCCGAGGCCCCCGAGCAGGTGGTCGCCGTGGAGGTCAACCTGAGCTGTCCCAACCTCGAGGGTGGGCGGCACCTGTTCGCCCACTCGGCCACGGCGACGGCCGAGGCCATGGCCGCCACCGAGGCCTGCGGTCGCCCCCGCTGGGCCAAGCTGAGCCCGAACACCTCCGACATGGCCGTGGTGGCCGGGGCCGCTCTGCAGGCGGGTGCCGAGGCGCTCACCCTCGTGAACACGGTGATGGGCATGGCCATCGACCCTGCCCGCCGCCAGTTCCGTCTGGGAGCCGGAGCCGGGGGGCTGTCAGGACCGGCCATCCACCCGGTCGCGGTGCGAGCCGTGCACGAATGCCGTGTCGCCTTCCCGGACACCCCGATAGTGGGGGTGGGTGGCGTCGTCGACGGGGAGAGCGCGGTGGAGCTCATGGTGGCCGGCGCTCATGCCGTCCAGGTGGGCACGGCCACCTTCGCCGAGCCGAGGGCCCCGGTGCGGGTGCTGGAAGAGGTGGAGCGCTGGTGCCGGGGCCATGATGTTGGTCGCGTCGTCGACCTGATCGGAGCCCTGCAACAGTGAGATCGAGCCCACAGTGACCGGAGAGGGACGACCCGAGCGAGATGACTGACCTGCGCGAACGCAAAGAGGCCGACATCCGCAACCGGCTGGCCATCGCCCTCGACGTGGACGACCTGGTGGAGGCTTCCCGCATCGCCCGTGAGGTACGGCCCTGGTTCGGTGTGGCCAAGGTGGGCCTGGTGCTGTACACCGCGGCGGGGCCCGATGCCGTGGTCGAGCTGATGGAGAGCGGCTACCGCGTCATGGTCGACCTCAAGCTCCACGACATCCCCTCACACGTGCGCCTGGCGGCGCAGGTGGTGGGGGGCCTCGGGGCCTCGTACCTCACGCTGCATGCCAGCGGGGGCGTGTCGATGCTGCGCGCCGGCGTGGACGGGTTGGTGGACGGGGCGGCCATGGCTGGCCTGGAGCCGCCGGCGGCCCTGGCCGTCACCGTGCTGACGAGTGACGCCGGAGCACCCTCCCACGTGCTCGGCAGCCGCGTCCGGGCCGCGGTGGAGGCGGGATGCCGCGGGATCGTCTGCGCCGCGGGCGACGTGCGAGAGGCAAGGCAACTGGCCCCACGCATCATCACCGTGGTCCCGGGAATCCGCCTGCCCGACACCAACACTGACGACCAGGCCCGGGCGTCGGCCCCCCAGTCGGCTATCGATGCGGGGGCCGACCTCCTCGTGGTGGGCCGGGCGGTCACGGCCACAGCCGACCGCGCCCAGGCCGCCGCCGACGTGGTGGGCTCCCTCACCCTCGAGCGTCGCCGGGCCTGAGGCGACGGGGGGCCCGCGCAGGGAGGTCAGGAGGGCTTCCCCGAAGGGGGGCTGTACTAGGGTGCCACCCATGCCGAAGCCACCCCCATTGTCCTCTGACCAGCGTCAGGCTGCGCTCGACAAGGCGGGGGCCGCCCGGCGCCAGCGGGCCGAGCTCAAGGAGAAGCTCAAGATGGGGTCCACCACCTTGGCCGAGCTCCTGGAGCAAGGCGAGCGGGACGAGGTGGTCGCCCACACCAAGGTCGTCACCGTCCTCGAGTCGCTTCCCGGCCTCGGCAAGGTGAAGGCTCGCCGCCTGATGGCCTCACTGGGCATCAGCGAGGCCCGCCGCATCCAGGGTCTGGGGAAGCACCAGCGAGAGGCGCTGCTCGAGCAGTTCGACGAGCACTGAAAATGCGCTGATCATCGTCGTCTCCGGTCCCGGCGGGGTGGGCAAGGACACCATCGTCTCCGGCCTGCTCCAGCGGGTGCCGGGGCTGCGTCTGAGCCGGTCGTGGACCACTCGCCCGCAGCGCGCCGGGGAGGATGACGACGCCTACTGCTTCGTCGACCGCGAGCGCTTCGAGCGCCGCATCGGGGACGACGGCTTCCTCGAGTGGGTCGAGTACCTCGGCAACCTGTACGGCACACCGGTCCCCGAGGACGCCGACGAGGCCGAGAACGACGACCTGATCCTCGTGATCGACGTGGAGGGAGCGTCCAACGTCCTGCGGCGCGTGCCCGGCGCCAGGATGATCCTGGTCGTGCCGCCTTCACCGGAGGCTCTCGGCGAGCGCATGCGGGCACGTGGAGACGACGAGCAGCACGTGGGTGAGCGCGTGGTTCGTGCCGTGGCCGAGGAGGAGGTCGGCCGGCGGCTGGCGCACGACGTGATCGTGAACGACGACCTGGACCGGGCCGTCGGGGAGATGGCCGGTATACTCGAGGGCTACCGTGCCCAGCCGGGACACTGAACCCTACGAGCGCGGCCTCCACTCACTCTGGGAAAGAGAAGAACATGGCGTCCCGCCGGCCCACCATGATGGACCCGCCCATCGAGGCGCTGCTCGACAAGGTGGACTCGCGGTTCGCGCTCGTCACCGTCTCCGCCCGGCGGGCCCGCCAGATCAACTCGTACTTCAACCAGCTCGGTGAGGGGCTCGGAGCCATCGTGCCGCCCCAAGTGGCCTCCGTGTCCCGCAAGCCATTGTCCATCGCGCTGGAGGAGATCGTCTCTGAGAAGATCACCTTCACGGCGGTGCCGGACGACGAGGAGGGCGTCGCCGGGGAGAGCGTCGTTCCTGAGGCTGTCCTGGGGGAACCGTCGACCGAAGGGCCCCACTGACGGTCTCGGCGGCGCAAGGTTCACCCCTGGTGCGCCAGAGCAGGATCGTGCTCGGCGTGTGTGGGGGGATCGCCGCCTACAAGGCGGCGGAGCTGTGCCGGCGTCTGGTGGACGCCGGAGCGTCGGTTGCGCCCGTCATGACCGAGGATGCCACCCGCTTCCTGGGTGAGGTCACCCTGTCGGCGCTGGCGACCGAGCCCGTGCGCACGTCGCTGTGGGACAACCACGAGCGGGACCCGCGGTGGGCGGTGCCGCACACGGCCCTCGGCCAGTGGGCGGACCTGGTCCTGGTGGCGCCGGCCACGGCGCGGCTGGTGGGCGCCTATGCAGGCGGTCTCTGCGACGACCTGCTCACGGCCACGTTGGTCGCCACTCGTGCGCCCGTGGTGATCTGCCCGGCCATGCACACCGAGATGTGGGAGCACCCGGCGGTCCAGGACAACATCGCCCTCCTCCGCAGGCGGGGGGTGATCGTCGTCGAGCCCGGCACGGGGAGGTTGGCCGGCGGCGACGTGGGTCCCGGGCGCCTGCCCGACGCGGTCGAGATCCTGGGCGTCGTGGAGGCCACGTTGGGAACGGGCCCCCACCGCAAGCACGGGGAGCTGAGCGGCCTGCGCCTGGTGGTCACCGCCGGCGGCACTCGCGAGCCCCTCGACCCCGTGCGCTTCCTCGGGAACCGCTCCTCGGGCAAGCAGGGTCACGCGCTGGCCGACGAAGCGGCGGCACGCGGCGGCCATGTCACCTTGGTGACCACGGCCGACAGGCCGGCCGCGCCGGGAGTCCACGTGTTGAACGTCGAGACCGCGGACCAGATGGAGGAAGCCGTCCTCGCCCTCGCCGAGGAGGCCGACGTGGTCGTCATGGCCGCTGCCGTCGCCGACTTCCGCCCCAAGGCGCCGGCCGAGCGCAAGCTCAAGCGTTCGGACGGCGTGCCCGAGGTCGTGCTGGAGCCCACGCCCGACATCCTGGCCACGCTGGGAGAGCGCAAGCGGGCCGGTCAGGTGCTGGTGGGCTTTGCCGCCGAGACGCAGGAGGCCGGGACCGACCAGCTGCGCGAGGAGGCTCTGGCCAAGCTCCGCCGCAAGCGCCTCGACCTGGTGGTGGCCAACGACGTGTTGGCTCCCGGCGCCGGTTTCGGGCACGATACCAACCTGGTGCTGCTGCTCGAAGCCGACGGCAGCGAGCGGTCCGTTCCTCTCAGCGACAAGCGAGAGGTGGCCCGCGTGGTGATCGACACCGTGGTCGATATGACGTCGCGACATGGCCGTGACACGGAGAAGTCCACATGAAAGGAACACACCCATGAGCGATCGCTTCACCTTCAGCTCGGAGTCGGTCACCGAGGGCCACCCCGACAAGATGGCCGACCAGATCTCCGACGCCATCCTCGACGCCATCCTGCAAGAGGACCCCATGGGGAGGGTGGCATGCGAGACCCTGCTCACCACGGGTCTGGTGGTGGTGGCCGGAGAGATCACCACCGGCGCTTACATCGACATCCCCCGCCTGGTGCGCAGGACCGTGTGCAACATCGGCTACGACCGTGAGGAGTTCGGGTTCGACGGCAACACCTGTGGGGTGATCGTCTCCATCGACGAGCAGTCTCCCGACATCGCCCAGGGCGTGGACACCGCCCTCGAGAACCGCAGCCAGGCCGAGGTGGAGAAGGACCTCGACAGCCAGGGCGCGGGCGATCAGGGAATGATGTTCGGCTACGCCTGCGACGAGACCGAGGACCTGATGCCGTTGCCCATCTGGCTCGCTCATCGCCTGGCCCAGCGCCTCTCCGAGGTGCGCCGAGCGGGGGTCATGCCCTACCTCCGCCCCGACGGCAAGACGCAGGTCAGCTTCACGTACGAGGGGGGGCGTCCGGTCGCCCTGGAGACCGTGCTCATCTCCACCCAGCACCAGCCGGGCATCGACCTCGAGACCCTGCTCAAGCCCGACCTGGTGGAGCACGTGATCCATCCCATGCTCCCGCACGACTTCGCCGAGGACCGCTATCGGGTCCTGGCCAACCCCACGGGGAAGTTCGTGCTCGGAGGCCCGCACGCCGACACCGGCCTCACCGGGCGCAAGATCATCGTCGACACCTACGGCGGCGCCGCCCGCCACGGCGGTGGGGCCTTCTCGGGCAAGGATCCCACCAAGGTCGATCGTTCCGGCGCCTACGCCGCCCGGTGGGCGGCCAAGCACGTCGTGGCCAGCGGTGCCGCCCGGCGCTGCGAGATACAGGTGGCCTACGCCATCGGCGTGGCCCGGCCTGTGTCGGTGATGGTGGAGACCTTCGGGAGCGAGGAGTTGCCGCCCAGGAGGATCGCCGCCGCCGTGGACGAGGTCTTCGACCTGCGCCCCGCGGCCATCGTCCGGGACCTCGAGCTGCGCCGGCCCATCTTCCAGCGCACGGCTGCCTACGGCCACTTCGGGCGCTCGGACAAGGAGTTCACCTGGGAGAGCCTCTCCCGGCTGGAGGAGCTCAAGCGGGCGCTCGACATCTGAGCTCGGACCATCCGGGGGACCGGCCCCGGGTGGTGCGGGTCCTGCCCGACGTGGCGGCCATAGGCCGCTGCTTCGACTACCTGGTCCCCGCTCATCTGGAGGATCAGGTGGGCGTGGGCACCATCGTGCGGGTGGCGCTGCACGGGCGGCGGGTGCGGGGCTGGGTCGTGGAGGACGACGTCACGCCGGCGCCCGGCATGAGCCTGCGCCCCCTGGCCAGGGTCACGGGCTGGGGCCCGCCCGCCGGCATCGTCGAGCTGGCCGCGTGGGCGGCCTGGAGGTGGGCAGGCCCTCGCTCCACGTTCCTGCGGGCCGCGTCTCCACGGCGGCGGGTCCTGTCCCTGCCATCCCTTCGCTCCGGAGGACATGGCGGGCGTTCTCCGCCTGCCATGTCCTCCCGAGAGGGCGACCTGGTCGGGGAGGCGTTCGGAGCTGAGCGGTCGGTGGTGCGGGTGCCGCCCGACGCCGATCCCTTCGTGTTCGTGAGCAGAGCCGCCTCCCTCGGCGACGCGCTGGTCCTCACGCCCTCGGCGGCCCAGGCCGACCACCTTCTTCGACGGCTGCGCAGGGAGGGCCGGGGCGCGGCCGCCTGGCCCGGTGACTGGGCCCGCGCCACGGCCGGCGACGTGGTGGTGGTGGGAGGGCGAGGAGCGGCATGGGCGCCGGTCCCCGCTCTGGCCGCGGTGGTGGCCATCGACGTCCACGACCAGGCCCACCAGGAGGAACGAGCGCCGTCGTGGAACGGCTGGCACGTGGCCGCCGAGCGGGCCC
>JALZJC010000146.1 GCA_030859945.1 Actinomycetota bacterium | reverse complement strand
GCTCTGGCCGCGGCCCGGCCGGAGGAGCCGGTCGCCGGCGGGGACGCCCTGGTGCTGGCCACCAGCGGCACCTCGGGAGCGGCGAAGGCGGTGGTCCTCACCCACGACGCGGTGCGGGCGGCGGCCGTCGCCGTCTCCAGGAGAATGGAGGTCGACCCCATGGCCGACCGGTGGCTGGCCTGCCTGCCGCTGGCCCACGTCGGCGGCTTGGCCGTCGTGGCCAGGAGCCTGGTGACGGGCACGCCCCTCGAGGTCCATGCCACCTTCGACCCCCCCGCGGTCAACGCCAGCCCCGCCACCTTGACCTCGGTCGTACCCACCATGCTCGATCGGGGCCTTCGGACCGACCGGTTCCGCCTCATCCTCGTCGGCGGCGACGCCGATCGGCGGGCGCGACCCCCCAACGTCGTGCACACCTACGGCATGACCGAGACGGGCGGGGGGGTGGTCCACCGCGGGCGACCCCTCGACGGCGTCGAGGTCAGGACGGACGATGGCGGGCAGCTCCGCGTGCGGGGGCCGATGCTCATGCGCTGCTACCGGGACGGCACGGATCCCAAGGACGGCGACGGGTGGTTGCCCACCGGAGATCTCGGCCGTGTCGTCGATGGCGGCGTCCGCGTCGACGGACGGCTGTCGAACGTGATCATCACCGGGGGCGAGAAGGTGCGGCCCGAGGAGGTGGAGCTGGTGCTCGGCGCCCATCCCGAGGTCCGGGACGTGGCCGTTGCCGGCAGGCCCGACGACGAGTGGGGCCAGCGGGTGGTGGCATGGGTGGTGCCCCGCCACCCGTCCAGGCCGCCCACCCTGGAGTCCTTGCGGCGGACCGCCAAGGAGGCCCTGCCCTCCTTCGCCGTCCCCAAGGAGCTGGTGCTGGTGGACGAGCTCGGGCGCACCTCCTCGGGCAAGCTACGACGGGCAGGACTCCTAGGATCTGGTCCGTGATCCAACCGAACCGCCTGGCCAAGGAGACGAGCCCCTACCTCCGCCAGCACCAGGACAACCCCGTCGACTGGTACCCCTGGGGCGAGGAGGCCCTCGAGCGGGCCGCGGCCGAGGACAGGCCCATCCTGCTCTCCGTCGGCTACTCGGCCTGCCACTGGTGCCACGTCATGGCCCATGAGTCCTTCGAGGACCCCGACGTGGCCGCGGTCATGAACGAGCTGTTCGTGAACGTCAAGGTGGACCGGGAGGAGCGGCCCGACGTCGACGCCGTCTACATGGAGGCCGTCCAGGCCTTCTCGGGCCAGGGCGGCTGGCCCATGACCGTCTTCCTCACGCCCGACGGGAGGCCCTTCTTCGGGGGCACCTACTACCCGAAGACCGCCAAGATGGGACGGCCGGGCTTCGTGGATCTGATGCGAGGCGTGGACCAGGCCTGGCACCAGCGCCGTGACCAGGTGCTCGACCAGGCCGACCACGTGTCGTCCGCCATCGAGGCCCAGGCCGCCCTGGTCACCGAAGGCGAAGGCGGCGGTCAGCTCGACCCCTCGCTCCTGGAGCGGGCCTACGAGACGCTGGCGGCCTCACACGACCCGGAGTGGGGCGGTTTCGGCCGTGCTCCCAAGTTCCCCATGCCCACCAACGTTGAGCTGATGCTGCGTACCCATGCCCGCACCGGCGCCGACGAACCGCTGCGCATGGCGCTCACCACTCTCGACGCCATGGCGTCGGGGGGCATGTACGACCACCTGGGCGGGGGCTTCCACCGATACTCGGTCGACAACTTCTGGATGGTTCCCCACTTCGAGAAGATGCTCTACGACCAGGCCGGCCTGGCACGGGCCTACCTGCACGCCTGGCAGGTCACGGGCGAGGCCCGCTTCCGCCAGGTGGCCGAGGAGACGGTGGGCTACGCGATGCGGGAGCTGCGCCAGCCCGAGGGAGGCTTCTCGTCGGCCGAGGACGCCGACTCCGAGGGCGAGGAGGGCAGGTTCTACGTCTGGTGCCTGAGCGACGTGGTGGAGGTGGGCGGCCCCGAGGCCGTCGAGTGGTACGGGGGCACCAAGGGAGGCAACTTCGAGGGGGCCAACATCCTCCATCGCCCGGTCCGAGGTGACCTACTGCGGCCTCCCGAGGTGGAGGCCGCCCGCCGGCGCCTTCTCGAGGCGCGCGAGGAACGCGTCCGTCCCGGCTTGGACGACAAGGTGCTCACGGAGTGGAACGCCATGTTCCTCTCCTCGCTGGCCGAGGGCGCCGCCGCCCTGGGGCGGGAGGATTGGCTCGAGGCGGCTGTCGACACCGGGAGCTTCCTCCTTTCGGCTCTACGGCGGGAGGACGGGCGCTGGTTGCGCTCCTGGCAGCGGGACGGTGGTGCCCGCCACCTCGCCTATGCCGTGGACCACGCCTGGCTGGTGGACGCCTTCTGCCGACTGGCCGAGGCCAGCGGCGCAGCCCGATGGATCGCCGAGGCCCGCCGGGCCGCCGACTCCCTGATCGAGTTGTTCTGGGACGCTGACGGCGCCGGGTTCTTCACCACCGGACACGACGCCGAGCGTCTCGTGGTGCGTCACAAGGACCTGGTCGACGGGGCCACGCCGTCGGCCAACTCCGTGGCGGCCACGGCCCTGCTGCGGCTGGCCGCCCTCACCGGGGAGCAGCGCTACGCCCATCATGGCCAATCAGTCGTTCGGCTCCTCTCCACGCCGCTGAACCGCCAGCCGGCGGCCTTCGGTCACCTTCTCGGAGCCGTGGACATGCTCGTCACCGGGACCACGGAGATCGCCGTGGTCGGCGAACGCCCCGACCTGGTATCGGCGGTGCACTCCCGCTATCTCCCCAATGCCGTGCTGGCCTGGGGCGAGCCGTACGACTCGCCCTTGTGGCAAGGCCGCTCGGACGGTCTCGCCTACGTGTGCAGGGGCTATTCCTGCAAGGCGCCGGTCTCCGCCGCCGAGGACCTGGACTTCTCGTAGCCGGACCGACATGGGGGCGGTGGTGTGGCGCTGACGCCCCCCCATTCAACTGGCGACGATTTCCGCCACATCCGGCGGAAATCGTCGCCGGAAGTGCGGGAAGGGCACCGATGTCGCAGCTCGGTCACTTAGGGTGGTAGCGATGCCCGAGAGCGGGACTACCTGCCGAGTCGGCCTTCGGCCAGGTCCTCGGCCATGGCCCAGCCGAAGGCGATTAGCGAGTCCATGCGGAGGCGGTCGAGGCCGGAGAAGAGGGCGACCACCTCGGGGGCGAGGTCCTCGGGCTTGAGGGCCTCGTGGTCGAGCACGCCGCAGGGATTGCCATCTCCCTTCACCAGAAAGGCGCGGTCCTCGATGCGGCCCTCGGCGCCAAAGCGCTTGGCCAGCCGGCGGCCCCAGGCCCGCTCCTCGCCGGTGGCCTTGTGGCCGGGGCGGGGCACGATGTCCTCGAGTCCCTTGAAGGCCTGAAAGCCGGCGGGGTCGATGAGCCGGGTCCCCACCAGCACATCCTCGTCCGGGAACGCCAGCAGGGCCCGGCGGTACTCGTCGGCCATCAGGTGCCTGAGCACCGCTTCACGCTTGGCGCCGCGCCGGACCGATGCCAGGCCCACGAGAAGGCAGGGCGTACCGCCGATGCGCTCCAGGGTGCAGAACGAGAAGCCACAGAGCTTCTCGTTGTCACGCACCTGGGTGATCAACACCCACTCCTCGCGTTGCTTGGACAAAAGCCCGACATCGTAGTTGGCAGGCCCGTCAGCGCAGATGTCGGCCATCTCACCCAGCTCGGCGTCGCTCAGCGCCGTGCAGTCCTTGGTCTCGACCTCAGTCGCCATAAGTCGAACAGATTAGTCGACCAAACAGCCCGCTCCCAAGAGAGCCTTCAGCTCGGCGTGCAGCCCGTTGCTGACGTCGACGGCGAACTCGTCGGGCAGGCGGATGACCTTGGAGCCCACGCTCAGCAAGACTGCGCTGTCTCCCGGGTGCTCGGACAGCACGCCCTTGAGCCGCTTCACGAGCGGCTCGCTCAACCCGCCAGGGGGCAGGGTGATCCGCACCTCACGCCCGCCGGCCCTCAGGTCGGGGCACTTGACCTCGAGGCAGGTGAGCTTGGGCTGGTCCTCGCGACCATCGAGACGGGCCCGCACGCACGCCACCGCGTCGTCGGCGAGTATGTGCCCGCACTCCCGCATGACGCGCGGGAAGACCCATACCTCGATGGACGACGCCAGGTCCTCGAGCTGGAAGGTGGCCATGAGGTCGCCCTTCTTCGTGTAGCGACGCACCACATTGGTGATCACCCCTCCCACCCACCGCACGTCGCCGTCATGAAGGTCGCGCAGCTCGGCGATGGAGGTGTCCGCATGGCGCCGCACCACGGCTTCGGCGCCGAGAAGGGGGTGGTCGGATACGTACAGGCCGAGCATCTCCTTCTCGAACGCCAGCTTCTGGGCCTTTTCGAACTCGATGTCAGGAATCTGGATCCTGTTGTCCGCTGAACCAGCGACGGGAGCTTGCCTCCCGTCGCTGACAGAGAAGAGCTCGAACTGGCCCTCCGACTCCCGCCGACGACGGGCCAGGGTGCGATCGACGATCTGCTCGAACACCTGGCACAAACCCCGACGCGGGTGGCCCATGGCGTCGAAGGCCCCGGCCTTGACCAGCGACTCCACCGACCGCTTGTTGAGCACCAGTGGGTCCACCCGGTCGCAGAAGTCGTGGAAGTCGGTGAAGGGACCGTTGGCCTCACGCTCGGCGACAACACGCTCAACCAGGCCCTCGCCCACGTTGCGCACAGCGGAGAGGCCGAAGGGGATGCTGGCGTCCCTGGCCGCGAAGTCGGAGCTCGACAGGTTGACGTCGGGAACCAGCACCTCGGTCCCGAGGGACCGGCACTCGGCGAGGTAGACGGCGGTCTTGTCCTTGTCGTCCTTCACCGACGTGAGGAGCGCCGCCATGTACTCCACGGTGTGGTTGGCCTTGAGCCACGCCGTCTGGTATGCGACCAGGCCGTAGGCGTAGGCATGGCTCTTGTTGAAGGCGTAGTCGGCGAACGGCTCGATCTGGTCGAACAGCTTGGTCCCAAGCTGGGCGCCGTAGCCCGCACGCTCACACCCCTCGACGAACTTGAGCCGCTCCTTGGAGATGAGGGCGCGGATCTTCTTGCCGCATGCCTTGCGGAGGTTGTCGGCCTCCTGCAGCGAGTACCCGGCGAAGCGCTGGGCGACCCGCATCATCTGCTCCTGGTAGATCATGAGGCCCTGGGTGTCGGCCAGGAGCTCCTTCAGGTCGGGATGCAGGCACTGGATGGGCTTTCGACCGTTCTTGCGGTCGGCGTAATCGTTGTGCATGTTGGCCGCCATGGGACCGGGGCGGTAGAGAGCGACCAGGGCGGCCACGTCGTCGAAGGTGGTGGGGGCCAGGGACCGCATCAGTGATCGCATGGCCCCGCCCTCGAGCTGGAAGACGCCGACGGACAGCCCGGCGCAGAGCATCCTGTAGGTGCGCTCGTCGTCCAGAGGGACGGTGTCGATGTCCGGACGGGACCCGGTGGACTCCTGCACCAGGTCGAGAGCCCGCTCGATGACGCTCAGGTTGCGCAGGCCGAGGAAGTCCATCTTGAGCAGGCCCAGCTCCTCCACCCCGTGCATCTCGTACTGGGTGACGATGGGCGCGTCGGCGGGATCACCGCCGGGCTCGGGCTTGCGCTGGATGGGGAGGTGCTCCGTGAGGGGCTGCTTGGTGATGACCACGGCCGCGGCGTGGATTCCGTCCTGGCGACGCAGGCCTTCCAGTCCCCTGGCCACGTCCATCACCTTGCGGGCGTCGGGGTCGGTGGCGTACATGTCGCGGAGGCCACCCGCCATCTTGTAGCCGTCGGAATGGGAGGGGTGGGCCTCGAGACAGGCGTACAGCGGAGTGTCCCTGCCCATGATGAGGGCTGGCATGGCCTTGGCGACCTTGTCGCCCACGGCGTAGGGGTAGCCCAGCACGCGCGCCGCGTCGCGCACGGCAGCCCGGGCCTTGATGGTGGAGAAGGTGACGATCTGGGCCACGTGGTCCCACCCGTAGCGCTCGGCGGCGTAGCAGATCATCTCGCCCCGATGGCGCTCGTCGAAGTCCATGTCGATGTCGGGCATCTGCTTGCGGCCCGCGTTCAGGAAGCGCTCGAACAGCAGGTCGTGGGCGAGGGGGTCGAGGTCCACGATGCGAAGGCAGTAGGCAACGCAGCACCCGGCCGCCGACCCGCGGCCGGGCCCCACACGGATCCCCGACTCACGTGCGTGGCGGATGAGGTCCCAGACGACGAGGAAGTAAGCCGAGAAACCCATGTCGGCTATCACCGTGAGCTCGGCCTCGAGGCGCCGGGCCACGGGCTCGGGGAGGGCATCTCCGTAACGCTGGCGGGCGCCCTCGAAGGTGAGGTGTTCGAGATAGGCGGCCTCCGACGAGAAGCCGGCCGGCACGCCGAACTCAGGCAGCTGGGGCGTGCCGAACTCGATCTCGACCTGGCAGCGCTCCGCGAGCTGAAGGGTGTTGTCACACGCCTCGGGCCAGTCGGCGAACAGCGAGCGCATCTCCTCCGCCGTCTTCAGGTAGTGCTGGTCCCCTTCGAAACGGAAGCGCTTCTCGTCGGCCAGGGTGGCGCCGGTCTGCACGCACAGGAGGGCGTCGTGGGCGACGGCATCCCCTTGACGGGGGTAGTGGCTGTCGTTGGTGGCCAGCAGGGGCGCCCCCAGCCGCCGAGCGATGTCGATGAGCTGGGGGTTGGTCTTGCGTTGCTTGTCGAGACCGTGATCCTGCAGCTCCACGAAGAGCCGCTCCCTGCCGAAGATGTCCTGGAGCCGGCCCGCCAGCGTGGCTGCCTGCTCGAAGTCGCCTCGGAGGAGGGCCTGGAGCACCACGCTTCCGAGGCATCCGGTGGTGGCGATGACGCCCTCCTGGTGGCGCTCGAGCAGCTCCCAGTCAACGCGCGGCTTGTGGTAGTAGCCCTCCAGGTAGGCGGCGCTGGAGAGCTTCATGAGGTTGCGGTAGCCCCGGTCGCTCTCGGCCAGCAGTGTGAGGTGGTAATAGAGCTTCTCGTCGCCTTCGCCGTTGCCGCCGGTATCGTCGACGCGGCCCCGCCTCACGGGGCGCTCGTGGCGGCTGTTGGCGGCCATGTAGGCCTCGGTGCCGATGATGGGGTTGATCCCCTGGGCTCTGCACTCCCTGTAGAAGTCGAGAACGCCGTACATGTTGCCGTGGTCCGTGATCCCGATGGCCGGTTGGCCGTCGGCGGCGGCCGCGCCGACCACGTCCTTCACCCGGGCCGCACCGTCGAGCATCGAGAACTCGGTGTGCACGTGCAGATGGGCGAACGACGCGCTCACGAATGTCCCTTCACTGCCAACCCGCCATCGCTGCTCCCTGCTGGTGCTCCAGCTCCGGGCGGTGGATTACACGGATGTTATTCGACCCAGGCTAGTTGGCTGGGGCGTGCAGGGAAAGCCCTCGTTTGTCCTCCGGGCAGCCTTCCGAGTGGGGTGAAGCGCTCAGGGTCGCCGGGGTCGTCACAGGTACCCGGGGCGGCCCTGATCGGGCTCCCGGGCGGCCGGAAGGCCGCGGTGCATCTCCTCGAGCTGGGCCCGCGCCGCCATCTGCTGGGCGAAGAGGGTGGCCTGGATGCCGTGGAAGAGCCCTTCCAGCCACCCCACCAGCTGGGCCTGGGCGATGCGGAGCTCCCCCTCCGTCGGCGTGGACGCCTCCTGGAAGGGAAGCACCACCCGATCCAGCTCGTCGCGCAGCTCGGGGGACAAGACGCTGGCGAGCTCCTCGATGGAGCTCTCGTAGATGTCCCGGAGCCGCTTGCGGCTCGCCTCGTCGAGCGGGGCCTGGCGCACCTCCTCCAGAAGCTGCTTGGTCATGGAGCCGATGCGCATGACGCGGGCTGGTCGCTCGATGCTCTCGCCTGCCTCGGGATGAGCTGAGTGCGCGGGCGTGGGGCCGGTGACCAGGTCAGGCTGGGCGTGAGGGAGGTCAGACATGAGCCGGCGTCACTGCCTCATTCCTCCCCCCCAGCGGGATCGAGGGCGACCAACGGGACCCACGCCTCGCCAGGGGTGAGAGACCCGTGGCGGCACACCATGCGGGCCTCGCCCGCGTCCGCGGGGTCGTGGAAGGCAACGGGCTCGAAGGGCACCAGGGCCACGTCACCCAGCCGGCGCTCGATCTCGGGAGGGGGTCGGCCTCCGAGCCAGCCCTCTTCCAGGACCTCCTCACGGCCCCGCACCCACGCCAGGTGACCGTAAAGGTCGCGCGCCTCCTCGGTAAGGTGCAGGGCGGCACCGGGGCGGGCATGCAGCCACCGGAAGCGCCCCTCTCCCGAGAGGAGCTCGACGCTCGACATCAACTGCTGGTCGAGCTCGATCGAGGCCTCGCCCACGTTGACCTGGCCGTGGTCGGAGGTCACCACCAACACCGCTCCCGGTGGGAGGGCGCCGGCCATGTCCGCCACCAGGCGGTCGACGGCGATGAGCTCGGCGTCGTAGTGCTCCCCGAAGCCCCGTTCGTGGGCGACCTTGTCCATGCCGTCGTAGTAGGCGTAGACGAACGGCTCGCTCTGCCGGAGCAGGCGTCGCACCTCGACCACTAGCGCCGAGGCGACCCGCCAGCCGTACAGGCGGGCCCCGGCCAGGTGGGCGGCGGTGAAGCCGGTGGTGGCGAACTCCGCTCGAGTGACCACCGGGGCTCCCGTGTTGGCGAAGGCCACGTGGGGCTGGAACTTCTCCGGGGGCACGGCCTCCCTGGCGTCGCCCCGGCTGGTGGTCCACCGCAGCACGTTCATCACCTCTCCCCGGGCCACCTGGACCCGGTAGCCGACGACCCCGTGGAAGGCGGGGGCCAGCCCCGTGGTGAGCGAGGTGAGGGCGGTGGCCGTCGTGGTGGGGGCCACGGAGGTGATGGGCCCGCCCACCATGGCGTTCAGGGTGGGCGCCAGATGGGGACGCTGGCGCAGCTGATCCCAGCCCAGCCCGTCGAGCACCAGCAGCACCACCTGGCGAGCCGCCCCGACCGGCTGCGGGAGCCAGGCCGGCGGCGTAGAGTCCCTGTCGAACAGCGCCGGTACGACCGACGTGAGGCACGCTCCCCCGTAGTCGGGAAGGACGGGCTCTGGATGCAGCGCCATCGGCCGCCGACCTTAGGGCAACGGCTGTGGTCGGCACATCTCGGGTGACCGGCGCACACGGGGTGCCCGCAACTCCGCCCATGGTCGTAGCATTGGACCGTGAAGGTCTCGACGCGAGGCGACTACGCCAGCCGGGCCCTGCTCTCGCTGGCCCTGCACGACGAAGGTGGCACGCCGACGTCGGTCCGCGACATCGCCGAGCGCACCGGCCTACCGCAGCCCTACCTCGAGCAGATCCTGCTGGCGCTGAAGGGCGCGGGGTTGGTCCGTTCGAAGCGGGGAGTGGGCGGGGGTTACGTGCTGGCTCGCCACCCGGCCGAGATCACCCTGGGCCAGATCGTCAGCGCCGTAGACGGGCCCATAGTGGCCGGTGACTTCGGCGAGCCCCACCAGGACGGCGCGTGTGATCACGAGGGCCAGTGCGTGCTCCTGGCCGTGTGGTCCGACGTGGGCCACCAGATGCGCTCCCACCTGGACTCCTACACCCTGGCCGACATGGTGTCCCGGGCGCGGGGCACCGCCGGCGCGCCTCCTGAGGAGGCCGTTCCCCCCGAGACCGCGCTCCCACCGGCGACGGCCCCGTGAGCCGGGGGACGAACCTCTGAACTAAGGACACGCCGCCAGCGCCGCCTCCAGGTCGGCGGGAAGCGGGGATGAGCAGGCCAGGATCTCACCGCTGGCAGGATGCTCGAAGGCGAGGTGATGGGCGTGGAGGAAGGGCCGCTGAACCACGAGGGACGACCGGGCACCGCCATAGCGGTCGTCTCCCACGACAGGGTGCCCGATGGAAGCCAGGTGGACCCTGACCTGGTGGGTGCGCCCCGTCTCCAGCCGGCACTCGAGGAGGGTGAGGGCGGGATGGGCGACGCGCCTGCGCACGTGGTAGCGGGTACGGGCGGGGCGTCCCCGGGCCGAGACCACCATGCGGGTGGGATCGGAGCCGGACCGACCCACAGGGGCGTCGACCAGGCCGTCCGGCGAAGCGAGGTGGCCCCAGACCAGGCACAGGTAGCGCCGGTCGACGGCCCGGCGCTTCAGCTGGTCAACCAGCGAACGGTAGGCAGCCGCGGTACGGGCCACCACCAGCAGGCCCGACGTTCCCTTGTCCAGTCTGTGGACGATGCCCGGCCGGTCGGGTTCCCCCGCCCCGATCTCGGCCAGGTCGGGGAACCGGGCCAGCAAACCCTGCACAAGGGTGCCGTCCGTCCGGCCAGATCCGGGGTGCACGACGACACCTGCGGCCTTGTCCACCACCACCACGTGAGAGTCCTCGTGCACCACCGTCACCGGAACGCTGGCGTCGGGCTGGAGGTCGGGCGGGCTCACCCGCTCGGGCACAGAGACCTCGAGGTGGTCGCCCTGGACCAGGCGGTGGCTGCGGGTTGTGACGGTACGACCACCGACCCGGACGCCGCCGGCCGCCACCAGGGCCGCCACCTCGGAGCGAGCCATACCCGTGAGCAGGGCGACCACCCGGTCCACCCGCTCACCGTGCAGAGCGCCGGGGATGGTCTCCGACGAGCGGGTGTTCACGGAGCCTGGGTCGCCTGGCGAGGGCGACGCCAACTGCTCACCAGCAGCAGCACGACCCCGCAGGAGATGGCGGCATCGGCGAGGTTGAAGACCGGCCACCACCGGAGGTCGATGAAATCCACGACCGAGCCGTCGTGATGGCCGAAGAGGCGGTCACCGAGGTTCCCGAGGGCTCCGCCCAGAACCAGCCCGAGGGCGACAGTGCCCGGGAGGGTGGCGAGGGCCGCTCGACCGAAGCCGAGAAGAGCCAGCACGAGGATGATGCCGACGGCGGCGAGGAACGGTGCCAGCCCCCTTCCCAATCCGAAGGCGGCACCCGAGTTGAAGGAAAGGTCGAGCCTGAGCGTCCAGATCAGGTGGATCGGCCCTTCGTCCAGCGCTCGGAGGGCCCAGGCCTTGGTGAGCTGGTCGGCCGTGGTCACCGCCGCTGCCACCGCCCCTGCGAGGGCCAGCCGGCGGGCCCTCAGCGTCGGGACAGGCCCCCGCTCTTGCAGGCGACGCACAACCGGGCCTGGGGAAGGGCCTTCAGGCGGGCCTTGGGAATGGGCTGACCACAGCGCTCACACTTGCCGTACGTGCCCCGAGTGATCTTCCCGAGGGCCAGATCGATGTCCTCCACCGCCGCTCGGGCCTGAGCCGAGAGGGCCAGGTCTCGCTCCCGGTCGATGTTCATCGTGCCCCCCTCCCCGGATTCCTCGTCGAACTGCACGTCGCCGGGCTCCGCCTCCTGGGCCATCTGGTCGGCCTCGGCCTTCAAGCTGTCGGCCTGGGCCACGTAGCTCTCCCGCTCGGCCTGGAGGGCACTTCGCTGCCCGCCCAGGAACTTCTTGTCCTGAGCCTTGGCCCCCTTGCTGGAGGGAGCCGTGTCTGTGATCACCGCCTTGGTGGCCTTCTTGCTGGCCTTGCTGGCCTTGCCGGCCTTGGTGGCCTTGGTGGCCGTGGTGGCCTTCTTGGTGGCCTTCTTGGTGGCCTTCCTGGGGGCGGCCTTGGCGGCTCTGGCGGCTTTGGCGGCTTTGGCGGCTTTGGCGGGAGGTGCCTGTTCGGCCGCAGCCGCCGGCGTCGGCTTCTTCCTCCTCGCCGGCCTCGGGACCGTGCCCTGCTTCTTGGCGGCCTTGGTGCCCTTGGTGGCTGGAGTGGTTGCTCGGGGCAAAGTGGTCTCTCTCCCCGTGAGGCGGCTGGGGGGCGAGGGCGGGACGGTACCATGAGCTCCTCGCCACTGGTGAATGGCATCCGGACAACGTCTGCCGTCGCTCCCGCATTCCGGACATCGCGGGACGGCCGTGGGCCGGTTGGGGCCGGTCCCTAGAGTATGTCCGTGCCGCCCTATCCCGAGGTTCCCCCGCAGGCGAACCTGCCCGAGCTCGAAGAGCGGGTGCTGGCATTCTGGGCGGCCGACGCCACCTTCCGGGCATCCGTCGACCAGCGTCCCGCGGAGCAGGGCGAGTTCGTGTTCTACGACGGCCCGCCGTTCGCCAACGGCCTCCCCCACTACGGGCACCTCCTCACCGGGTACGTGAAGGACGCCATCCCCCGCTACCAGACCATGCGGGGCCGGCGGGTGGACCGTCGCTTCGGATGGGACTGCCACGGTCTGCCGGCCGAGATGGAGGCCGAGAGGGAGTTGGGCATCAGTGGTCATCTGGCCATCCACGCCTATGGCATCGACCGCTTCAACCAGGCCTGTCGCACGTCGGTCCTGCGCTACACCCGGGAGTGGCAGTCCTACGTCACCCGCCAGGCCCGTTGGGTGGACTTCGAGCGCGATTACAAGACGCTCGACCTCTCCTACATGGAGAGCGTCATGTGGGCCTTCGAGCAGCTCTGGCAGAAGGGTTTGATCTACGAGGGCTACAAGGTGCTCCCCTACTGCTGGGAGTGCGAGACACCGCTCTCCAACTTCGAGACCCGCCTGGACGACGCCTACCGGGAGCGCCAGGACCCCGCCATCACCGTTCTCTTCACCCTCGACTCGGGTGAGCACATCCTGGTGTGGACCACCACCCCTTGGACCCTTCCCTCCAACCTGGCCCTGGCGGTGGGTGCCGACATCGACTACGCCGTGTTCGAGGAGGGCGGCCAGCGCTACATCGTGGGCGCCGCCACCGCCGGCGGCTACGAGAAGGAGCTGGCGGGAGCCACCCGGGTGGGTACCGTGAAGGGCGCCGACCTGGTGGGCCGTCGCTACCGGCCGCTCTTCGGCTACTTCGAGGACACGCCCAACGCCTTCCGGGTGCTCGAGGGGGACTTCGTCACCACGGACGAGGGCACGGGCACGGTGCACATCGCCCCTGGCTTCGGTGAGGACGACCAGCGCCTGTCCGAGGCCAACGGCATCCCGGTGGTGGTGCCCGTCGACGAGCACGCCCGCTTCACCGCCGAGGTGGGCGACTACGAGGGCCAGCACGTCTTCGACGCCAACGCCGGCATCATCCGCCACCTGAAGGACCGGGGGGCGTTGGTACGCCACCAGAGCTACGTGCACAGCTATCCGCACTGCTGGCGCACGGACACACCGTTGATCTACAGGGCGGTGAGCTCGTGGTTCGTGGCCGTGACCGCCGTCAAGGAGCGGGCCCTCGAGCTCAACCAGGACATCCACTGGGTCCCGGGTCACATCCGTGACGGTGCCTTCGGCAAGTGGCTGGAGAACGCACGCGACTGGTCGATCAGCCGCAACCGGTTCTGGGGATCGCCTATCCCTGTGTGGAAGAGCGACGACCCCCGCTATCCCCGCATCGACGTGTACGGGAGCCTCGACCAGCTCGAGCGTGACTTCGGGGTGCGCCCTGACGACCTGCACCGGCCCGGCGTGGACGCGCTCACGCGTCCGAACCCCGACGACCCCACGGGCCGGTCGACCATGCGTCGGGTCGAGGAGGTGCTCGACTGCTGGTTCGAGTCGGGCTCCATGCCCTACGCCCAGGTCCACTACCCGTTCGAGAGCCGTGACTGGTTCGAGAGCCACTTCCCAGCCGACTTCATCGTGGAGTACGTGGGCCAGACCAGGGCCTGGTTCTACAACCTTCACGTGCTGTCGACGGCGTTGTTCGACTCCGCACCGTTCCGCACGTGCGTGGCGCACGGGGTCATTCTGGGCGACGACGGCCGCAAGGCTTCCAAGCGGCTCCACAACTACGTCGACCCCGAGGAGATGTTCGCCACCTTCGGGGCCGACGCCGTTCGCTGGTTCCTGCTCTCTTCCAGCGTGCTCCGAGGCCAGGATCTCGTCTTCACCAGGAAGGGCGTGGGCGAGGCGGTGCGCCAGGTTGTCAACCCCATCTGGAACGCCTGGTACTTCTTCACCCTCTACGCCAACACCGAGTCGTACTCGGCCCGATGGCGCACCGATGCCGAGGGCGTGCTCGATCAGTACGTGCTGGCCAAGGCTCGTCAGCTCGTCGAGCACGTGACCGTCGCCCTCGACGCCTACGACATCTCCGAGGCGTGCGCCTCCGTCAGCTCCTTCCTCGACGCCTTGACCAACTGGTACATCCGCAGGTCCCGGGACCGCTTCTGGCGGACGTCGCCGGCCATCGGCGAGGCGGCCTCCAGGGACGCATTCGACACCCTGTACACGGTGCTGGAGGTGGTCTGCCGGGTGTGCGCTCCGCTGTTGCCTCTCCTCACCGAGGACGTGTACCGGGGCCTCACCGGCCGGCGCAGCGTGCACCTCGTCAACTGGCCATCGTCGGACTGGCTGCCCGCCGACCCCGAGCTGGTCGCCAGCATGGACCTGGTGCGCGACGTGTGCTCGGCCGCCCACTCCGTACGCAAGGCTCAGCGCCTGCGGGCCCGCCTGCCCCTCGCGTCCCTGACCTTCGCCGGCGCCGAGGCCAACCGCCTGGAGCCTTTCACGAACCTCGTCGCCGACGAGGTGAACGTGAAGCGCGTGATCCTGTCCAGCGACGTGGAGGCGGAAGGCGAGCTCGTGCTCCAGGTCGTCCCCGCCGTGCTGGGCCCCCGGATCGGGCCCGACGTGCAGAAGATCATCAAGGCGGTCAGGGAAGGGAACTGGGAACGGCACGCCGATGGCGCGGTGCAAGTGGCGGGGCGGACCCTTGCCGACGACGAGTACAGCCTTCACCTGTCGCCCCACGACCAGGCCGCGGGCCGGGCCCTACCCGGTGGGGACGGCGTGGTGATCCTCGACCTCGACGTGTCGTCCGAGCTGGAGGCCGAGGGACTGGCCCGGGACGTCGTCCGCCTGGTGAACGAGGCTCGTCGGGAGGCGGGCCTCCACGTCTCTGACCACATCCACCTGGTCCTCGACATGCCCGACGACGTAGCCGCCGCGGTGGAGACGCACCGGGCCTATGTCATGGAGCAGACGCTGGCCGACGAGCTCGTGCTGGCGGGACCGATCAGCGACGCCCGCCGAGGCGAGCTGCCCGATGGCCGGGCCCTACACATCGGGCTGGGCAGGACCAGACCCCATCCCGGCGGCTAGCGCTTCTTCGTCGCCTTCCCAGCCTTCTTGGCCGGCACCTTCTTGGCCGGCACCTTCTTCACCGCAACCTTCTTCACCGCGAACTTCTTGGCCGGAACCTTCTTGGCCGTCACCTTCTTGACGGCCCTCTTGGCCGGCACCTTCTTGACGGCGGCCTTCTTGGCCGGCACCTTCTTGGCCGACACCTTCTTGGCCGCGATGGCCGCCACCGGAGCGGCCACCACCTCCTCCTCCTCGATCTCGACCTCTTCGAACTGGTCGTCGATGGCGTCGAGCACGGCGGCGCGGTTCTGGCCCTGCTCCTCCCGCTCGGCGAGCAAGTCGAGCTCTTCGTCGCTGAGGATCGGGATCACGGCCACGATCTCCTCCACCGGCAGGCTCTCCAGGTCCTCGATGGGGAAACCATCCGGGGCGGGGCCGGCGACGGCCACCGGCACCTCCTCGGCCTCGAGCTCGTCCATCAGCTCGTCGATCCTGTTGATAACGGTCAACCGCCGCTTACCGGCCTCCTCACGCTCGCGAACCATGTCCAGCTCGTCGAGGTCCAGCTCCGGCAGCAGAGGCAGGATCTCGCTGACGCGCAGCTCGTCATAGTCGGCGATGGGGAAACCCAGGTCCTGCTCGTCGCTCGGAGCGGCCGCAACGCCCACCCCCTCGCCGACCTCGGTGTTGTCCCTTCCCCCGCGGCCGACCACGGAGAGGGTGGCGGTGGGCTCCGGGACCGGCTCGGGCGGGGGCGGGGGCTCCCATCCGCGGGCCGGCGCGGGCTCCGTCGAACCGGGCTCGGGCGCCGGCGCGCCGGACCCGGCAGGAGGGGCAGACGGAGCCGTCCGTGCCTGTCCCTGAGGGCCGCCGGCTCCAGCAGTAGCTGCTTCGCGCTGGCTCAGGCGGCTGTAGAAGAGCAGCACCAGGCCCGCGGCCATGGCGCAGACGATCGACGCGTAGACGAGCCAGATGACGTCGGCGAAGAGGCCGATCATGAGCAGCACGAAACCGAGCGCAATCAGGCCGACATTCAGGAGTAACACAGAGCACCACCCGGATAGGGAACAAGGGCAGCCCGCATCTTAGGAAGACGCGGCCACTTGGGTTCGGTACAGGCGATCAGGACTGGACGGGAACGCCTTGGAACGGCACGGACCCCGATGGTTGCGGGTGAGGCGCGAGCGAGGATGCGTCGGGTTCCTCGGGGTCCCGGGCCTCCTCGAGACTCCCGGCCTGCTCAACCGGCAAGGGTGCGGGGTCGGGAACCAGATGCTCGAGCTGGCGCACGGCATCGGCGAGCGAGGCCTGGGCCCGGGTCCGGGCCTCGGCCACATAACGCTCCATCTGGGTCACGTCGGCGCCGAGCTTCTGGCGCGCCGCCTCCAGCCGGCGGACCTCGGCCCGGGCCTCCTCCGCCAAGCGCGCTGCCTGCCCCTCGGCGTCAGCCATCAGAGCCTGAGCTTCCCCCTGCGCCGCCTCGACGAGACGGGCAGCCTCCTCTCGAGCCCTCTGCGTTGCCTCCTCGGCGACGCGCTGTGCCAGCTCCAGGGTCTGGCGGAGCGACTCGCCCCCGTCGCCCTGAGCGCGCTCCTCGGCGCGGGACGCTCGCTCGCTTGCGTCACGCAGCCGCTGTTGGAGGATCTCCACCCCCGCCGCCATGCGCTCGAGGAAATGGTCGACGTCGTCCTGGTGGTAGCCCCGCAGGCGCTCACGGAACTCCACCTTGCGAATGGTCTCCGGCGAAACATCCATGGGTGGCGATGGTACCGTCATGGCCCCGTGATCATGGGGATGTCCGAGTCTCAGAGGGTGCACAGGACGGGGACCAGGAAGAACTGGATGGCCACGGAGACGATCATGGGTGACAGGTCCAGGCCCATCCCGCCCATTCCCACGGGGGGGAGCACGCGCCTGAGCGGCCCCAGAACGGGTTCGGTGAGGGTGTAGAGCACGGAGAAGACCGATGCCATCGGAGTACCGGGCGAGACAGGGAACCAGCTGAGGATGATGCGACCGAAGAGAACGAAGACGTAGGCCTGGGCCGCGAGGCAGAGAAGTTGCGTCATCGAGCGGTCATGCGGGGGAGAGGTTCTGAGCTCTTCAGCTGTCGTAGAGACCGCTCTGCTGCAGCCGCCGCTTCTCCTCCGCAGAGACCTCCACGTTGGACGGCGTGAGCAGGAAGACCTGGTCGGCAGCCTTCTCCATGGAGCCGGCAAGGGCGTAGGTGACGCCGCTGCAGAAGTCGATCATGCGGCGGCCGAGCTCCCGGTCGGCCCCCTGGAGGTTCACGATCACGGGCTGGCTGGCGCGCAGCAGGTCTCCGATCTCCTGGGCGTCGGGGAAGCGGGCGGGTGCCACCACGTGGACCTTGGCGCTCTGGAGGGGTGCGATGGGCCGCACGACGGCCGAGGGCATGGCCACCACGGAGGGCTGAGGTGGCGCCTCGGGCGGCGGAGCCTCTCGGGGAATGGTCCGGATGGCGGGCTGGGGCGCGGAAACGGGCGACGCCTCGAACTGCTGCCTCTCTGGGGCCGGGTACGACCGCACCGAGCCCTGCTGGGAGGGAACTGGTTGCGGCTCCTCGTAGGGCTCGTACTCGTCGTATTCGTCGTCGACGAGCCCGAGGTAGACCATCGTTCGCCGGAGCATGCCAGGCATCAGAACCCTCCTTGCCGACCGAGCCTATCGCCGGTCCCACGCCGTGGTCGGGAACCGAAGAGCGCGGACCCCACCCGGACCATGGTGGACCCCTCTTGCACCGCCGCCTCGAAGTCGGCCGACATCCCCATGGACAACTCGGTGAGACCGAGATCCCGCGCCTGGGTCGCCAGCCGGCGGAAGGCGGTGCGGGGATCGTGTCGCGGGCCGATGCACATCAGGCCCCGCACGTCGAGCTCCTGGCGGCGCAGGTCCTCCACCAGCATCGGCGTCTCTTCGAAGCTGCAGCCGTTGCGCTGTGGCGCGCCGGTGACGTTGACCTGCACCATCACGCCGGCACCGGGAGCGTGACGGGCGATCTCGACGCCCTCTCCGATCCGGTCGACCCCTTGCCAGGTGTGAACGACGGGCGCCAGATGACGGACCTTGTTGCGCTGGACGGGACCGAGGAAGTGCCAGCGGGGCGGGGTGGGATACGACGCTGCACCGGCCCCCGACTTCTGCGACAGCTCCTGGGCGTAGTTCTCGCCGAAGTCGCGCAGACCGGCGTCGTAGGCGGCGTCGATGGCGTCGAGGCCGAAGCCCTTGCTGACGGCCACCACGGTGACCGACCGCCAGTCGCCACCGGCCCTGGTAATGCGGTCCCGGACCTCGGCCAGGCGCTCGGCTACGCCCTCCACACCACCATGGCCTGACGCTCGGTCTCCCCCCGCGCCCGGTGGGAAAAGTATGGGTGGGACAGCGGCGAGCCGGATGAGCAGGCCGTGCACTGGCCCTCGTCGTGGACGATGTCGGCTCCGGCCCGGCGCAGGGCCGCCGCCACCCCGGCAGGCAGGTCGAGAGCAGGGGCCCCCGCCCGCGTGGCGCCGAGGATCGATTTCCCGAGCCGGGCCGTCAGGCGCTCGAGGTCGGCGGCCGCGAACTGGTAGCACTCGGCCCGGATGCACGGCCCGAGGGCTGCCTCGATCCGGCTGGCGCCCAATGCCCGCATGGTCTCCACGGTGCGCTCGATGACGCCTCGGGCCAAGCCGGCCCAACCGGCATGGGCGGCACCCACCACGCCCTCGGCGCTGGCCAGGGCCACCGGCGCGCAGTCCGCGGTCAGCACGCCCAGCGCCAGATCCGTACGGGCGGTCACCAGGGCGTCGCCTTCCTCTGCCGGCCCGCGGAGGGGATGGTCCACCACCACGACGCGGTCGCCGTGCACCTGGCGGAGCCAGGTGATCGGTAGCTCTACGACGCCCTCCCAGCCCCGGGGCGGTCCCTCGCGCCGCTCCAGGGCGTCGCCCTCGGCCCGGCCGGTCCAGCGCACCCGGGCCCAGGAGCCGAGGGGCGCCCGGCTGCTCGCCTCGATGGTCAGGGGCGGGCCCGCGCTACTTGAGGAACGAGGGAACGTCGAAGTCCTCGTCGGCGAAGTCCAGATCCTCCTCGTCCACCGCCAGGGCCTCTCGATCCGGTCTGAGGCCGAGCTCGCGGTGCGCCCACTCGTCCGTGCCGGCGGCGGAGCTGCGGTCCTCCCACTGCTCGAAGCCGGTGGCGATGACCGTGACCCGGACCTCGTCGCCCATGGCGTCGTCGATGACGCTGCCGAAGATGATGTTGGCGTCGGGATGGGAGACGCTGTGAATGATCTCGGCCGCCTCGTTGACCTCGAACAGTCCCAGATCGCTCCCGCCGGCGATGTTGAGCAGGATGCCCCGGGCACCCTCGATCGAGGCCTCGAGCAGGGGGCTGGTGATGGCCGCCCTCGAGGCGTTGACAGCCCGGCCGTCACCCGAGGAGTTGCCGATGCCCATGATGGCGGTGCCGGCGTTGCTCATGATCATCTTGACGTCGGCGAAGTCGGTGTTGATGAGACCGGGGTGGTTGATGAGGTCGGTGATGCCCTGGACACCCTGGAGGAGCACCTCGTCGGCCATCTTGAAGGCGTTGACCATCGAGGTCTTGTCGTTGGAGACGGTGAGCAGGCGGTCGTTGGGGATGACGATGAGGGTGTCGACGGCCTCCTTCAGGCGCTGGATGCCTGCGTCGGCCTGGACGGCCCGGCGGCGGCCCTCGAAGCCGAAGGGCCGGGTGACGACCCCGATGGTGAGCGCCCCCAGCGACCGGGCGATCTCTGCCACCACGGGCGCCCCGCCTGTTCCGGTGCCCCCGCCCTTGCCGGCGGTGATGAAGACCATGTCGGAACCCTTGAGGACCTCCTCGATCTCGTCGCGGTGCTCCTCGGTCGCCTGACGGCCCACCTCGGGGTCGCTTCCGGCCCCCAGACCCCTCGTGAGCTGGCGCCCGATGTCGAGCTTCACGTCGGCGTCGCTCATGAGCAGAGCCTGGGCGTCGGTGTTGATGGCGATGAACTCCACGCCCTTCAGCCCGGCGTCGATCATGCGGTTCACGGCGTTGACGCCGCCACCGCCCATGCCCACCACCTTGATCACCGCGATGTAGTTCTGCTGGGTTCCGTTCATGGGTTTCAAGAGCCTCCCGATGCGTGAACGCGCCATGCGCGTCCGCATCCGAATCCGACCGCCCGAAGGAATTTCCTCGAAGTGCTGACCGCTGCTTGCCTCAACCTCTACCTTACGGTTAAAGTTGGAGCTAAACCTCCGTCAACGGTCGAACCTTAACCAGAAGCTCAACGTCGAGTCAAGACCGGCGCCGATGGTACGCGCACGTCGAGGGTGCGAAGCCGGGTCACATCCACCTTCTGGAGCACGGTCAACGCCGAGATGAGCTTGGCCTCGAGAGCCTCGGCGCCTCCCAGGCGCACCTCCCCGCCGGGAGGCGCCAGTTGCAGCACCAGCTCACCGCCCGGCCTGGTCTGGATCTCGCTCACCCGCTCGGCCAGGCCCGGTGGCAGAGCCGCCGCCACCCCCACGACGTCGGCGGCGGCCAGAGCGGTGCCCGGAGCTCCCGGCACTTGAACCCCGGCCATGGCGGGGATGCTCGCCGGTCGGTGCGTGGCCACCTCCAGAACCCTGCCGGTGCCGTCGACCACGGCCCAGCCCGCCCCAGCCGGAGCCACCGCGACCGGTCGGCGCTCAGTGACCTCGATGACCACCGCACCCGGCCAAGATCGCCGGGCCCGGGCCTGGTCCACCCAGGGCAGCACCTCGACCCTTCTGGCCACCTGGGCGGTGTCCACCTCCACCATCCGAGGATGGCCGGCGAGGCCGCTGGCGGCGACCACATCGGGGTGCGGCGTCCTGCTGGCCCCCCGGACCTCCACCCGGTCCACGTCGAGCAGGGGAGACTGGGTGGCCCCCACCACGGCGGCTACGGCGATCAACACGAGGGCCGCCACCACCACGAACCACAAGCGCCGGCGGCCCTCCTCCCGCTGGACCGCGACCCGCCGTTGGCGGATCCTGGGGTCGATGGCGAGGCCACGAGCGGGTGGCCGGGAGAGTTGTTGGGTCACCGGGACGCGCCGGTGGGGTCGTCGGTGGGGTCGGGAGAAAGGGCCTCGACGTCGAAGCCCACCAGGCGTACCTCGGGCTTCAGGCGCACGCCGGTCTCGGCCAGGACCCGGCCCTGGACATCCCCGATCAACGCCATCACGTCGTCGGCCGAGCCACCGTCGTCCACCTGTATGAAGTTGGCATGCTTGACCGACACTTGGGCGGATCCCCGGCGTAGGCCCTTCAGGCCGGCGGCGTCGATGATGCGCCCCGCCGAGTCCCCGGTGGGGTTGGTGAACACCGACCCGGCGTTCTGACCCCCGGGCTGGTGCTCCCGGCGCCAGCGCACGATGTCGGCGATGCGGGCCTCCGACGATGACCGATCGCCCGGTGCCAGGCCGAACTCGGCCCAGACCACCACGTGGTGGGCGGCGACGGTGGAGCGCCGGTAGCCGAAGCCCAGGCGTTCTGGGCCGAACACGCCGTCGTCTCCGCCCATGAGGTCCACGAAGCGGTAGCGGACCAGTGTCCGGGCCACGTCGGCCCCGTGGCCACCCGCGTTCATGCGCACCGCACCGCCCACGGAGCCCGGCACGCCCACCGCCCACTCCAGGCCGGTGAGACCGGCGGCAGCCGTACGCCGGGCCAACACCGGAAGGAGAGCACCGGCCTCGCCTCTCGCTCGTCGGGACTCCGCCTCCACGATCACGCCGTCGAGCCCGGCGAGGACGACCGCGAGCCCGGGGAACCCGGCGTCGGCCACCAGCAGGTTCGACCCCCTGCCCACCACCAGGACCCCTACGCCGCTCGAGGTCACCGCCTCCCGGGCCAGCTCCAGGTCGGCCTCGGACTCCACGACCAGCAGCAGGGCGGCGGCCCCACCCACCCGGTAGGTGGTGAGGGGGCCGAGCGGCACCTGATGACGACCCTTCGGGCCGAGCACGGCAGCCGCCCGCTCGACGGCGTTCACGGGACCGGCACGGGCGGCCGGAGCAGCTCGCCCGGGAGAAGCGTGAGGTCACCGGCACCGAGGGTGAGGCACAGGTCACCCGGGCGCAGCAGGCGCCGGAGGTACGGTAGCCAGTCCTGCCGGCTGGGCAGGTAGGCCACGCTGGTCGCGGGATGGGCGTCCAGCACGGCCTGGACGACGAGTTTCCCCGAGACGCCCGGTCTCGGGACCTCGCCGGCGTCGTACACGTCGGTGATCACCACCAGGTCGGCGTCCTCGAAGGCGTCGGCGAAGTCGGAGGCGAGGGCGGCGGTGCGGCTGAAGCGGTGGGGTTGGAACACGCAGACCACCCGGCGCCACCCGCCCCCACGGGCCGCGGCCAGCGCGGCCCGGACCTCGGTGGGCAGATGGGCGTAGTCGTCCACGAAGGTCACGCCCTCCCGCTCACCTCGGAACTGGAAGCGCCGGGCCACACCGCCGTAGCGCGCCAGCGCCCTGGCCCCGGCGTCGAACGGTGCCCCGACGAGCAGACCGGCGACCATGGCCCCACAGGCGTTGCGGGCGTTGTGCAGACCCGGAACGGGGAGGGCCACCTCACCGAGGTCCACGCCCGCATGTCGCAGAGAGAACACCACGCTCGACCGCCCACTCACAACATCGGTCATCTGGTACTCCGCGGCCTCCGAGGTGCCGTAGGTCACGGCAGCGCAACGCTGGGCCAGATCGAAGGCCATGGGGTCATCGGCGCAAAGGACCCTCGGCCCGCGGCATTGGTGAAGGAAGCGCTCGAAGGCAGCCACCAGGGCCCCGAAGTCCCCGTAGTGCTCGAGATGGTCGGGCTCGACGCTGGTGACCACGGCCACGTCGTGGGACAGGCGAAGGAAGGTGCCGTCGCTCTCGTCCGCCTCCACCACCAGCCAGTCGCCGTCGTCCCACACCGCTCCGGTGCCGATCTCGTTGACCTCACCACCGACGATGAAGGACGGGCGCAATCCCGCCTCCACGAGGACCAGGGCCAGCATGGACGAGGTGGTGGTCTTGCCGTGCGTTCCGGCCACGGCCACGGTGCGGCGTGTGGCGGCGATGGCGGCGAGGACGTCGGCGCGGGCCAGCACCGGGAGGCCCATCCGGCGAGCGGCCACCACCTCGGGGTTGGTGTCGGGCACGGCGGTGGAGATGGCAACCACCTCGGCCTCGCCGACGTTCTGGCCTCCATGACCCACGGTCACGCCAACGCCGAGCGATCCCAGGCGCTCCATTCCCGGTGAGTGCTTGAGGTCGCTGCCGGTGACGGAATGGCCCATGGCCACCAGCACTGTGGCTATGGCGCTCATCCCCGCTCCGCCGATGCCGACCACGTGGATGCGGAGGGGCCTGGAAAGGTCGAGGGACGGTGGTGGCGGCAGCGGTGCTCCGGACGGCTGGGGATCAGCGGCGGGCATGGTGTTCCACGAGGGCAGCCACACGCTCGGCGGCATCGGGGCGGGCCAGGCCGAGCGCGGCCTTGCTCATGGCCTCCATGCGGCCGGGATCCTCCAGCAGGGGTTCGATCTCGGCCAGGAGGCGCCCGGGCCCGAGCTCGTCGTCATGCACGACCACGGCCGCTCCTCGCCGCACCAGCGCCGCGGCGTTGGCGGTCTGGTGGTCGCCGGGGGCTGAGGGCAGCGGTACCAGCACCGCGGGCAGACCCACCGCGGCCAGCTCGGCCACCGAGGTTCCCCCGGCGCGGCACACGGCCACGTCGGCGGCGGCCAGCAGCAACGGCATCCGCTGCTCGTACTGCACGGCGCGATACCGGGCCCGTGGTGGCCCGGAGCCGTGCCCCGGCTGGCGCCCCCGCGCCTCTGGGTTCCGACCCCCCCAGTCCCTGGCCTCCCAGTCCCGTGAACCCACCACGTGGTACACGGTCACCTCCACACGAGGCGCCCAGTGCTCGACCAGGGCGGCGACAGCCTCGTTGATGCGACGGGCGCCGAGCGAGCCGCCGAACACGGCCACCACCATGCCGGTGCGGGGCAGGTCGAGGGCGACCCGAGCCGCTTCCCGGCCCGCCGGGGAGCGGTCGACGGCCAGCACCTCGGAGCGCACGGGGTTCCCCGTCACCACCGCCCGGGGTAGCGGGGTGCCCTCGAACGAGACCGCCGAGGCGCGGGCGAAGCGACCCGCCAGCCGGTTGGCCAGCCCGGGCACGGCGTTCTGGTCGTGGAGGACGAGGGGCACCCGAAGCAGCGCGGCGGCCATGGCGCAGGGCACGCTGGCGTAGCCGCCCACCGCCAGCACCACGGCCGGGCGCCACCGGGTCATCAGACGCACGGCCCGCACCAGGGCCCAGGTCAATCCCAGCACGGCCCCGACATTGGCCAGGCTCAGCCGCCGGGCCACGCCCCGCCCCGGGAGCAGGGTGATGTCGAAACCGGCCTCGGCGACGAGACGCGCCTCCAGGCCGCGCGACGACCCCACGAAGCGGATGTCGTCCCTCGAATGGCCCCGAGCCACTAGGGCGTGGGCGGCGGCGAGGGCGGGCAGGACGTGGCCGGCGGTGCCCCCGCCGGCTACGACGGCCCACGGCGAGGTCGAGGAACGTGAGCCGGCCTCCTGGTGCGGCCGGTCGCTCACGCCCGAACCCGGATCACCCCGCCGCCGGCTGCCGGCGGCGGCGGGGAAGTGGTTCCGAACTGCCCCCGGGAGTGGGCGGGCCACCCTGTCGGGTGATGTTGATCAAGATCCCGACGGCAGCCAGGAGGATCACGAGTGACGACCCTCCGAACGAGACGAAGGGCAGCGGTACACCGCTCACCGGCAGCACACCCACCACGGCGCCCATGTTGATGAAGGCCTGGGACGTGACCCAGGCCGTGATGCCCACGGCCAGCAGGCGCCCGAACGGATCCGGCGCAGCACCGGCGGCGCGCATGCCGAGGACGGCGAAACCGGCGAACATGCTGAGCAGGACCAGGGCTCCCACCAGCCCCATCTCCTCCCCCACGATGGCGAAGATGAAGTCGGTATGGGCGTTGGGCAAGAAGCCCCACTTGGCCCGGCTGGCGCCGATCCCCACTCCGCTCAGCCGTCCCGTGCCCATGCCGACCAGCGACTGCACCACCTGGTACCCGGTGTTGCTGGCGTCGGCCCAGGGGTTCAGGAAGGACAGCATGCGGGCCCGGCGGTAGGGCTCGGCCATGCCCAGCACGAAGGCCCCAGCCACGGCGGCTCCCGTCAGACCCGCCATGGCCCGGAGCCGGGCCCCGGCCACGTACAGCACCGCGAAGACCAGGCTGCCGATCACCAGCGTGGTCCCCATGTCGGGCTGGAGCATGATCAGGAAGCCGACGAGCCCGAACGGCACCAGCACCGGCGCCAGGCGCACCTCGCCGCCGGGACGGCTCTCCAACCTGCGGGCCAGCACGCCGCAGCAATAGAGGAGGAGAGCCAGCTTGGCCACCTCGGCGGGCTGGATCCGCCAGGCTCCCAGGCCGAGCCAGCGAGCCGAGCCGTTCACCTTCACGCCCAGACCCGGGACGAGCACCGCTATCAGGAGCATGACGGCCGCCGCCAGCAGGTACGGGCCCGTCGAGCGCCATCTCCTGTAGTCGACTCGGGCCGTCACCACCAACGCCAGCGACCCCAGGACCACCCACAGGACCTGGCGCCAGAAGAACACCCAGGACGAGCCGTACTGGCGCAGAGCGTGGACCGACGAGGACGACAGCACCATCACCAGTCCCACCAGGCAGAGGACGGCCACCACGGCGAGGAGCAGCACGGCGCTGGTCGACGCCCCACGCGGGCGCTTCGATGGTCCGGGCTTGGGCTCCTCGGGCCTCGTCCGTTCCCTTCCCGCCCGCGCCCGGCCGAGTGGATGGGCCCTCACGCCAGGGCCTCGAGGTCGCGCACGGCCTGGACGAAGTCCTCGCCCCGCTCGACATAGGAGCTGTACCAGTCGAAGGAGGCGCAGCCGGGAGACAGCACGACGGCGTCACCGGGACGAGCCGCGGCCCGGGCGGCGGCGACGGCGGCGCCCATGGAGCCGGCCCGAGTCACCGGTGCAGCTCCGGCGAACGCCGACTGCACCGCCGACGCCGCCTCGCCGATGGCGATCACGGCGCGGAGACGGTGGGCCTCCTGTCGGAGGACGCCGAGGTCGAGACCCTTGTTCCTGCCGCCGGCGATGAGCACAACGGTCTCGAAGCTCCGCAGGGCGGCCAGCACCGAAGCGGGCGTGGTGGCCTTCGAGTCGTCGTAGTACCGGACACCGCCCGAGTCGAGCACGAGCTGGAGCCGGTGGGGCAGCCCGTCGAAGGTGGAAAGGGCGGCTCGGCACGCGCCGAGGCTCACGCCCACGGCTTCGGCGGCGGCAGTGGCGGCCAGGGCGTTGGCCACGTCGTGGGGCCGGCTGCGGCGCAGGTGGGCTCGGGGGATGATCTGTCGCCCGCCCGGCCCGACGAGGACGTCACCGTCCAGGCTGTAGTCCCCCTCCTCCAGACCGAAGCTGACCACGCGGCCGGACGCCGTGACCGCAGCCTCGGAGACCGCCTCGTCGTCGGCGTTCACCACGGCCACGTCTCCGCCACCCTGGTTGGCCCAGATCCGGCGCTTGGCCGCGGCGTAGTGCTCCATGCTCCGATGCCAGTCGAGGTGGTCCTCGGCCAAGTTGAGCCACACGGCCACGGACGGCCTGAAGGACTCGGTGTACTGGAGCTGGAAGGAGGAGACCTCGGCCACCACCACGTCCACGTCACGTCGCACGGCCTCGATCAGGGGCAGGCCGATGTTCCCCGCGGCCACAGCCGTGCGCCCCGACTCCACCAGCATGGCGGCCACCAAGGTGGTGACGGTGGTCTTGCCGTTGGTGCCGGTGACGGCTACGAGCGGCTTGCCCGCGGCCGCCCGCCACGCCAGCTCCACCTCGCTCAGCACCGGCACCCCGGCCGCCGAAGCGACGTCGTACACGGGGTGGCCCGGAGGGACGCCCGGGCTCGGCACCACCAGGTCGGCGCCGGCGGCGTCGGTCGCCGTTCCCAGGTTGGCGCCCAACCGGTGGACGGCCTCCGGGGTGCGCTCGTCGCCACGGTCCTCGACGATCAGCACCTGCCATCCCTCGGCGACGAGCTGGCGGGCCACGGCCTGGCCCGTGGCACCGAGGCCCACCACCACCGCCTTGCCCACGGCGCCGTTGCCCACGGATCCACTGCCCATGGAGCCCATCCTCGGCCTAAGCCATCCTCGTGAGGGAGATGTAGTCGGCGTAGAACAGGCCGAGGGCCATTGCCGTGCACAGGCCGGCCAGGACCCAGAACCGCACGATCACCGTCACCTCGGGCCAGCCGGCCAGCTCGAAGTGGTGATGGACCGGCGCCATGCGGAACACCCGACGGTGGAACAGCCGGTAGCTGGCCACCTGGATGATCACCGACAGGGTCTCGAGCACGAACAGCCCCCCGATCACGGGCAGCACGAGGTGGAGGTTCATGATCAGGGCCAGGCCCGCCATCGCGGCGCCGATGGCCAGGGAGCCGGTGTCGCCCATGAAGATGCGCGCCGGCGCGCAGTTCCACCACAAGAACCCGGTGCAGGCGCCGCTCAAGGCCACGGCGATCAGCGCCAGGTCGAGCGCCTGGGGCACCTGATAGATGTCGAAGTGTCTGAACTGCCAGAAGCCCACGATGGCAAAGGCCGAGAAGGCAAAGGTGGATGCTCCCGCCGCCAGCCCGTCGAGGCCGTCGGTGAGGTTGACGGCGTTGGACGTGGCGATGATCAGCACCACGGCCCACAGCACCCAGCCCCAGGCGCCCACGTCGAACCCGGGCAGGTCGAAGCGGGTGAAGGACAGCGAGGTGCGGGCCTTGGCCCAGTGCAGGGCGAGCACGGCGAACCCGCCGGCGACGATCAGCTGACCTGCGAACTTGGCCCGCTTGTTGAGGCCCAGGCTCTGTCGTCGGCGCACCTTGAGCCAGTCGTCGGCCACGCCCACCGCCGCCGCGCCGGCCATCACCAGAGCCACGAGGATGCCGCCCCTCGTGAAGATGGCGCCGCCCCGGACGTGACCGACGAGGTAGCCGATGATGGCGCCGCTGACGATCATGAGGCCGCCCATGGTGGGTGTGCCGGCCTTGATGATGTGGCCCTGGGGGCCGTCCTCGCGGATCTGCTGACCGATGCCGCGCGCCTGCAACCAGCGGATCAGCACCGGCGTGAGGGTGAGCGACAGGATCATGGCCACGCCCCCGGACAGGAGCATGGGTATCACGAGGTCTCCCCCAGCACCCGCAGAGCCGCGTCGCGGTCGTCGAAGGGCACGCTCCGGTCGCTGAAGACCTGACCCGTCTCGTGACCCTTCCCGGCGATGACCACCACGTCATGGGGACGGGCCTCGGCCACCGCCAGCGAGATGGCCGCCAGTCGGTCGGGTTCCACCCGCAAGCGGTCCAGGGTGCGGGCCCCGGCTCGTACCTCGTCGATGATGGCCGAGGGGTCCTCGCTACGGGGGTTGTCGGAGGTGAGGACGGCGAGGTCAGCCAGAGCGGTGGCCACCTCGCCCATGAGCGGCCGCTTGGTGCGGTCACGGTCACCACCGCACCCGAACACCACGATCACCCGTCCCGAGGCGGCGCTCTCACGCGCCGCCCCGAGCACCTGGGCCAGGGCGTCGGGCGTGTGGGCGTAGTCCACCACCACGGTGAAGGGCTGGCCCGCGTCCACCTGCTCGTACCGGCCCCGAACCGACGGAACCGCCGACAGGCCGGCGGCCACCACGTCAGCGGCCACTCCCAGCTCCCGGGCGACAGCGGCGGCACAGACGGCATTGGCGGCGTTGAACCGGCCCCCGAGGGCGAGCCGCACCGGTTCACCCTCCCAACGGAAGGTCGTGGCCGAGGGGCCCACGGCCAGCTCCCTGGCATCGCTGAGCGAGTAGGCCCGCAACGGGATGGGAGCCGCCTCCAGGAGGCGCCGGCCATAGGCGTCGTCGGCGTTCACCACACCGCACGCCGCTCTCTCCGGCTGGAACAGGGTGGCCTTGGCCGCGAAGTACGACTCCATGTCGCCGTGATAGTTCAGGTGGTCCCGGCTCAGGTTGGTGAAGGCGACCACCGCGAACCGCACGCAGTCGACCCGGTGCTGCACCAGAGCGTGGGAGGACACCTCGATGGCCGCGGCCCGGTCCCCGTCGGCGAGGGCAGCCGCCAGCCGGGCCTGGAGCTCCGGCGCCTCCGGGGTGGTGCGGGCCCCGCCCAGCGTTCCTATGACGCTCGTGGGCCACCCGTTGGCCACCAGCACCGCCCGCAGGAGATGGGTGGTGGTGGTCTTGCCGTTGGTGCCCGTGACGCCGACCACTGGCATGTGGCGCGACGGGTGGTTGTGGAAGGCGGCAGCGATGGGCGCCATCGCCAGGCGGGTGTCAGGAACGCGCGCCTGAGCCACATCGAGGGGTAGCAACCGCTCCACGAGCAGGGCCACCGCGCCGGCGTCGCGGGCCACGGCCGCGTAGTCGTGGCCGTCGGCGGCGGTACCGGGAACGCAGCAGAACAGGGAGCCGGCCCCGGCGTTGCGGGCCTCGTGGGTCACGGAGCTCACGTGGACCGCGGAAGGGTCGCCGCGCTGGTCGAGGACCTCGACGTGATCCAGGAGTCGATCGAGCCGCATGGGCGATGTCCTCGGCTCCCACGGAGCGGCGGCACCGGCTCGGGTGCCGCTCAGTGCACTCAAGCAGCCGGCTTGGGGCGGGTTGACTTTGGCAGCGTAGTGGCGACAGGGCGGGGGCCGGGGTCGGGCACAGAGACGGGAGTCGCGGGCGGGAGCTCCACACCGCCGGCCTCCCCCACCCCCTGGGCGCCTTCGGGCGACGCCTCCGGTACTCCCGCCGCC
>JALZJC010000038.1 GCA_030859945.1 Actinomycetota bacterium | reverse complement strand
CTCCGAACCTACGAAGCGGCACGTGCGCGTCGCGCGTACACCCCGAAGAACGCGAACAGGCCTCGCCCAGAAGGGGCGAGGCTCATCCCATTGTGCTGACGACGGCTTCAGCAGGCCGGCGTCAAGGGTCCACTACGCCGGCCTCCGGCCGCCCTTGACCTCGGCCAGCCACCCACAGAAACCCGCGGAGTCCCCAAAAACCGTGACATAGCTTCCCGGCTGCAAGCCGGTTCCAGAAACGACGATGGCGCAGTCTTCGGCGGTGGTGGTACCGATGTACGTCAGAGTGGCTTGTGGCGCGCACTTGAGGCCCTTGGCGTAGCTCTTGCCCTTGTTCTCGGAAGTGGCCTGGCAGGCCCGATCCTGTCCGGTAGTACCGGGACTGGAGCCCACGCCGTTCTCGGCCGCCGAGGCAGCCACCTGGCCCGTTCCCGTGAGCACAGCAGCCAGTAAGCAGGTCGTCGCCAATAGTCGTCTCATTCTTCTCCCATGTGTCGAGGCAGATGAACCCGAGTGGTCTCCAATACTGCGGCTCCCGTCGTCCCTGCCTGGCAACACTAGTGACCGATCGGACACTAGTTAAGGGACGGGTTGGCTCGACGCAGCCATGTCCCCCAAGGACTTCGGAAGGAAGAGGTTTTGACTTGACATACGTTCGAACAGCGATGATACTCGCGGCCTCAGCAGGATGCGAATACCAGAAGTACCGCCATAGTGGATGAACAAGGAGGGGGCGCAACTACCAGGCGGGTATCGCAACGGGGCTCCTCGAGGGGTTTGAGGACACCGTCCCGCGGAAGGGCGGGCAGACACAACCTCACGGGGTCAGGAGCGACTCAGGGTGGCCACTCACGGGGTCCGGCGCGCCACGCCGGTCGAGGTTCGCCATATCGGATGCCAGCTCACCGCCCTTGGAGCCCAACAGCTCTCCCAGGGCAGCCCTGGGCACGCGCAGGAGCCGACCCAGGCGCACCACCGGTAGGCCCTCTCGACCCTCGGTCTCGCGCCAGCGCCGAGCCAGCTGGTAAGCCGCCGTCCTTCCGATCCTGAGGACCGAAGCCGCCTCTTGCACCGTCAGCATCTCGGACCGCTGGCCCATGCCCGCAACCACGTCCCTACCCTTCCCTATCTGCACAACCGTTGACCGGTCTTCGAGTCGGCAACTCACAGGCAAGTCCTTCCCATGTGAACCCTCCGCCACGGTCATGGGGCGATCGGTTGCCGGAGTACAGGAACAGGCAGAGTCGGGGCGTTGGCGAGTTTGCGGTCGTCGGTCAGCAGCCGGGCACCGAGGCGTTCGGCGAGCGCGACGTAGGTGGCATCCGCGAAGGTGATGTTGCGGCGGTGTCGCCATGCGTCGGCGAACAGCGGGCGCACCGGGTCGCGCGCAACGGCCAGGAGGAGAGCTGGTGGAGTGCCTCATCGATCTGGGCGGGTGTAAGGATCCCGTTGAGGTCCCATCTTCGTAGGACGGTGCCCACCTCGACGTAGAAGGTCTCGGGTGCCCAAGGGACGGCATCAGCGGGCAGGAGGGTCCGAAGCGCTCTGCCCCGAGTGGTGTCGGCGACGAGCTCGACGCCCGCCTACGCGTCGATGACGACCGGAGTCACACCTCGCCGGCCGCTCGAGCTTCGGCGAGGGTCTCGGCGGCGGTTACGCCTAGCTCCAGCGGCTCACCAGTCTGGACCTGGTCGAGCCAGGCCCGGAACGCCTGGGGTGTCACGTCCTCGTCGGGGTTGGTGAACAGGACGGCCGGGTCGGTGGGCTGGTCGTCGGCGTGGCGAGCCATGGTGCAAGACTACGCCCGCGAGAGTTGGGCTCCGGTGTGCATCAGCCGCTCTGCAGCGCCCGCACCCCTCGGCGTCTCACGGTTTGTCTCACGAATTGCGTGAGACGGGCCAATACGGCCGACACGCTCCGGCACAGAAATGCGGACTGACCAGCACTTTCGCGTACGAGACGGCACTGGCCGGACCCCCTGAGGCCGACTTTTAATCCCAAGGTGCAGGGTGCCAGAGCACGAAGACGAAAGAGCCGAGAAGCAAGCCGGGGACGGGCCAGAGCACTCGGCCAAGAGCGTCGGTGATACGACGAGAACGAGGTGGCCCGCTCGGATGGCCTCGACGATCCTGGCCGGGTTCCCGATTGGCGACAGGGCGGCCGAGACGGGAACCACGGGGTCGAGACCCTGGCGGCCCACCCCAAAGGCCCAGGCCGTCAGCGCAGTGTTTCATTGCACGCCGCCTTGCCGGAGTACCCGTCCCTGGCGGATATGGCGGAGTGACTCCCGTCCTCCAGCAGCCTGTGCGCACGTTGTTCTGTCGCGTCCCCGACCCCGCCATGAGGAACGGTTGCGTCCCGGAAGAGGTGTCGCCCCGGGCACCTTGAGCGCGCCTGGGTGATTCCGACGGGCAACAGTCGTCCTGGAAGTCGACGTGCTCCGGAGGGACTCGAGCAGTTGGTCGGCTCCTCCTAAACGACGACACTCCGTCCTCCTCGATGATGAACGTCGCTCCCGTTTGTGCGTGATCGTGGTGGAGGCGGAGGAGCACGACGAGCGCCCGAAGGTCGCCCGGCGCAAGTTGGCGCGGGTCCTCCGCTGTGATTAGGCTTACCTAATAGAAGAGATTCATAATGCCTAAGTAAGAGAGAAAGGCCACCCTATTGAGGAGTCGGATGGCGGCGCTGGCCGTGATGGCAACCTTGGTAACCGGCGCCTGCGGATCGGACGAGGACCAGTCGGGCAACGCCTCCAGTGTGCCCAGCCCAAGCCCCGGCGGCGCCCCCCAAGCCGCGGATGGGTACACACCAGTCTCGGACGTGAGCTCCCAGGCGGCTATCGGCCGAGACGCGGCGGACATACGAACACTTCTCGAGCCCGTCAGGTCGGGCGGCGCGGTCGACTGGGCAGCGGCAGGCAAGATCTTCGCCGACGGCAAGAACTCCAAGAAGGAGGGAGGGCTGCGGGCCCTGGCCACCCTGGCTCCCGATGATCCGGTGACGAGGCTGGTCAGTGACGCCGTCGGCGGCGTTGGTACCGCGGCCGGCGCTTCGGACGCCATCCGCCGACAGAAGGTGGACAAGGGGTCACAGTGATCCTCGAGCGCAAGGTGCTGGCCGAGCTCCAGGCCGCCGTCAAGAAAGTCCACGACGGCAAGACGGAGCCCACCACGGGTGCGCCTCATAACGTCGACGAGGCGTGGGCCTTCTACACCGCGGAGCGCCAGGGCCCGGCGTCGACAGCGGCGAAGCGGGCCGCCGACTTCAAGAAGGAGGGCAAGGTGCACGAGGCCGTCGTGGCAGCCGTCATCGAAGCCCAAGAAGCAGCCAAGGCGGGCGACGTCTCCAAGCTCGAAGCCGCCATCAGCGACACTGAGGCCGCTCTCGATTACGTCTTCTACCTAGCGACCTTCAAGTACCTGGACACCAAGGGTGACCCGGTGACTCGGGCGGAAGGTGAGAGCTTCTACCAAGGGATCCAGCCCGAGGTGGCCACGGCGGCAGGCGACGCCGACGAGGCGATCAGCGCCGCCTTCGCCTCCGGCCAGGCCAACACCGGCCGTGCGGCTCTCAACTCCGCCGCGGTGCTCAATCTCTTGGGCGTCAACCAGGACGAGAAGGTCACAGCGGGACCGTAGCGTCGGCAACCAGCGTGAGCCGAGGGGGCCGGCAGACCAAGACCTCCTCCGACCTCCCTCCAGCGGCGGGATGCGATCAGGGAGCCGAGCAGGGCGCCGCCCAGCGAGGAGATGAGCCGCTCGTCCGCAGAGCAGACGGCAACGCCCTCGGCGTACACCTGTTCCACGAACAGCAGCTGAGCGAGGGCCGGCCCCAGAGCGACGGTCCCGCCGTCCAGCTCCAGAGCGAGGGTGCCGTCCGGCGCCTTGTCGCGCACGCGGGCGTCCGTACCCGGAATGAAGTCGTGCTTGCCCAGGTACGTGAGCGTCGCCAGGTCCAGCTCCACCTGCTCGGGGACGAGCTGCAGGCGGACCCGGTCGCCGGGCTCCGACTCCGACAGGGCGACGAGGTCGCGTCTTGGAGGGTCAGTACCGGGGATGGGGTTGCCATGGGGCAGGTGGTGGGGTAGTTGAGTAGCGCTACCAGGCGGTCCTCGGCCTCATCGGAGATGACGTGCTCCCACCGGGAGGCCTCGACGTGGACCTTGTGCCAGGGAAGCCCGAGTCATGAGCGGCGGCACCACGCCAGCGAGGAGCGTCCGCGGCCACCGGCCCCGACAGCCCGGGCGGTACCGGAGCTGCCCGGCGCAGGAGCAGGCTGTCAGACGGGCGTGGCGCGCTCAGGTGATTTGGAACGACGTCTTCATGCCCAACTCGACATGGGTCTTGCCGCCCGTCTCCACCAGGCACTGGGCCGTGTACGTCCCCGGCTTGAGCTCCACGGCCAAGGTGCCGCTCTTGGCATTCGCCATGGCCTCGACCTCGCCCACCGCTTTGCCGCCGGCATCGAGGATCTCGAGCTCATGGTCGGCCGGTCCCCTGTTGATGGCCTTGAAGAAGACCTTGGGTCCCTTCACCGTCGCCGGGATGCCGACGAAGCTGAAGTCGTGCAAGGCCACGTCGACCACGCTGTTGGCCTGAGCTTCACCAAAGGCGGGCCCGGCCGGGCCGGTCCCCGACGCCGAGCCGGTGTGGGTGCCGGAGGCGGAGCCGGTTCCCGTTCCCGAGCCCTCCGGGGTCACCGTCCCCGGACGGTCCTCGCCGTCACCACAGCCCGCCAGGGCCAGAGCCGCCGCCACCATGACCAACACCATTCTTCGCATGCCACTTCCTTTCCTCGTTGGATCACTTGGAGCTGCCTGTGCTCACCGCACCGGTGAAGGCGCCTGAACTGGAGACGCAGGGGCGGGGCCGTTGGTGTCGGCCGCTCCGAAGGTCACGACCTCATCGCCGGCGTAGCGCACCCGCACCCGAGCTCCGGCCTCCAGACGGCGCTGACCTTGGAGGCGGACCCGCAGGCGACCGCCGGAGGCCAATACCACGGTCACCACCTGGTCATGGCCGTGGTATTGGGCATCGACCACCCGGGCAGGGCCGTCGGCGGTCACACAGAGTTCGAGGTTCTCGGGGCGCATGAGGGCCAACCGTGGACCGTCGTCGTCCTCCACGCCAACGGCGCCCAGCTCGGTCTCCATCCACCCGCCCCGAACCTGGCCGTGCACGAAATTGGCCTCGCCCAGGAAGGCCGCCACCTCCGGCGTGGCCGGCCGGCGGTAGACCTCGTCGGGGGTGCCGACCTGGGCCACCCTGCCCTCCAGCATCACCACCACCTCGTCGCCCAGGCTGAGCGCCTCCTCCTGGTCATGGGTCACCACCACGGCGGTGACTCCTTCGGTGGCAAGGATGCGGCGCACCTCGGTCCGTAGCTCGGCTCGGAGACCGACGTCGAGGCTGGAGAAGGGCTCGTCCAGCACCAGGACGGTGGGGCGAGGAGCGAGGGCTCTGGCCACCGCCACCCGCTGGGCCTGCCCGCCCGAGAGCTGGTCGGGGTAGCGCCGCTCGTAGCCGCTCAGTCCCACCAGCTCCAGCAGCTCGCCCACCCGGGCCCGCCGGGCCCGCCGGTCCAGTCCACGAAGCCCGTAGGCCAGGTTGGCAGCCACGTCGAGGTGGGGGAACAGGGCCAGTTGCTGGAAGACCATCCCCACTCGGCGCCGCTCGGGCGCCACCCACACATCCCTGCCGGCCACCGGCTGGTCGGCGACGATCACCTGTCCGGCGTCGGGTGCCTCGAAGCCGGCAATGAGGCGAAGCGTGGTTGTCTTTCCGCAGCCGCTCGGGCCGAGCAGAGCGGTGAGGGACTCGGTGGGGGCCACGAAATCGACCTGGTGGACGGCCTGTACCGCGCCGAAGGCCTTGCTCACCCCCCGCAGCTCCACCCCGGCACTCATGTCACCGCCACCTCGGGGGCGCCAACCAGCAGCCGGCGGCGGCCGGCCAGCCACCAAAGGGGCCACAGCACGAGCCCGGTGACGGCGACCAGGACGAGGGCGGCGGGAGCGGCCTGGGCGTAAAGGCCCTGCGACGCCGAGGTCCACACCCGCACGGCCAGGGTGTCGTCCCCGGCGGGGAGCAGGAGCAAGGTAGCGGGGAGCTCCTTCATGGCGGTGAGGAACACCAGCGCCGCTCCGGCCAGCACACCTCCCCGGATGAGGGGGAGGGTGACGCTGCAGGCCACGGCGAAGCGCGAGCGGCCCAGCGAGCGGCCCGCTTCCTCGAGGGCCGGGTCGACCTGGAGCAGCGACGAGCGCACAGAGCCCAGCGCCTCGGGCAGAAAGCGGACCAGGTAAGCCAGCACCAGGACGGCCATGGTCTGGTACAGGGCGGGCAGGAACCGGGCGGCGAAGAAGACCATGGCCAAAGCGATGACCAGCCCCGGCAGGGCGTAGCCGGACAGGGCCAGGACCTCCACCGCCCGGGACAAGCGGCTGCGGTGGCGCACCGCCAGCACGGCGACGGGCAGGGCGGCGGCCACGGCCAGGGCGGCGGCCATGGCCGAGACCTGGGCAGAGGTCAGCGCAGCTCGAGCGATCACCGAAGCAGTGTCGGCCCCGCTCGAGCCCACGATCGACCAGTAGCCCAGCACGCCCACAGGGATGCCGATCCCGGCAAGGACCACGCCCGCCGCCGCCGCCGCGGCCGGCCAGCGCCACCGCCCGAGAGACGTGATGGGGGCGGGACGTAGGCCGGCCACAGCCTGGGCCGGTGCGGCGCGGCCCCGAAGGCGCAGCTCGGCGGCGACCACGGCCAGGGTCAGGGCCACCAGCACCAGGCCCAGCAGGGCGGGGCGGGCCCGGTCGAAGGAGGAGCGGTACTCGACGTAGATGGCCCGGGTAACTGTGTCGAAGCGCATGATCGACACCGCTCCGAAGTCGCTCAGCACGTACAGGAACACCAACAGCCCGCCGGCTGCGATGCCCGGGCGGAGCTGGGGCAGCAGCACCCGGCGGAAGTTGGCCCACGGCGTGTCGCCGAGGGCGCGCCCCGCCTCCTCCAGGGCGGGGTCGGCGGAGCGGAGCACGGCCCGGGCCAGCAGCAGCACGTAGGGATAGGTCGAGAGGCTGAGGGCGGCGGTGGCGCCCCAGAACCCGATGACGCCGGGCATCTCCCAGGCCAGCCCTCGGGGACCCACGGCGGCCAGGAGGGCCAGGGCCCCAACGTAGGTGGGCACCACGAGCGGAAGAGCGGCGGCCACGCCGAGGGTCCGCCGCCCGGGGAGGTCACTGCGTTCCACCAGCCAGCCCAGCCCCACCCCGATGATCACCGCCAGCACCGTGACGGTGGTGGCCAGGCGAAGGGTGTCGGCGACCAGGTGCAGTACGCGGGTGCTCAGCACCTGGCCGATCGGGTCGGTGCCCTCGGCGGCGCGCAGGCCGAGATGAGCCAGCGGGACCACCATGACCACGGCCACCGTGGCGGCCAGGAGGCCCAGGACCAGCGGTGGGCGGGCCGTGCGAGCGCTCAGGTGAGCCCCACCTCCCGCAGGAGCTGCTGAGAGCCCTCCAGGTCACGGCCCAGGCGATCGAGGGAGACGTCGATGGTTCGCAGCTTGTCGAGGGGCGGCAACTCGGTGATGGGGACCGTGCCCCGCCGAAGCGGGTACTCGGCCGTCTGGTCCCTGAAGTAGGTCTGGGCCTCCTCCTCCAGCAAGAAGCGCACGAACCGCTGCGCCGTCTCGCTCTGGTCGGTCCCGGCCACGATGGCGACCCCGGCCACATTGACGAAGGTCCCCTCGCCACCGGGGCCCTGACCCGGGAAGTGGTTGGCCACAGGAGCACCGGGGCGCTCCTTGAACTCGTTGTAGAGGTAGTAGTGGTTGACCAGGCCGAGGTCTACCTCGCCGTTGGCCACGGCCTCGAGGACGAGCACGTTGTTGTCGTAGCGCTTGGCCCCACGGGCCATGAGCCCCTCCAGGAAGGTCCGGGTCCGCTCCGGGCCGACCTGTTCGACGAGAGCCGAGACGAAGGCCACGAAGGAGGCGTTGGTGGGCGGGAAGCCCACCCTGGAAGCCCACCGCGCATCGGCGGTGTCCAACACGCTCTGGGGCAGGTCCGCCTCCTTGAGGCGGGCCGTGTTGTAGGCGATGACCCGGGCCCGTCCCGTGACGCCCACCCAGCGGCCCTGCGGATCGCGGAAGCGGGGCTCGACCAGCTCCAGCACGTCCTGCCCAAGCGGGGCCAACCGGCCCCGGCCGGCCAAGGCCGCGAGGGCCCCGGCATCCTGGCTGAAGAAGACGTCGGCGCGGCTGGCGTCTCCCTCCTCCAGGAGCGTCGGCGTGAGCTCGGTGGTCTCGGCGTAGCGGACTCGAATGTCCACGCCGGTGCTCTTGGCGAAGCGCGCGAGGATGGGCGCCACGAGCCTTTCGTTCCGGCCCGAGTAGATGACGAGCTGGTCGTTGCCCCCGCCCCCGCAGCCGGCCATGGCGGAGGCCATGACGGCCAAGGCCACCACCAGGCGGCCAAGTGCCTTTGGCATACCAACATCCTTGTATTAGGAAGCCCTAATAATCAAACCGAAGGCAAGAATCCGAGCGCAAGCGGCTCTTGACATGACTGCTTGACTTAGGCTTGCCTAACTGATGGAAGGCCTTCCTTCGCGTCGGCTCGGCTAGCCAGACGCCGGTCCAAAGCGAGTCTGGGCGGGCCTCTTCTACCGACGTGCCGGATCTGGGCCTGCGGCGGATCAGCTGGGTCAGGATCGAGCTTTTGGCGCACGGGCACCGCCTCCCGGTCGAGCGCTCGGTCCCTCTGGGTATGGGTCTGGCCCTGTGGCCCAGCGCTTTTCCCACCGTCATCCGCCGCCGGGGTGGCCGCCACACGGCCCAGTACCAGGACACCTCGCGATCTCAGCCCCTGCACCCCGCTCCAGGATTGACCCCGACAAGACGTTTCAAGACCCACGTTTCGCTGTCACCTTCACCTACCCGGGCGACTTCAACGTCGCCGAAGTCTCCGAGTCCGGCAGGTCAGCGGGTGGCAAGGCGACGGACCGGACCGCCGTCGCCCTCGACGAGGACAACCTGATCTTCATCTCGAAAACCCAGCTCACGAGCTCCGTCGCAGCTGGCAACGTGGGCCAGGTGGTGCCGGAAGCCAACGGTGTGGTCGGCCAGCTCAGCGGAAAGCCGGCGGAGGGGCAGGTCGTCGAGGTCGGCGGGCTTCCCGGGATCCGCTACCCGGAGTTCGACCTGGTTGACGCGCCAGACAAGAAGAGTCGGCTCCTCTTCTTGTTCAGAACACCCAGTACCTATTCAGAACACCCAGTACCTATTCAATTGTGAGTCGACAACAGCCAAGCATAGTGAGGTGGGCCGGGCCTGTGACCGGATGCTCGCCACGCTGAAGAAGACATAACGATCGGTCCCAGCTTCCTCGGGGCGCAGTGAACGTCTCGGCCAGGACGCGCCGGAGCCTCAGCCCCGGGGGCGGACCGAGACCTCGACAGGGACCTCGACCGTGTCGAGCCCGCGCTCTGCCAGGACGGTCACGGTCCATCTGCCGACCATCGAGAGATCCGGCCCATGGCCGCTGTAGGTTCCCCCCTTCCCCGCCGTCAGCTCCCGGGTCGAGCCGCCCATTGGGACGCCGGAGCGCTGGAAGCGCAGCCCGACCTGGTCGGCCGTCACCGGCTGGCCCGTGTCGTAGTCGGCCAGCCGGAGCAGGAACCGGTTGGGGCCGGCCGCCCCGGGTGAGATGGTGAGCTCGGCCCGAACGGTGGTCCCGAAGTCATCTCCCGTGCCCACCACAACCGGTGGCACCTCCACGCTGGCGAGGACGACCGAGGGAGTCTTGGTCGTCAGCATCCCGGTCACCAGGATGGCGCCCACGGCGACGGCGACCTCGGCGGTGCCGATCCTCTGCAGCCCCCGCAGGGTCTGCCCGGCCCGGGGCACGTGGCGGTAGCGGTTGACCGCCCCGAGCAGCCCGAGCAGCACCAGAGCGGCGGCCTTCACGAGCACGAGCTTCCCGTAGGTGGTCGCCGTCAGCCGCCCCCAGGCGCCGACCTCGTTGACGGCGCGCACGACGCCGGTGAGGGCGACCACCGCGATCGCCACCCCGGCGAGGGTCGAGTACCGGCGAACCGCACTGGCTTTGGCCGCGTCAGCAACGCCGCGCACCACGATCAGCAGCGTGGCCAGCCCACCCAGCCAGGTGGCCACCGCCACCACGTGGACCCACTGGAGGGCGATCATGGGCCCCGCCGAGCCTGCGGCGGCGTGGCCAGAGCGGACGTGGGCCAGGACCGTCGCCGCCGCGGCCACACCGGTCAGCCCCACTCCGAGTCGCCATCGCCGAGCCGACCGCGTGGCGACCACCACGCCCACGCCGGCGACGGCGACGGGGACGGCGCGCCACAGCACGGCACGGCCGAGGGAGGAATCCCAGAGGGTGGCCACGCCAATGTCGAGGGGCGAGAGCTTGGCCCCAGTGAAACCGATCAGGCCGACGGCCGTGGCCACCCAGGCGCAGCTCAGCAGACGCGTCAGGGTGGTGGGGGCGGGCGACTGGCGCAGGACGAGCCCGCCGACGGCGGATCCGCCGAGAAGGACGATCAGGCCGGCGTAGAGCAGCGATCGGCCCCCGACGTCCAGCAGGACCGGGCGGGTGACCTCCTGCCCGGGGCTGGTGGCGGCGGCGGTGGCGGCGATGGGAGTTCTCACCCCGAAGACGAACGAGTCCGTGGTCATGTCTCCGTCGACACCCGACACGATGCGCCAGACCACCGTGAACGGCCCCTGGTCCAGGTGATTGATGGGGAGGCGGAGCGTCTCGGGCCGACCGCGTAGGTGCTCGACGCCACCGGCCGCCATCGACCGTCCGCTCGAGTCCAGAACATCGACGGAGGAGATCTTCAGGTCGGGCGCCTGCGAGAACGTGAGCACAACGGCGCTGGGCCCGTCGTGGATCATGGCGCCGCCAACCGGCTCCGACGAGCGCAACAAGGCGTGCGCCCCCGCCGCCGGCGCCGTGGCGACGAGCACGCCCACCACCATGGCGAAACAGGCGGCGAGCCGGCCCACGCTCAGGGCCCCTTGCGCCCTCTCAGGGTGGCCACGCCCAGGGCAACGAGTCCGAGGGCAATGCCCGCTGCGGCCAGCCAGGTGGCCCGACGGGCTGCCGTGCGAGCCGATGTCGCCGTCGACCGGGCCGCCCCGGCCACGCCCTCGGTGCGCCCCTCCATGCGCTCCAGCCGGGCGGCCAGCTGCCCGGCCGAGGGGTCCTTGGCCGGGAACTGAACGTCGCTCGGTTCGCGGACGGCTTCGAACGTCCGCTCTGAAGAGGTGAAGGACTGGTCGACGTGCTCCCCTCTCACAGAGCCGGTGAAGCGGAAGGTGTAGGTGCCCGGCCGCGTCGGGACGAGGGGAAAGCGGTGCTCTCCGGGCTGGCCGGAGACGGGCTGCACGGGAACAGGGCCCAGGGTCAGCTCGCCGAAGACCACCGCCACGAGGAGCTGGTCACCGGCGACGTCGACCGGAGCCCCGCTGGCATCGGTGAGCCGGAGGGCCACGGCGTTGGGGAACCCGACGTACGGCGGCTCCTCGGCCCAGCCCACCCTCATGCGTAGGCTGGCGACACCGCGTTCCTCGTGGGAGTGGACCGGGCGCGCCGTGGCCGCCCACAGCGACGCGCACACCAACAGCGCCAGCACCGCGCATCGCTGACCCCGGTTGTGCCTCACGGCCGACAGAAATGGCGCGTTCTTCCGGGAGTGCCGGTGCCGGTCAGCGTCAGCGTGGCTTTGGGCGCTACTACTTGGCTAGCTGGCCCCGCACGAACCGTCCGCCGTACTGGTGGTTGTCCAGATGGATGTAGTAGTTCTGCGGGTTCTGGCGCATGTCCTTGATGACGGCCCGGTCGACCTCCTCGACGCAGACCTCGCCGGTCGGGTAGCTCTGGGGGTAATCGCCGTGCCCGAACAGCGGCAGCACCACGTCCCCTGTCGCACCTGCGGAGGCCCTGTGGATGCCGCCGTGAGTGGGCAGTCCGCCACCGGAGCCCCGGATCAGCTCCAGCGCCGTCCAGCAGACCCGGCCCTGTCCCTGGTTCAGCCGGAGGACGATGGTGCCCCGGTCAGCATTTCCGCCGGGGGTGGGCGGTACCTCGTTGGCGCCGCTCAGCTCCACCCGCAACGGTCGACCGCCGTTCTCAGCACCAGCCGGTGCACCGGTGGCCAGGAGCAGCGCCGCCAGCACCGTTGCCCCTGCGCTCAGCCTGCGAAGTCTCATTTCCGTCCTCCCCCCTCCCGCCGAACGACGATCCCGCCCGGCCCCAGCGATCCTAAACCGTTGCAACAGCAATGTCACTAGCTGTTAGCTGCCAGTACCACCCGGGCGAAGAGGACCACCCCGGCGGCTCCTCGGCCCGGCGGCCCTCATGCGTTTGGCTGGCGACACCGCGTTCCTCGCGGGATTGGACCGGGCGCGCGAACACGAGGAGAAACCAGGCGCATCCCTCGAGTTGCGAGGGGTGGTCCTTCTCCTCCTCCGCTCGAGCGCTCAGGTGAGCAGCAGGATGAGGATTATGATGATGATCAGGGTGCCGAGTCCGATATACATGTGGTCCTCCGGCTGGAGCGTGCCCGTCCCGGCTGGGACCCAAACATCGTTGCGCCCGTACCGGAGGCCGCGCCACGGCACCTGAGCGCTTCGCCGACCGGGCCCAAGCGGGACAGGTCCTGGCCGGCCTGCTCGGGCAATACCGCCACCGCTCGAGGCTCATCGTCCTGGGGCTCCCCCGAGGAGGCGTTCCCGTGGCGGCCGAGGTGGCCACAGCGCTCGGAGCGCCTCTCGATGTGTTCGTGGTGCGAAAGCTCGGCGTCCCCGGCCGGGAGGAGCTGGCCATGGGCGCCATCGCCAGCGGCGGGGTTCAGGTGCTGAACGCCGAGGTCATTGCTCGCCTCGGCATCCCCGACGAGGCCATCGCCGCCGTCGCCGCCAGTGAGGCTACCGAGCTCCAGCGCCGGGAGCTGGCCTACCGCAGCGGGCGGTCACCCCTCGAGATCCCCGGTCGCGCCGTCATCCTGGTCGACGACGGCTTGGCCACCGGCTCCACCATGCGAGCCGCCGTCGCTGCCGTCCGTGAGAAGGGCCCGGCGGCGGTGATGGTGGCCGTTCCCACCGCCGCCGAGGCCACGCTGGCTGCCCTGCGCTCCGAGGCCGACGCCGTCGTGGCTGCCCTCACGCCCGAGCCGTTCATGGCCGTCGGCCATTCCTACGTCGATTTCTCCCAGACCACCGACGAGGAAGTCCGACGCCTGCTGCTGAGTCCCCGAACCGGTTGAGGGCTGATGCCGCTCAGGCGACGGGCCCGCCATCCATCAGTCACCGTCGCGGTGATTGGTCGTGCGGCGCAGTTCCTCGTGGTCGAGCGGGTCCGGGACCTCGGAGCCACCCGATGCGTACATGACCGATTCGGGCCGGCTGCTGTGGCGAAGCCCGAGCACGTGGCCCAGCTCGTGCGTCGTCACCTCGCGCCGGCGGCCAAGGCTGAGGCTGCAGTCCGAGCACACCCGGATGAGCGCACCTCGAACGTGGTCTCCCCGACGCTGTTGGTCAGCGCTCCCCTGAAGGTGCAGGCGTCCCAGGCTCCCGAGGCGCTCCGAGGATGCCAGGCACACGGGAATGGAGGTGCCCGCGTGCTCACACGAGCCCCGGCCCTGGGCCCAGCTCAGATGGATGTCGGACCGGGCCTCGTTCCAGCGGTCGACGGCCCACCGTGTGGCCTGCTCCCACTCCGGGTCGCCGGTGCGGTCCACCAACGTCAAGGACCGTTGCCCACTGGGCCAGTGGGCGAAGGCCGGGCCGGCATCCAGGTCTGGGACGATGCGGGCGGTCATGGCGAAGGCCAAGGCCAAGGCGAAGAGAAAGGTGTTGGCCAGGCGGCACATGCAGTAGAGGCGGGCCCGGGCGCCAAAGGCGGCCACGTCCCTCTCGGTGGGACCTATGAGCTGGCGCAGGTCGGGCACGGTTCCCTCCAGCTTGACCCAGGTGCGACCGCCACGGTCCGTGGGCAAGGCGACCGTTCACCAATCTCGGCCCCTCGGGGGGTGAACCTTGTGATAAGCGTTGGAGTCTTCACGGTGGCCTGAAGATGTGCCAGAGACGGGCCCGAGGGCGGCAAGGAGGATCGAAGCGTGGTCCAGCAGGAGATGACGACGCGTCATCACGACGGGAGCCGGGGCGTGGCCAATACTGCGAACGGGCATGCCAAGGGGGGGAAGGCCCGCTTCGACCACATCTACAACGAGCCCGATCCGCGGCCTTACTTCCAGACCCTGGAGCAGTTCGGCTACGAGATCCCGGCCCATGGTCAGTCCATGTTCAGCCTCCTGGTGGGCGAGCTCAGGGAGGAAACGGGATCGGAGGACCTGACGGTGCTCGACCTCTGCTGCTCCTATGGCGTGAACGCAGCCCTGCTCAACCACAGGGTCACCCTCGACTCGCTCTACGAGCGGTATCGCTCCCCCGAGGTGGCGTCTCTGACCAGCCAGGACCTGGCTGACGCCGACGCCGAGTTCTTCCGGCAGCTCCGCCGGCCATCACTGCTCCGCGTGGTGGGGATCGACACCGCCGACCAAGCCGTTGCCTACGCGGCCCAGGCCGGTCTTCTCGCCAAGGGCAGCCACGAGAACCTCGAGAACGAAGACCCGAGCGAGGGTCTCAACCGCCACCTCGCCGGAGTCGGGCTCATCACCGTGACTGGCGGCATCGGCTACATCTCCGAGAAGACCTTCGCCAGGGTCCTCGACAGCGCAGGCGCGACGCCGTGGGTAGCTTGCTTCGTCCTCCGCTGGGTCTCTTACGAGCCCTTCGCGGCCGTGTTGGGCAGCTATGGGCTGGTCACCGAGAAACTCAGCAACAGGACCTTTCGCCAGCGCCGTTTCACCGACGAATCCGAGCGGGATTATGTGCTCGACGAGCTGGCACGCATAGGGATCGACCCCACCGCCAAAGAGGCTGAGGGCCATTACCACGCCGACTTCTACCTGTCCCGGCCTGCCGCCCACGCCCGGTCCCGGCCCCTCAAGGAGCTCGCCACCGGCCTGTGACCGGCGGGACCCTCGGCCCCCCGAGCCTCGGGCCGTCAGGCCATGCCCTCCGGGTCCTCGACCACCACGATGGCGTGGGTCGGGCATTCCTCTGCCGCTCGGAGGACCTCCTCCGCCGGGTCTCCGGCGGGGTCGACCACCGAAGCGATGCCCGTTCCGTCGAGTCGGAACACCCCGGGAGCGGCGTTGACACATGTTCGGGAACCGATGCACCGGGCCCGGTCCACGTGGACCTCGAGGCTCACGGGGTCAGGCTAGTCAACATCGTTCAGCTCTCCGCCCAGCACCACCGCCAGCGTCCAAGACCCAGCGCATCACGGTCCGCAACACCACGAAGGCGCCACAAAGGCAGGTCGTCCCGAAGCGCATCCCCGAGAGGCTGGCCGAACACCACGAACAGCGTGGCCACGCCGCCGAGGTTCAGCCGGTGACCGCAGCTGGGCCATCGGGGCCTACCTGGGACGGGATCGACTCGTCAGCCGAGGTCGATGAGGGGAAGCAGCGACCTCGAAACCATCATCTCGACGAGCTGGAAGACCTGGCCCTCGGCTGCCGCTTGGAGCCACCTGCGCTCTTTACCGTCCGGGCCGAACGCTTGGCTTCCTTGCTAACCTGCTTCTTGGCTCCCTGGGCCCGCCTCTGCACGCGCTTGGACGCCCCCTGGGCCCGCTTCTGCACACGCTTGGACGCCCCCCGGGCCTGTCCCTTGACCTCCTCGGCCGAGGTCTGGGCCTCTGTCTTGACCCGCTGGGCACGGGATGTGGCCCGCTCCCTCACCTGCTCGGCACGGGCCTGAGCCGACTGCTGAAGGTCCCCGGCCATGCTCTTGCCAGCGCTCGCGGCCTGCTCCTTGAGCGGCTCGATCCCCTCCAAGACCCGCTCCGCCGCCTGGCGCTCGCGCTCGCTCGGACGCAGCGCCGAGGCAATGATGAGCCCGCCGCCGAACGCCACCAGACCGGCCAGCAGGGGGTTGCCCTGCGTCTTGGCCCTGACCATGTCGGGCGCGGCACTGGCGCCCTCGCTCACGGCGTCCGTGGCCTGGCTCACCCGGGTCGACGCCCGCCGTGCGCTTCCCTGGACCGAACCGGTGAGGCGGGAGGGCTCCACCTCGTCCACGGTACCCATCACCGACTCCCGGACGTTGCTCAGGCTTCCTCGCACCCGCGCCGTGCGCCGACGCACGATCCGCTTGGGGTTCACACGGTCGTTGATCACATCTACTCGCTCGCTGACCTTGTCCATTGCTCGCTCCTTCGCCAGCTTGGGGCTCACTCGGTCGCCGATCGCCTCCAGCGTCTGTCCGAGGTCACCTCTCGTCTGCTCGATCTCTCGTCTGATGTCTTCCGGTGTCCTGCTCATCGGGCCACTGTCGTCCCGATGATCGCCGTGAGCGGACGCGCTGTGACCCTTGGCTCGCTTGCGTGGGTTCGGCTCACGTCATCACCTCCTCGAACCTGGTCGCGAAGGGCGGCGGGCCAGCGACCCCGCCGCTCCCCTCGACAACGAGGTCTTGGCCACCTGGACGTCCTCCTTGACAGTCGAAAGGGCCTGTTGGGGCACGGGCGGCTTCATCTGAGCAAGCCGCTTCTTGCCCGAGCTGAGCATCACCGCCGCCACCACCAGGTATACGACGGCGACGGCGAGAAAGGCGAGCCCGGTGGGCACGATCTCGGCCAGGCCCCAGGCGGCAGCCAACGAGAGGAGGAGTAGCCCGAGCAGGGCTGCAACTCCGCCCACGGCCATCGCCCCGCCGCCCTTGGCCGCCAGCGACGCCTTTTCCTGCATCTCCAGTTTGGCCAGCTCCACCTCCTTGCGCATGAGGAGGCTGACCTCCGACGTCATCTCCGAAAACAGGTCCTTGAGGGGGCGCTCATCGGTCGGCGCCTGGCCGGGACGCTGCGCCATCACCGGGACCCGGGGGCCCGCCGCACCTGCCGTCGAACCGTTGTGCGGGTGGACCTGGTGGCGGACCGGCCCCCTCGCGCCGAGGGAGCGACGTCGGCGGGCGGCAGCTCCTCGCTGTCAACGCCGTCATCGCCGTCGTCGGACTTGGCTCGGACGAGCCTGCCCACACCAAAGCCGACGGCGGTGGCACCGAGCAGGAAGACCCCCGGCCGGCGACGGGCAAACGCCTTGACGTCATCGACCAAACCGTCGAAACCCCGGGCGTCGACGTCGTCGGCCCAGCCCTGCAGCCGCTCGGAGACGTCCCGCGCGTAGCCGGGCAGCGGACCTGCCTCGTTCGGCCGCCCGTCGGCCAAGGCCTCGGCCTGGGATGCGAACTGACGCATGGTCCGGGCCAGCTGCTCCACCTGGGTGCCGGCCTGGTCCTCGATCTGGGTCCGGGTCTCCTCCAGGAGCCCGCGGCCGTGGGCCATTACCTCCTGAGAGACCTCGGACACCTGCTCCTTGGCGGTGTCGGCCAGCTCCCGGACGTCCTGGCGGGCCACCTCGACCACCTCTTGGCCCTCGCTCACGGCTTCGGAAGCGGCCTCACGCCCCTCGTCGGCGGCCACCGAGGCCACCTCTTCCCCCTCGTCCATGGCCCTCGAGGCCACAACCTGGCCTTCGTCCACGGCGGTGGTATCGCCGGCTCCGGCCGTGCGGCGTGACCGGCGCACCGAGCGCCTACGTGTCCTTTGTGCCTCCAACTCTCAAAACCTCCACGTGGCCGCCTGGGGCCTCTCGTTGTCGATGGGCGATCTGTTGTCGCTGGGCGATGCACCAAGCCCACTTCTCGAGCGAGGTCGGGCGTCTGCTCTACCGGCCTCCGTTACGTCCGGCCCGTCAGTACAACAGGATGGTGAGGGTCCCGTAAGCGAACAGCGCCAGCGAGAGAGAATACAGCCCGGCCTTGACCACCGCTCGCCCGCTTGCGGTTCGCACGTAGTCGTCGATGATCCACCGCAACCCGTTGAGCCCGTGGAACAGGGCAAGGGTCAGGAGGGCCCAGTCGAACAGCCGCCAGAGCGGATTGGCCCAGCGCTCCGCCACGAAGCCGGACCCGGTGTCGGCCACGTCGGTGACGATGTGGGTGAGGGCGAAGTGGGTGAGGGCCAGGAACACCAGAGCAAGGCCCGATACGCGCATGAACAGCCATGACCACGTCTCGAAGTCCTGGCGCGGGCGCCGAGCCGCCCTCTGTCCGGTGGCAGAAGGCTCGCCGGCGGTGGGCGCCGCCTCGGTGGCCTGCGTCACCCCAACCTGCCGTCGATGAAGGGCTTCATGATGACGTAACCCCCCGCAACGGTCGCCACCAGGCTGAGGACCGTCACCACCGACAACACCGCCTTCTCGTTCCTGATGCTCCCGGGAAAGAAGTCGATCATCACGATGCGCAATCCGTTGAGCGAGTGGTACACGAGGGCGAAGAGCAGGCCCACCTCGAAGAGCCGGAGCAAGACGTTGCCGTACAGCTCGTGGACCTCGTCGTAGAGCCTGGGGCGGGAGATGAGGGAGACGTCGACTATGTGCAGCAGCAGGAAGACGAAGACCAGGAAACCGGTGACCCGGTGCGTCACGAAGGCCCATTGCCCGGCCTTGCCCCGATAGACCGTGCTCCTCGGGCTCATCGTTCCCTCGCCGGCGGCTGGCTCACTTGCGGAACCAGCGGTCGCCCCAGGCCGTCGACGAGATCACGTAGGCCGCGAAGAGGACGACCATCAGGGCGACGATACCGAGTGCGGTGGCGAACACGATCTGCGCCGTGGTCATGGCCCCGAACTTAGGGCCTCCGGGAGCGGCGCCTCCACGGGTGCTCCTGAGAGGAGATCACCTCGAGGCCCCCCATGTACCTCCACAGCACCTCGGGAACCAGCACCGATCCGTCCGGCTGGCGATTGGTCTCCACGAGGGCGGCCCAGACCCTCGGAACGGCCAGGGCCGAGCCGTTGACCGTGTGGACCATCGCCGTGCCCTTCTCGGCATGGGGCCGGTAACGGATGTTGGCCCGCCGGGCCTGGTAGTCCGAGAACCACGTCACCGAGGAGACCTCGAGCCACTGGTCACATCCCGGGGCGTACACCTCGAGGTCGAATGTGCGCGCATGGGGCTGGCCGAGGTCACCGGTGCAGATGTCGACGACGCGATAGGGCAGTCCCAGCCTGCCCAACACGGTCTCCGCCCTCGCCAGCAGGTCGGCGTGGACGGCCGCGGCCTGGGAGGGCGCGGCGTAGGCCAGGATCTCGACCTTGTCGAACTCGTGCACCCGCAGGAGGCCGCGCGTGTCCCGGCCCGCGGCTCCCGCCTCCCGGCGGAAACACGAGGTGTGAGCCATGAGGCGAACAGGCAGGTCCTCCTCGGGGAGAACCTCGTCCCGCGCCAGTGACGTGAGCGGAACCTCGGCCGTGGGGATGGCCCAGAGGTCGTCACGCTCCACGTGATATGCCTCGTCGGCGAACTTGGGAAGCTGGCCGGTGGCGGTGAGAGTGTCCGAGCGCACCAGGGTGGGCGGTCGGATCTCCTCGAAGGCGTCCGCGTTGTGGTCCAGGCCCAGCTGGCACAGCGCTCGCACCAGGAGCGCACCGGCGCCCCGGTACATCACGAACATGGAGCCGGAGATCTTGGCGCCCCGCTCGAGATCGAGGATGCCCAGCTCGGTCCCTATGTCCCAGTGCGGCACCCGCTGGTGGGCCTGGTAGCGCTCAGGGTCGTAGCCCTCCACTCGCAACACCACGTTGTCGACCTCGGAGGACCCGTCGGGAGCATCCTCGGCTGGCAGGTTGGGGATGCACAACAACAGGTCTCGCAACTCGCCTTCCACCGCCGCGGTGGCGGCCTCAAGGTCCCGTGCCTGGTCTCCCAGCCGGCGGCTCTCCATGGCCAGCTCGGTGCCCCGCTCTTCGTCGCCAGCCCGCTTGGCCTCGCCGACCGCCTTCGAGATGACCTTGACTTCGGTCCGAATCACGTCACGTCTACGAGTGACCTCTCGCCGGCGGGCGTCGAGCTCCGCCGCTCTTTCCACTTCGGACCCGTCCACCCCCTTACGAGCCAGGGCCGCCTTCACGAGCTCGGGCTGGTCCCGCACCAACCGGATGTCGATCATCTCGGCGCGAACGGTAGTGCAGCCCCGCGCCGCCATCGGCGGGACCACTCGTCACCGCAGGTAGCCCGTGTGCCACCCCGGAGGTCACCGCCCGGTAAAGGTCCGCCTCTTCCCAGATCGCTTCCATGCCGAGGGCGTCGAGCGGGCGCGAGAACAGGTAACCCTGGCCGAGGTCGCTCCCGAGCATCTGTAGGGCGACGAGCTGGTCTTCCCGTTCGATTCCCTCGGCCACGGTCTGCAGGCCGAAGGTGTGGGCCAGCTGGATGACGGCTCTTACCAGGGCCGACTGGTCGGTGGACCCGGTGACACCGTCGACGAAGGCCTTGTCGATCTTCACCACGTCGATGGGCAGAGTCCGCAGGTAGCTCAGCGAGGAGAACCCGGTCCCGAAGTCGTCCATGGCGAACCGGACTCCCAGCTCCTTCAGGCGCCGCAGCTTCTCGGCGATGGAGGCGAAGTCCTCCATGAACAGGCTCTCGGTGATCTCCAGCGTCAGGTGCTCCGGCGCCAGCTCGGAGCGCTGGAGGCAGTCGAGCACCTCCTCCAGGAACCGGGGGTCCTCGATCTGGACCGCGGACGCGTTCACGCTGACGTGCAGCCCCGCTCGGTGCGGGAACCGCTGTTGCCAGCTCCGCACCTGGCGACATGCCTGCTCCAGGACCCACACGCCCATGGGCTTGATCAGGCCGCTGGCCTCGGCCACCGGGATGAACTCGGCGGGGGGGATGAGTCCGCGCTCGGGGTGGTGCCAGCGCACCAGGGCCTCCACGCCGGTCACCTCACCGGTCTCGAGGGCCACGATCGGCTGGTAGTGAAGGACCAGCTCCTGGTGCTCGATGGCCCGGCGCAACGCGGTCTCCAGGTCGAGGCGCCTGAGCGCGGCCTCCTGCATCTCGGGCTGGAACACCTCGAAACGGTCTCTCCCAGCCGCCTTGGCCGCGTACATGGCCACGTCGGCGTTGCGCAGCAGCTCGCCGGCGTCCCGTTCCGGCTCGCTCAGCGCCACCCCGACGCTGCCGGTCAGGAAGACCTCCTGGCCGTGAAGGGCGACCATGCCGGCGAGGGTGACCGGGCCTCTTACGCTGTCCAGCAGCTCCTGGGCGAACACCGCAGCTTCCCTGAGCGAGCTGTTCTCCAAGAGGACGCCGAACTCGTCCCCGCCCAGACGAGCAGCCGTGTCGCCTGGGCGCACCATGGCCCGGAGGCGCCCGGCGAACTCGACGAGCACCTGATCACCGGCGGCGTGCCCCAGGCTGTCGTTGATGGCCTTGAATCCGTCGAGGTCCACCAGCAACACGGCATGGGGGCGGGGGTCAGTGAGCCGGTGGCGGGCCAGAGCATGGCGCACGTGATCGCCGAACAAGGCCCGGTTGGCCAACCTGGTCAACGGGTCGTGGAGGGCGCGGGTGCGAAGCTCGTCCTCGAAGCCCTTGCGCTCACTCACGTCCCGGAGCGTGACGAGGAGGCCGCCGGCGTCCGGATCTTGGCCCAGGCTGGCGGCGGCGGCGTCGAACTCCAACCATTGGCCGTGGATGTTCGAGAGGCGCAGGTCGGTCCGGGCGTATCTCGGCCAGTCACCGTCCTCGGCCGCGGGAACGGCACACAGGTCTTCCAGCTTGGCTCGATCGTCGGCGTGGACGAACGCCGCCAGCGGATGACCGGCCAGCCAGGCGGAGGGGCGCCCGAGCAGACGTGTCGTGGCTGGGCTGGCGTAGCGGATCCGGCCGTCCTCACGGACAACCATCACCACGTCGGGAAGGCGCTCGATCACGGCCCGGATCATTGGCTCCGAGGCGCCTGGTTCGACGAAGTCGGTGGCGACGGTCAAGGGGCCCGCGTTCCTGTTGCCGGGTCGCGTGACTCTCGGTCCCTTGGCCCTTGACCCCAGGGCCGAGAGCCCGATACCCGGTAACGCCACTCCGAGCGCGGCGCCATGGCGCCCGAGGGCGGCCAGGCCGAGCGAGGTCACCACCATGGCCAGAACGAGGACCTTGAGCTGGAGGGACCAGCACAGCCATCCTGAGCGGCGTGTCTCTTCGCGCTCGGCGGGCGGTCGATCGAGAGTGTTCGACCAGAGCGAGGACCGCACTCTCCCCCTATCGGCGGCCGCGGTCGGGGCCTTGAGAAGTGGCTGTCAGGCCGTCAGCGTCGTCCTGAGCCCGTCCTGCGAGGGGGTGGCGCCGGCTCGGTGCGCTGCAGCTCCCGCTCCACGTCGTCCCACGTGAGCACGTCGGGTGCCCGGTCCCGCTGCTCACCGGAGTACCAGCGGAAGAAGATCACCCCGATGGCCACCCACAGGAGAGCGCCCGCGTACACCTTCATCAGCGCCCCGCCCAGTTGCTGGTCGTCGATGGCCGAGAAGGGGAACGCCCGGGGGGCCTCGGCGTAGAAGCGGTACATCACCCCCCGGCCGAAGGTGAGGAACGAGGCCGGCACCGTGGGGATCACGGACTGGAGGAACAGGTACACCATCCGCGCCGGATGGCCCATGGTCGGCAGCTCCGGGACGCGGTTCAGGACCGGGAACCACATGAGCAGGGCGGAGGTGAAGATCACCATGTGCACTACCAGGTGAACACCGTGGTAGCGGAGAGAAGCGTTCATCACCACCGGCCAATGGGTGAGCACGACCACCGTATTGAAGACCACGGCGGCGGGCAGGGGCCGGGCCAGCCTGGACACCAGCCAGTGCACCGCCCGGGGTTGCACCAGCCACCGGACGAGCCAGGATGGCAGGCCCAGGAGCAGAAGGGGGGCGGCAATCAGCGTGAAGCCGATGTGCTGGAACATGTGGACGCTGAACAGGTAACCCTCACCGACGTCGTGGATCGGGTAGTCGGCGTGGAGCCACAACGCGGCCACTCCGAGGGCGAAGGACACGACTTGGAAGCGGCTGGCCACCTTCTCACCCGGGCTCACGTGGGACGGTCCGAGGCGGGTGAGCGCCAGCCAGTAGCCGACGGCGAGGACCGCCACCAGGGACCAGACGTCGGGATGGGCGTGCCACGCCCAGGGCGACGTGCCGGCGTGGGCCAGAACGCTCACGGCAGGAAGACCCCGAGCGTCATCAAGTAGGCGACGTAGACGGAGGCGGCCAGCACGAACCCGGTGATGAACAGGCGTCGCAGGAGCTTGTTGTCGAACTTGAGGTGCATGAAGTACGCCACCACCATCACGAACTTGACGGCTGCCAGGATCATGAGGGCGGCGTTGGTGGCTGCTTCGGAGAACTCCGTGTAGAAGAGGCCCACCTCGACGGCCGTGATCACGGCCAGCACCAGAGCCACCTTGATGTACTTGGCTTCGGTGGGGTGCGCGCCGTGCTCGACCTCCGCCTCCTGGTCCTGAGCAGGATGGTCGACGCCTTCGACGGTGGGCTGAGTCACCCGTCCTCCCTCAGCACAGGGCTCAACCTCACGTCGGGATCAGGTACACGACGGTGAAGATCACGATCCACACCACGTCGACGAAGTGCCAGTAGAGCCCGGCGATCTCGACCACCTCGGAGCGTTCCGGGGTGAGGTTGCCCCTGAGTGCGAGGTACCAGAGCGACAGCAGCATGACGACGCCGAGGGTGACGTGCACCCCGTGGAAGCCGGTGAGGGTGAAGAAGCTGCTGCCGGCCACATTGGTCTTGATGGTCAGGCCTTCCCGGATGAACGAGGTGAACTCGTAGACCTGCCCGGCGATGAAGCTGGCGCCGAGGAGGGCAGTGGCCAACAGCCAGACCCGCAACCGGCGCAGGTCCCCCCGCTGGATGGCAGCCAAGGCCAGCACCATGGTGAGCGAGCTCATGAGCAGCACGAAAGAGCTCACCGAGGTGAAAGGGATGTCGTAGAGGCTCCCGGGGGTTGGGCCGGCCTGCGGCCTGCCCCGGTACAGGAAGTAGGTGGATATCAGGGCCCCGAAGAGCAGGCACTCCGAACCCAGGAAGGTCCACATGGCCAGCTTCTCGTTGGACAGACCGGTGTTGGTCGCATGGTGGTGCTCCGGGGCCGGTGTGACCGGTTCCTCGTGGGCCAGCGTCCTGGCCTTGGTAGCCACCCCTCAGCTCCCCGACTGGTCGGGCGCCGACCCCTCGCCGTCGGCCGGCGCCTCAGGCGAGGAGCCTTCGTCCAGCTCTCTGGCGTGCTGGCCTCCGCCGACCGGCTCCTCGGCGCTGCCTGCCGCCACCAGGGCCGGCTCGGGGGCGGAGGTGGCGGCATCTGCCTCGCCTCCCTCGCGCCCGTCCTCGTCCGGCTCCGCCGAGGGCTCCATGGCCCAGGCGAACAGACCAGCCAACAAGATCAGTGCGCCGAGCGCCGTCACCACGTAGCTCTGGCCCGAGCTGCGCCCGTAGACCATGCCGTAGGCCATGACCGGCAGGCCGAAGGCGGCCACCAGCGGGAAGTACGAGGGCGACGGCATGTGGATGCCGTGGCCATTGTCCCCATGGTCGTCGGCGTGCCTCTGGTCGCCGTTGCCCTCGGCGTCGGCGTCACCACCGTCGCCGTCGCCGTGGCCGTCGGCGGGCGAAGCGCCGTCCACCCGCACCGGCCGGCCCTCGTCGTCTTCGGTGTACTTGCGGTGCCAGTGCTCGTCCAGGGCGTGCACGGTGGGGATCTCGGCAAAGTTGTAATGGGGGGGCGGGGAGGGGATGGACCACTCCAGCGTGCGGGCGTCCCATGGGTCAGCGGAGGCCCGAGCTCGTTCGCGCTTGTTCGAGTGCCGGACGTTCAACATGAACACGGCGACCGAGAAGGCGATGATGAACGCCCCCACCGTGGACACCATGTTCCAGAGGTCGAGACCCAGGCTCTCGTCGTAGGTGTAGATGCGCCGCGGCATGCCCTGGAGGCCGAGGATGTGCATGGGCCCGAAGGCGAGGTTGAAGCCCACGAACCACGTCCAGAAGTTGAGCTTTCCCAGCCGTTCGTTGAGCATGACCCCGAAGACCTTGGGCCACCAGTAGTAGATGCCACCCATGATCCCGAACAGGGCGCCGCCGAACAGCACGTAGTGGAAGTGGGCCACCACGTAGTAGGTGTCGGTCTGCTGTCGGTCGTGGGGCGACACCGCGTGGGTGACCCCGGAGAGCCCACCGATGGTGAACATGGCCACGAAGCCCATGGCGAAGAGCATCGGTGTCGAGAACTTGAGCGATCCCTTCCAGGTGGTGGCGATCCAGTTGAAGATCTTCACGCCCGTGGGAACGGCAATGAACATGGTGGACAGGGAGAAGGCGCTGACGGCCACCGGCCCCAGGCCCACCGCGAACATGTGGTGGACCCACACCCCCCAGCCCATGAAGCCGATGGCGATGCCCGAGAAGACCATCACCGGGTAACCGAACAGGGGTTTGCGGGAGAACACCGGCAGTATCTCCGACACCATTCCCATGGCCGGGAGGATCAGGATGTACACCTCGGGGTGGCCGAAGATCCAGAAGAGGTGTTGCCACAGCACGGGATCGCCGCCGGCCTCCGGATTGAAGAAGTTGGCGCCGAAGTTCCGGTCGAAGGAGAGAAGGAACAGGTCGATGGTGATCACCGGCATGGCGAACAGGATCAGGAACGACGAGATCAGCGTCATCCACGAGAAGACGGGCATGCGCATGAGTGTCATCCCGGGGGCCCGCATGTTGAGCATGGTCACGATGAAGTTGACGGCGCTCACTGTGGACGCGATCCCCAGGATCTGGAGCCCGTATATCCAGAAGTCGATGCCGTGACCGGGGGAGAAGACGATGCTGGTGTTGGGGGCGTAGCCGAACCAGCCGCCGTCGGGGGCGCCTCCGAGCAGGAAGCTCGAGTACAGGAACAGCCCTCCGAACAGGAAGGCCCAGTAGCTGAAGGCGTTGAGGCGCGGGAAGGCCACGTCCCGGGCGCCGATCTGCAGCGGCATCACGAAGTTGAAGAACGCGGCCGACAGCGGCATGACGACGAGGAAGACCATCGTGGTGCCGTGCATCGTGAAGACCTCGTTGTAGGCCTGGGCCCCGAGGACGGTGCCGTTGGGCTGGGCCAGCTGGAGACGGATCAGGAGGGCTTCGATCCCACCGGCCAGGAAGAACATGAATGCGGTGACCCCGTAGAGGATGCCGATCCGCTTGTGGTCCACGGTGGTGATCCACGACCACACACCCTGAGGCTGGGTGGGTCGCCGCAGGAGACCGGTGTCCTCGGCATCCGAAGTGGTAGGAGCGGCCGGGACGGGGGGTTCGAGGACGGTGGTCATGGTCGGGGGGTCATCGGCGAAGGGCTCATGGGACGGCTCCGGTCACTTCAGGGTGTCGAGGTAGGCGATGAGCTTGGTGATCTCATCCTCGCTCAGATCGAGGTTGGGCATGCGTGAGCCCGGCTTCTCGGCCGGCGGGTCCCGCAACCACACACGCAGGTTCTGGTCGTTGAGCTCGAAGGTGGCGCCGGCGAACACCTTCCGCTGCTGGAGGTGGGTGAGGTCGGGACCCACTTCGCCGGCTGCGAAGCCGTTCACCGTGTGGCAGCTGGCGCAGCCCTTCTGGCGGAACATGGCCGCCCCCTCCGCGGCCTCGCCGGTGACCGGTCGCTCGGCAGGGGCGGCGTTGGCCCTCACCCACTCGTCGAAGTCCCCCGAGGTGTGGGCCACCACGCGTAAACCCATGTCGGCGTGTGACAGGCCGCAGAACTCGGCGCACTGGCCGAAGTAGGTGCCTGGCTCGTCCGCCTCGATGGTCATGGAGTTGACCTTGCCGGGGACGACGTCGAGCTTGCCCGCCAGCTTCGGGGGCCAGAAGCTGTGGATCACGTCCTTCGAGGTGAGCTGGAGGTTGACGGGCCTGCCGGCGGGGATGTGCAGCTCGTTGGCGGTCGCGACTCCCCGGTCGGGATACTCGAACTCCCACCACCACTGATGGCCGACGACGTTGACGTTGACGACGTCAGCGCCTTCGGGGCGGCGGTCGATGTCGGCGATGGTGGCCACCGTGGGGATGGAGACGAGGAGCAGGACCACCGCGGGGGCGATGGTCCAGCCCAGCTCCATCTTGGCGTTCCCGTGGATCTGGCGTGGCGCCTCGTCGTCGGAGCGGCGCCGGAAGCGGATGGCCGAGTAGAGGACGAGCCCCTGCACCAGCACGAACACCACGCCGGCGACGAGGAAGACGGGGTCGATCAGGTTGTCGAGCTTGCGGGCCACCGGGCCCTCGGGATCGAGGGCGTTCTGGGGCAGCTCGGTGTTGCCGCAGGCGCTGAGCAGCAGGCCGGTCGCCACTGTCCCCGCGTTGGCGAGGAGCCGGCGGGTGCGGGCCATCAGGACTGGCCCTCGCTGAGGAAGCGGCCCTGCATGTTGGGGTGAAAGTCACAGACGAAGGTGTAGGTGCCCGGAGGCGGCGCATGGAACTCGTAGCTTCTCTCCCCATCGCCGGGGAATCCCTCACCGTTGAAGACGGGCTTGGCGTCGGGTCCGGTCCCGTCGTAGACGGCCACGTTGTGGAAGACCTCGTCGCGGTTGACGAACTCGAGGATGACGTCCTTGCCGGCCGGGACGGCGATGGTGTCCTCGCTGAACTTGAGGTCCTGGGCCGAGATGGTGAGGGGCTTCTCCTCGTGCTCGTGGGCCTCGAAGTGACGCTCTCCCCCAATGGCCCCGGCGATGCCCGCTCCCAGCACGGACGCCGCCGCCAGCACTGACAGAGCCACCAGTACCGACGATCCGAGCCGGGGCCGGGACGCCACCCAGGCACAGGCGACGAGGATCGAGACGGCCACCACCAAACCCACCACCGTGGCCGCTTCCTTGGAGATGGCCAGCAGCACCCTGGACAGGCTCACGGCGATGACGGCGGCCAGGAGGAACCCGCCGGCTGGAAGGCCGACCGGGGCCAGGAGCCGGCTGCTCACGCGTTTGCGCACGGGCCTGGTCCAGCTCGGGTGCTCGCTCCAGGCCCGTGAGAACCACCCGGCGGTGGTCACCAACGCGACGAAGAGGCCACCGAGCACCACGGGGACCCCGACGGCGGCGCCGACGGCGAGGACGGACACGGAGACGGCTGCCGCCGCCGGCCAGGCGCTGCCCCGGGGCACGGCCGCGCTCACGGCAGTGCGCGCCGGCGGTGGAGCGTCGTCCGCCACCGGAGGCGCCACGTCGACCACCGCGTTACCGGCCGTGCTGAGGGCCCCCACCAAGGCGGCGGCGGCCAGAGAGCTGAGCAGGACCACCCCCGTTCGCTCGCCGCCGGCAACCGAGTAGGCCCCGGCGACGACAGCAGCCAGGCCCGTCAACGCCAACAGCACTCGGGACGCCAGGTTCAGCACGTCGGCACCTACTTGAGCACGGCGACCGCGTACCACACGGCCACGGAGGCGGCGACGGTGAAGTGCCAGTAGCAGGCGGTGGCGCGGATCTGGCCCGGCTCGGCCGGCGAGATCTGCCGGCCCGACACCCGGAGAAGGGTCAGGGTCACGAAGGCCACACCAATCCCCACGGCCATGCCGAGGAGGATGACCAGGGCCGTCACCACCAGGCCGTAGGGATGGCTGGCGGCGTCGAAGGGGGCCTGATCGGCGCTGTAGACAAGCAGGTTCAAGAAGGCCACGCCCAGGCCCAGGGTGATGCCCAGAGCCGCTGAGGCCTGCCGGCGCTCGTCACGACGCAACGCGTAGCACGCCCATTCCACGGTCACCGCGGAGAGGACCATGGTGATGATCAGCAGGTTCCCCAGGTACAGGTCGAGGCTCACGCCCTCGGGCGGCCACCCGTCGGTGACGTTTCGCAGGTGGAGGTAGGCGGCGAGAAGGGTGCCGAAGAACATGGTGCCGCTAGCGGCCAGAAGCAGGACACCCATGGTCAGGAGACTGCGGGGCTGCTCCCCGCCGGCCGGGGGCAGAGCCTTGGGACCAGCGGTCACAGCGGGGTCAGCCACGGCCGTCGCTCCTCGCGGGCATCCTCAGGTCCAGAAGCGGCTGGGCGGAGCGCACCTCGGGCAGGGACACGAAGTTCTGCGGCGGGGGAGGCGATGGCGTGGCCCATTCGAGGGTCAGGCCCCCGTAGGGATCGTCGCCGGCCTGCTCGCCACGGTGGAGGGCGCAGGTCCGTAGGACGTCCACGGCGAAGGCCACCAACCCGGCCACCACCAGCGCCGCGCCCAGGAGCGCCAGGGGGTTGAAGGTCGTGGCGCCGGAGGTGAAGGGGTAGTCGTGGAGCCGGGTCGGTCCCTGGTCGTAACCGAGGAGGTAGCTGCCGAGCCCGAGCAGGGCGAACCCACCGAACAGCCCCAGGAAGCAGGCCCCACCCATCCTGGGCGACGGGTGTCGGCCGGTCATCTTCGGGGCCCAGTGGTACAGGGCGGCGAAGAGCAGCATCGTGGGGCCCCCGAAGGCCACGGTGTGCAAGTGCCCCGTGGACCAGGCCTGGCTCCGCACGCCCACCGCGGCGGCGATCCCGGCGTGAAGAACACCTGAGCCGGTGAGAGCGAGGAAGCCCCCCACGAACAGGAGGCTGACGTGAAGCCGGGGACGGCCCTTGAGAGTGGTGGCCACCAGGGCCAGAGCCACCAGGGCCACCGGAAGGGCCACCAGGGAAGTGGGCACGGAGTAGGTGGGCAGCACCAGTGCGTCGGCCACCTCTGCACCGGCGGCCCAGGTGGCGAACGAGAGCACGGCGAACAACGCCACCGCCCGCCGGGCCCCACCCTCGCCCAACAGCGGCCGGCGGGCGTGGGTGGCCACGATGTCGCACGCCGCTCCGAGGCCGGGGAGCAGGACCAGGAAGGCCTCGGGCCGCCCGAACAGCCAGAGGCTGTGACGCCACACCGCCCTGCCGGCTGGATCGCCGAGGAACAGGTCCCCGCCGAAGTGGCGGTCGAGGTAGAGCAGGGCCAGCCCGCCAAGGAACACGGGAGTGGCCAGCATGACGGCCAGGCTGGTGACCAGCATGGCCCAGGCGAACAGGGGCAGGCGGAGCAGGGTGAGGCCCCGGTGACGAAGCTTGAGCACGGTGACGGCCAGGTTCATGGCAGCCAGGACCGTGGAGACGGACACCAACGCCATGCTCATGACGGCCAGGCCGGTGGCCACGTTGGCGCCCTGGTCGGGCGCCGGCCTCGGCGTCCCGAGCGCCAGGTCGACGGCGGGACGACCGAGGGCGTAGGCCGACAGCAGCATCGTCCCCCCGATCAGGAACAGCCACAGGGCAAAGGCGTGGAGGCGGGGGAACGCCAGCCGGGTGGCCCCGATCTGGAGAGGGACCAGCCACGTGGCCAACCCGATCCAGCCCGGGAGGAGGAACAGCAGGGTGGCCACGGAGGCGTGGAGGGAGAGGAGGCGGGGGTACTGGATGTCCAGCTGGACGCCCTCGCTCGCCAGCTCGGCCCGCAGCACGGCGCCGGCCGCGGCGCCCACGAGCAGGAAGACCAGGGCGCCGGCCATGAACATCACGCCCAGGCGCTTGTGGTCGGCGGTCCCCACCCACCTCGCGGGTGCGGGCTGCGCCTGGGCCTCGGTGGCGACCCCGGGGCGGGTCTCGGTGATCGTCAATGGAAGCGAACGAACTGATCGAGCGCCATGGCCGAGAAGAGCAAGGTGAGGTAGGAGATCGAGTACGAGAACAGGCGCATCGCCCTGTCCACCGAGCGGTGGCGCTGGAGCTGCCACGCCTGGAAGGCGAACAGCGCCCCGAGGACCACGGCCGCCACAATGTAGAGCACGCCCATGCCGGCCACTCCGGCGAAGAGGAGCGAGCAGGCCCAGAGGGCGAGCGTGTAACCGAGCACCCGGCGGGCGGTGACGCCCAGCGACGCGACAGCAGGGAGCATCGGCACATCGGCGGCCGCGTAGTCCTCCCGGTAGCGGATGGCCAGGGCCCAGAAGTGCGGCGGCGTCCACAGGAAGATCACGGCGAACAGGACGACCGGCGCCAGGTCGATGGTCCCCGTCACCGCCGCCCATCCCACCAGCACGGGCACGGCCCCTGCCGCACCCCCGATGACGATGTTCTGCGTGGAGCTGCGTTTCAGCCACAACGAGTAGACGAATACGTAGAACAACGTGGCCGACAGGGCCAGTACCGCGCTCAGCAGGTTAACCAGGGCCCACAGCTCCAGGAAGGCCAGCGTCTCGAGGACGACGGCGAAGGCCAGCGCATGGCCGGGCTCCACCTCGCCGGTCACCAGGGGCCGCCCGCGGGTCCGGCGCATGATGGCGTCGATGTCCCGGTCGACGTACATGTTGAAGACGTTGGCTCCGGCGGCTGCGAGGGTGCCACCGAGGAGGGTGGCCGCCATCAGCCACGCCGGCGGCAGGCCCCGCGCCGCCACGACCATGGTGGGGAGGGTGGTCACGAGCAGGAGCTCGATGATCCGGGGTTTGGTGAGGGCGACGTAGGCCGACACCCGGGAGCGGGTGCGGGTCAGCGTCGACACGGTCATCGAGCGAACATTACGGCTGGCCGCGGGCCGGCGACAAAGCGGACCGCCCGAGAGGCCTTCCGCCAGGCGACAGCGTTTACGATGCAGAGCCGTGCGCGCCCCCACTCTCTCCCCCAGCGCCTACCAGAGGGTAACGCTCGTGGCCCTGCTCTCGCTGGCGTTCATCATCGTCACCGGGGGCGCCGTGCGACTCACCGGCTCGGGTTTGGGATGCCCCGACTGGCCCAACTGTGACCAAGGCCGACTGGTTGCCCCGCTCGAGTACCACGCCCTGGTGGAGTTCGTGAACCGCTCCATCACCGGCCTGGTGTCCGTGGCCGTGATCCTGGCCGTGCTCGGCTCGCTCCTGCGCCAACCCCGGCGGCGGGACCTGGTGTGGCTCTCGGTGGGCCTGGTGGGAGGTGTGATCGGCCAGATCGTGCTCGGGGGCCTCACGGTGCTGTTCGAGCTCAGGCCGCCGTTCGTGATGGCCCACTTCCTCCTGTCGATGGTCATCCTGGGCAACGCCGTGGTGCTGCACTGGCGGGCCGGTGAGCCGCCCCGGCCCTCGCAGCCGCCGGCCGGCGCGCCCCCGCCTCCGACGGTCGGTCCCGACATCCGGCGTCTCGGGAGCGTGATCCTGGCCACCACTGCCCTGGTGGTGTTCCTCGGCACCGTGGTGACGGCGGCCGGGCCCCACGGTGGTGACGAGGACGTCGAACGGCTCGACGTCCCCCTCCACCGTGCCGCCCAGCTCCACGGCGCGGCCGCCATGCTCCTGGTGACCATGGTGGCCACGATGCTCTTCCTGCTCGTGCGCGGTCCGAGCCCCATGGAGGTCCGCCGTCAGGCTCGGATCCTGCTGGGCGTGGTGGTGGCCCAGGCCGGCATCGGCTACCTCCAGTACTTCACCGGCGTGCCGGTGCTGCTGGTGGGCGCTCACATCGCCGGCGCCACCGCCCTCTGGGCCACCGCCGTGCGCTTCGGCTTGGGCCTCGGGCACGGCCGGACGGCACAGTCCGAGCACGAGGGACGGGCAGAGGCTGAGGCGGATGGCCGGCCGGAGGTCTTCAGCGCCTCGATCGACGGAGCGAGATGACCCTCACCACCGCACCGGTCGAGGCCGACGAGCCCACCACCGACGACGTCGCCGTCACCGACAGGCCGTGGGTCGTCATCGTCTGGAACGATCCCATCAACTTGATGTCCTACGTGGCCTTCGTGTTCCAGAAGCTGTTCGGCTATTCCAAGGAGAAGGCCAACAAGCTCA